>NZ_JBIVHB010000001.1:0-466689 GCF_044748965.1 Cupriavidus sp. NPDC089707
TGAATGCGATGGCCAGAGACGGCGCAATGTGGGACCCGGCTAAGCATGTTCTGCCTTCCGTTACGCCTTGACTTTAAACACAGTTGCTCTCCCGCAAGCGGGAAAGGGGAGCAAACCGGCGCGAAGGCACAACTCACCGCCACATATTCCGCATCCGGCTGGCCAGATCCACCGGCGCCAGCGCCGGTTTCACCGTCCCTTCGCCAGGCATCGGCGGCGGCGGCCATGACCGGCTGTGGAAATTCGGCATCACGCGATTCGGAATGAATCGCGTACGCGACGCATACACATGCCGGTCGCCAAATCCCACCTGCTGGTGCACGTAGAACCGCTGCGGCACGATGACGTCCAGATGATCCTTGGCCCGCGTCATCGCCACATACATCAGCCGCCGTTCTTCCTCGATCTCTTCCGTCGTGCCCGTCGCCAGGTCGCTCGGCATGCAGCCATCGACGGCATTCAGCACATACACCGCCTTCCACTCCTGCCCCTTGGCCGAGTGGATGGTCGACAGGATCAGGTAGTCCTCGTCGCGCGAAGGCACGCCGGATTCATCGCTCGACGCACTGGGCGGGTCCAGCGTCAGTTCGGTCAGGAAGCGCTCGCGCGCGCCGTAGGTGGCGGCGATGCGTTCCAGTTGCTGCAGGTCGGCCTGGCGCGCTGCGGCGTCGTCGTGCAGGCGTTCGAGGTGCGGCGTGTACCAGGCCAGCACCTGCTCGAATTCCGAAGGCCACGGCGAGGCCGGCGCCATCAGCGCGCGCGCCAGCGTCAGCAGGTCGGCCCACGCGGGTGCGGCGGCCGGCGGCGGTTCGAATTCCTGCAGCGAGAACAGCGGCTCGGTGGCCAGCGCCAGCGCATCGAGCACGCGTGCCGCGGTCTTGGGGCCGATGCCCGGCAGCAGTTGCAGCGTGCGAAAGCCTGCCATGCGGTCGCGCGGGTTTTCCAGCCAGCGCACCACGGCCAGCACGTCCTTCACGTGCGTCGATTCCAGGAACTTGAGCCCGCCGAACTTCACGAACGGGATGTTGCGGCGCGCCAGTTCGATCTCCACCTGCGCGCTGTGGTCGGCGGCACGGAACAGCACCGCTTGCGCCATCAGCGCCAGGCCGGCCTCGCGCCGCGCCAGCACCTGCTCGACCACGTAGCGCGCCTGGGCGGCCTCGTCGTTGACGACGATGATGCCGGGCTTCTCGGCTGACAGCCGCTCGGACCAGAGATCCTTGGTATAGCGCTCGGCCGCCAGTCCGATCACGGCGTTGGCGGCCTGCAGGATCGGCTGCGTCGAGCGGTAGTTCTGCGACAGCGTCACCTGCTGCGCGGGCGGCGTGAACTGCTGCGGAAAATCGAGGATATTGCGCACGGTCGCGCCGCGGAACGCGTAGATCGACTGCGCATCGTCGCCGACCACGGTCAGGCCGCGGCCATCGGGCCGCATCGCCAGCAGGATCGACGCCTGCAGCGCGTTGGTGTCCTGGTATTCGTCGACCAGGATATGGTCGAAGCGCGCGCCAATGTCCTGCGCGATGGCCGGTTCGGCCATGGCCTGCGCCCAGTACAGCAGCAGGTCGTCGTAATCGAGCACGTGCTGCTTCTGCTTGGCCTCGACATAGCCGGCAAACAGCGCGCGCAGCGCATCGGCCCACATCGCGTAGCGCGGGAACTGCTGCTTGAGCACGTCCTCCAGCGGCGCCTGCGTGTTGACCACGCGCGAGTAGATCGACAGGCAGGTCTCTTTCTTGGGGAAGCGGCTGGCGGTCTCGGACAGGCCCAGGTCGTGGCGCACCACGTGCATCAGGTCGGCCGCATCGCCGCGGTCGCTGATCGTGAAGGCGGGCGACAGGCCCAGCGTCTCGGCGTATTCGCGCAGCAGGCGCGCGCCGATGGCATGGAAGGTGCCCGACCATTGCATCGCCGCGCGGCCCGCGCCGGTCTGCGTGCCCAGCGCCTGGTCGACGATGCGCTCGACGCGCCGGCCCATTTCGGCGGCGGCGCGGCGCGAGAAGGTCAGCAGCAGGATGCGGCGCGGATCGGCGCCGCCCAGCACCAGGTGCGCGACCCGGTGCGCCAGCGTGTTGGTCTTGCCCGATCCCGCGCCGGCGATGACCAGCAGCGGCCCGTCGCTGCCATGCTCTACCGCGGCGCGCTGCTCCGGGTTGAGTCTTGACAGGTAGGTGGGGCCTTTGTCGGCCGCATCGGGGGCAAGGGCGGATTCAAGATCCGCGGCGGGGGCAAGGTCCAGTGACACAGGCAGCAAAGAGGATTGGGCTGGCAAAAAAGCTGGCGCTAACTGTATATCCATACAGCCCGGCAGTGCAAGCCGCTTCGCGCGGGATCGGGCACGAACCAACAAAAAAGGTGCTCGATGAGCACCTTTTCCTGAATGTTGCGGGCGACAGCGTTACGCAGACTTTGCCAGCGCGCCGTCCAGCAGCTTGTGCAGCGCATCCCACTCGGGCTCGCCCACATAGCGCTTGAGGATGCGTCCGTCCTTGTCGACCACGAAGGTGGTCGGCGTCAGCTGCACATTGCCGAAGGCCCTAGCAGCGGAGCCATCCGAATCCATCGCGACTTTGAATGGCAGCCCACGCGTTTTGGCGTAGTTCATCACGTACATCGGCGGATCATAGTTCATCGCCACGGCGACGAACTCCAGCCCCTTGCCCTTGAACTGCTCGTAGGTCTTGACCATGTCGGGCATTTCCTTGATGCAGGTGGCGCAGCTGGTGGCCCAGAAATTGACCAGGTAGACCTTGCCCTTCAGGTCGGCGGTGCTGAGCTTTTCCCCCGACAGCAGCGTGAACGTGGCGGCCGGCGCGGCATTGGCCGGCGCCAGCGCGCGGTAGCCAAACCAGCCCAGCAGCGCCAGCACGACGACGGCGGCGACGATGGGCCAGGGCTTGCGGGAGGACTCGGCGGAAGCGGAAGTGGTCATGGGAAGGGGGAAGGCGGAAGGCGGGAAAGCGAATTCTCTTCGGGCAATGCCACATTCTAATGCCGCAGGCGCCGCCGTGCTGCCCGGAGTGTACTGCGGCAATCTGCCGCGATGCCGGCGCCGCGGCGCGGTTCAGCGCCGGGTGGCGATGGCGGCGCGTGCCTGGTCCAGCGCCTGCTCCAGGTAGGCGCCGTAGAAATCGGGCTGCATGCCGCGCAGCGGACTGGCGGCGGCGCGGCCCTGCCGATCGAGGAACAGCACCGTCGGCGCCACCCGCACCTGGTGCGCCCGCGCCCAGTCGCGCGCGGTGGTCACGCTGCCGTCGGCATCGCGCAGCGGCGTGGCGGCGGTCAGGTCCAGCTCGCGCACCGCGATTTCGCCGGCGGCGGCCTGCGGGCCGAGATAGTTGCGGCGCACCGCGTCGCAATAGCCGCATCCCGGCATCGACACCAGCACCACCAGCGGCTCGCCGCGCCGCGCGGCCTCTGCACCGTGCGCGGCCAGGTCGGTGGCGGCAGGCAGGTGCGCCGTGCCCGCGGCCTGCGCCGTGCCGGCGGCCGTTGCCAGCAGCGCGCAGGCGGCCACACGGAACAGGGCGGTCCGGGCTGGTACGGCGAGGCGGGGCAGGGCGGGAGCAGGCATGCGGTCAGGAAAAAGCTGTCAGGCGGCGCACCATGCACCGGGACGCCGCTTCCGCGATAATACCGGTTTCCGCCCGAAGGCGACGGCGGCCGCCAGAGCCGCTCCATGGCCTGCGCGCGCTGTCCGCCACACGCTTCCCCATGCGTCCTCTTTCGCCCCCGTCGAGCCCTGCCGCTGCCACCCGCAGTCTGGCCCGCAGTCCCATGTTGCGCCGCGCCGCCGCATGCGTAGCGCTGGCGCTCTGCGCCTGTTCGCCCCGCTATGACTGGCGCACGATCCAGTCCGGCGAGGGCGCCTATGCCGCGCTCTACCCCGGCAAGCCCAGCAGCGCCGCTCGCGATGTCACCATCGCCGGCCGCAAGCTGCCGATGACGATGGATGCCGCGCGCGTCGACGACACGCTGTTCGCCGTGGGCGTGGTCACGCTGCCCGCCGACGACGAAGCGCTGCGGCGCGAGGCGTTGGCGGCGATGCAGGCGGGCCTGCTGGCCAATCTGGGCACGGCGTCGGGCGAGCCGCCGCGCACGCGACCGGTCACGATCACGACCGCCGACAAGCCGGGGCGGCCGCTTGCCGGCGTGGAAATGCAGGCCAGCGGCGTGTCGCCGCAGGACCAGTCGCCACGGCGGCTGACCGCGCGGCTGGTGGCGGTGGGCACGCGTGCCTACCAGGCGGTGGTGCTGGAGTCCGGCGACGCCGCGCGCAACCAGCGCCAGGCCGAGCAGGTGGAGCAGTTCCTCGGCGGCTTCCATCCGTTCTGACGTCCCGAAAGGCGCCGCAGGAAAACAGGGTTTGCGCCGAGGCCGCGTCAGTGCGGCGGCGGCAATTGTCGTCAAAGGAGAATCGAAATGCGTTGGGAAGTGTGGCTGGCTTATTTCGCCGCGTGCTGGGTGATTGCGGTGTCGCCGGGATCGGGGGCGGTGCTGTCGATGAGCCACGGCCTGTCGTATGGCCTGCGCAAGACCACCACCACCATCTTCGGGCTGCAGACCGGGTTGGTGATCGTGCTGCTGGTGGCCGGCGGCGGGCTGGGCGCGCTGCTGCTGGCTTCAGAGCAGGCCTTCATGGTGGTGAAGACCGTCGGCGCGCTGTACCTGATCTACCTGGGCTTGCAGCAGTGGCGCGCGAAGGTGCAAAGCAGCGAGGGTGCCAGCGAGGGCCCCGCACGCGTGGCCGTGATGAGCCCACGCCGGCGTTTCGCCACCGGCCTGCTGACCAACGTGACCAATCCCAAGGGCATCATCTTCATGGTCGCAGTGCTGCCGCAGTTTATCGACCCCAACCACCCGCTCGCGCCGCAGCTTGCGATCCTGGCGCTGACCATGTGCTGCGTCGACCTGGTGGTGATGCACGGCTACGCGCTGCTGGCCTCGCGCATGCAGGGCCTGTTCCGCAACGCCCGCGCGGTGCGCTGGCAGAACCGCTTCTTCGGCAGCGTGCTGATGGCGGTTGGCGCCGCGCTGTTTTTCGTGCGCCGGCAGCACGCCTGAGCCGCAGCACTGGCGCGTGCGCGCCGGGTTTGCTTCAATGAGGGGGTGCCCCCGGTCACGGAGATCCCCCATATGCCCGTTTCGCCGAACCCCCGCGCCGGCGCGCGCGTGATGCCGCGCCATACCGTGCCCCCGGTGGAGGAACCGTTGCCACCTGGCGTGCCGCCTGACTTGCCCCTGCCGCCAGAAGAGGACCCGATCCCGCCGCCGGTCGAACCGCCCGTTGCCGCACCTTACCGCTGAAACTACTGCTTCAGTTCGTAGCAGCCGTTCAGGCAGTACCCGTCGGTCAGCTCGACCGGCTCGTCGCCATTGTGTAGCCGGTGCGCCGCGCGATGCCGCAGCGGCTAGCCCGCGGCGTTTTCAGGCGCGCGGCCAATCCTTCGCCGGCGATGACGGCGCGCAGCACCGGCTTGCCGATCGGTCAGAGGCAGCCGGGCCGGCCTGGCGATTCTTTCCCCTCCTGCAATTGGCGCGCCAAGGCCTGCCCCGGCGTGGCGCGGCGGCGCTCGAAATGCACGCTTGTCACACTGGGCGCAAAGTATGACTTGTCGAAGTTGTCGAAGCGCACATTGCTGTACGGCACGTCGAGTCAGTTCGCCGGTGATGTGGAGAGGACTGCCATGAAAGGAAACATCCTGACGCCTGCCGGCTGGGTTCTCGGCGAGATCCACGCCGGCCCGGACGGACGGATCGAGCGCATCGACGGCGTGTCCGCCACGCCAAAGGGCAACGATGCTCCGTATGTGCTGCCGGGGTTTGTCGACCTGCTTAACCACGGCGGCGGCGGCAAGGACTTCATGGACGGTGAGGCAGCGGTCCCGGCGATCCTGCGCACACACGTGCGCTTCGGCACTACCAGCCTGCTGGGCAGCACCATGACCGCTCCGCCGGAGGTGCTGCTGCCGGCACTGCAGGGGCTGGAGCGTGCCAGCCGCGGGCGGCCGCCCGGCGCGGCGCGCATGCTCGGGGTGCATCTGGAGGGGCCGTATATCAATCCCGGCAAGCTCGGCGCGCAGCCCGACGCATCGGCAATCGCCACGCCGGGTCAGCTGGAGCAGTATCTGGACGCGGCGCCGATCCGCGTGGTCACGCTGGCGCCTGAACTGCCTGGCCACCTTGACATCATCCGCACGCTGGCCGCGCGCGGCGTGCGCGTGCAGCTGGGCCATACGCTGGGCTCGTATGAGGACGCGGTCGCCGCGCTCGAGGCCGGCGCGTCTGGTTTTACCCACCTGTTCAACGCCATGACGCCGCTGCAGCACCGCGCGCCGGGCATGGTCGCGGCGGCGCTGGCGCATGCCGAATTCGCCGAGTTGATCCCGGACCTGCTGCATGTGCATCCCGGTGCCATCCGCGCCGCTTTGCGCGCGATCCCGCGGCTGTATGCGGTGACCGATGCCACCGCCGCGGTGGGCATGCCGGACGGCGTGTACCACCTCGGCAGCCAGACCGTCTACAAGTTGGACGGCAGCGTGCGGCTGGCCGATGGCACGCTGGCCGGCAGCGTACTGACGATGGACCAGGCGCTGCGCAATTTCGTGGCGATCGGACTCGACCTGGCGGATGCCGCCCGGCGCGTGTCGCTGTATCCGGCGCAGTACCTTGGCTTGACCGACCGTGGCGCGCTCGCCGCTGGCTGCTGGGCCGACGTGGTCGTGCTGGACCGCGCGCTGTCGGTGCGCAGCGTGCATGTCGAAGGAGAATGCTGTGTCGGCAACGATTGAAGAAGCGCATAGCGCGCCCGCGAAGGTCGCAGCGCAGCTGGCCCGATGCCGCGCGGCATCAATCCTGATCAGTCGCAATTCCTGCGCAAGGTGACCGTGACACGCTGAGCCTTTCCCATTCCGCCGATGCCCCCCGCATGCAAGGAGCCCGCCATGCAATCCACCCGTTCCGCCTCTTCCTTCGGCAGCGCCGACCCGCGGCCGCTGGATCTCGTCATCTTCGGCGGCGCCGGCGACCTGTCGGCGCGCAAACTGCTGCCTTCGCTGTATATGTGCCATCGCGACGGCAACCTGCCCGACGGCACCCGTATCATCGGCGTCGGCCGCCATCCGTGGAATGCCGACGCCTTCGTCCACTTCGCCGACGAGAGCGCGCAGGGCTTTGTCGATGCGCGCTATCTCGATCCGGTCAAGTGGCAGGCCTTCCTGCAGCGGCTCGACTACGTACGCCTGGATGCATCGCAGCCTGGCGACTATCCCGCGCTGGCCGCGCAGCTGCGCAACGACGCGCTGCGCATTTTTTACATGGCAATGCCGCCGGGGCTGTTCGCCGCGACCTGCGACAACCTCGCCGGCCATAGACTGATCGCCGACGACTCGCGCCTGGTGCTGGAGAAACCGCTGGGCGTTGACCTGGCCTCCGCGATCTCTATTGGCGAAGTGGTCAGCCGCTACTTCAGCGAAGACCGCACCTACCGCATCGACCATTACCTCGGCAAGGAAACGGTGCAGAACCTGATGGCGCTGCGCTTCGGGAATTCGATCTTCGAGCCGCTGTGGCGCGCGCCGTTCGTATGCAGCGTGCAGATCACCGTGGCCGAGACGGTCGGCGTGGGCTCGCGCGGCGGCTTCTATGACGAGGCCGGGGCCATGCGCGACATGATCCAGAACCACCTGCTGCAACTGGTCAGCATCCTGGCGATGGAGCCGCCCGCATCGCTCAACTCGGACGCCGTGCGCGACGAGAAGCTCAAGGTCTTGCGCTCATTGCGCCCGATGTCGCCCGAGGACGTGCGCCGCAATACCGTGCGCGGCCAGTACACCGCGGGTGCCATCGGCGGCGAGCTGGTGCGCGGCTACCTGCAGGAAGACGGCATCCCGGCGGACAGCCGCACCGAGACCTTCGTCGCGATGCGCGCGGAGCTGAGTACCTGGCGCTGGAACAAGGTGCCGTTCTACCTGCGCACCGGCAAGCGCATGCAGGAACGGGTGACCGAAGTGGTGATCCAGTTTGCCGGCGTGCCGCACTCGATCTTCGATCCCGGCAGCACGCTGCGCGCCAACCGCATGGTGATCCGGCTGCAGCCGGAGGAGTCGGTGCGGCTGATGCTGATGGTCAAGCAACCGGGCGAAGGCATGAAGCTCAAGCCGCTGAGCCTGGCGCTGGACCTGGACTCGGCCTTCACCACGCGGCGCGCCGAGGCCTATGAGCGGCTGCTGCTCGACGTGATCCGCGGCCGGCTGGCGTTGTTCGTGCGGCACGACGAACTGCAGGCCGCATGGACCTGGGTCGACCCGATCCTGGAGGCGTGGCGGCAGCAGGACGAAGGGCCGCGGCCTTATACCTCAGGCACATGGGGACCGGCGGCGTCGTCGGCATTCATGGCGCGCGAGGGCGTGCAGTGGTCGGAGGAAGCTTGATCGGGCGGACGGTGTGGGTGGGCACGCAGCAAGGCCCGGCGCATGCCAGTGCCGCTTTGCTGCTCGCCTAGCCTGACACTGTCCGCAACGCGCGCCGGTACTGGATTGCCTCGGCCACGTGCCCGGCGGTCGGCACCGCCGCGCCTTCCAGGTCGGCAATCGTGCGCGCCACCTTCAGCACGCGGAAGTACGAGCGTGCCGACCACGCCAGCCGCGTCATCGCCCCGCGCAGCAGCGCCTGTGCCTGCGGCTCCGGCACGCAGTGCTGCTCGATCTCGCGCCCGCCCAGCTCGCTATTGGGCTTGCCTTGCCGCGTCAGCTGCAGCATGCGCGCCGCCAGCACGCGCTCGCGTACCGTGGCGCTGGGTTCGCCGGGCGGGCCGTCGAGCATCTCGCCCTGGTCCTGGGCGGGTACTTCGATCTGCAGGTCGATCCGGTCGAGCATCGGCCCGGAAATGCGCGACTGGTAGCGGCGCACCTGGTCGGGGGTGCAGCGGCAGGGGCGGTCGGGATGGCCAAGGTAGCCGCACGGGCACGGATTCATCGCCGCCACGAACTGGAAGCACGCGGGAAAGTCGACGTGCCCGTTGGCACGCGAGATGGTGATGCGCCCGGACTCCAGCGGCTCGCGCAGGACTTCGAGTACCCGGCGGTCGAATTCTGGTAACTCATCCAGGAACAGGACGCCGTGGTGCGCCAGCGAGATCTCGCCCGGCCGCGGATTGCCGCCGCCGCCGACCATGGCCGGGCCCGACGCGGTGTGGTGCGGCGCGCGGCAGGGCCGCTGGCCCCACAGCGCGGTATGGAAGCCGCCCGGCGTCAGGCTCATGACCGCGGCGGATTCCAGTGCCTCCTGCAGCGACATCGGCGGCAGCAGGCCCGGCAGCCGCTGCGCCAGCATCGACTTGCCGGTGCCGGGCGGGCCGACCAGCAGGGCCGAGTGCCGGCCGGCGGCTGCCAGTTCCATGGCGCGGCGCGCCTGCGCCTGGCCGCGAACATCGCGCATGTCGGGGCCGCTGGCGATTGATTCCGGCAGCGCGGCGGGGACGGCACGCGGCAGACGGGCGTCGGACCGGGCGCCGAGGTGGTCGCATACCTCGCGCAACGTGACGGCGGCGTGGACCGCCAGGTCTTCGATCAATGCCGCTTCGGGACCGTTGTCGCGGGCCACCAGGAAAGCGCGTGGGCCGGCGCCGGCAGCGTGGCGCGCGGCGTTATCCTGCGCCAGGCCCATCGCCATGGCCAACGCGCCACGCACCGGCCGCAGTTCGCCGGACAGGGACAGCTCGGCGGCGAATTCATGGTGGTCGAGCGCATCGGCGGGAATCTGGCCGCTGGCGGCCAGGATGCCCAGCGCGATCGCCAGGTCGAAGCGGCCGGACTCTTTGGGTAAATCGGCCGGGGCCAGGTTGACGGTGATGCGGCGGTTGGGGAACTCGTAGCCGCTGTTGAGGATGGCGGCGCGCACGCGCTCGCGGCTCTCGCGTACGCCGGTGTCGGCCAGGCCGACGATCATGAATACCGGCAGGCCGTTGGCCAGGTGGGTTTCGACGCGCACCGGCGGCGCCGCTATGCCAGTCAGCGCCCGGCTGCCCAGGACGGCGAGGCTCATGCCGGGCCTCCCACGAAGTCGGACTGTCTCCGATTTGTTAACGAAAAAGGCCGCCAGGATTGGCGGCCTTCAGACAGGCTGGTGAAGCGATGCCTGACCGGCGGCCTCATGCGCCTCCGGTCGAGTCCACCGCACCGGCGCCCGGCGGGATCCCGGCACGGCGCTCCAGCTCGGCCACGCGGGCCTCGAGTTCCTCGAGCCGCGAGCGCGTGCGGGCCAGCACCTGCGACTGGACGTCGAATTCCTCGCGGGTGACCAGGTCGAGCCGGGCGAAGCCCTGCGTCATCATGCTGCGCACGTTCTTCTCGATATCCCTTGCCGGCGAATTGCGCAGCGCCTCGCTGACCTTGTTCTGCAGGTCGTTGAAGAGATCGGTCGGTTTCATGGTTTCTCCTTTGTGCACCTGACTGGTGCCAATCCCGGTGGGCATCTGGCGTATAGCGCGCTTTCGCACAGGTTTTGGGCGCCCCCAATGCGGGCGGAACCCCGTGGCAGGGCCGCACGCAGCCACCGTCAGGACTCGATTATCGCCCGTGCGGCACGTGGACGAAAGCTCCGGCGTGCCCGCCTTTACACCTTTTAACGTGATTTGCCTTTGGTGAAAGGCAGATTCAAGCGTGGATTGGGTCACCGCGGTTCACTGCGACGGTGGGACGCCTGCCTGCGCCGGGAACTTTTCAAACGGCTGGCACGGCAGTTGCAGTAGTGATGCCGCCTGCCTCACCGAAATTCAAATAAACGAAATCCGAGCCACAAGGAAAAGGAGAAAAAATCCATGAAGAAGTTGGCCCTTGCAGTCAGCGCGGTCGTCCTGTCCAGCGCCGCCGCCACCGCCGTCGCGCAGAGCACCGACGCGGCCCCGGCGCCCGCTGCCGAGCCGGCATCGCCGCACACCTTTACGGCCAACGTATCGCTGGTCTCTGATTACCGCTATCGCGGCATCAGCCAGACCAACCTGCGTCCGGCCATTCAGGGCGGCTTCGACTACGCGCATGAGAGCGGCTTCTACGTGGGCAACTGGAACTCGAGCATCAGCTGGCTCGAGGACGCCAATCCGGCCGTGTCGGCGCCGGTCGAGATGGACTTCTATGGCGGCTTCAAGAACACGTTCAAGGTGTCGGGCGTGGAACTGAGCTACGACCTGGGCGTGCTCGAGTACTACTACCCGGGCGGCTACAACAACCCGCGCCCGTACACCACCGAGCTGTATGCCGGCATCGGCTGGGGTCCGGTGTTCCTGAAGTACTCGCACTCGGTCACCAACCTGTTCGGCTGGGCCGACAGCAAGAACAGCTACTACGTCGACCTGACCGCCAACGTGCCGCTGAATTTCTGGGACCTGACGCTGAACGCGCACGTCGGCTACCAGGGCGTCAAGCACAACAGCGACGCGTCGTACACCGACTGGAAGATCGGCCTGACCAAGGACCTGGGCAAGGGCTTCGCGCTGGCGGTGGCCTATGTCGACACCAACGCCAAGGAAGTGGCGTACACCAGCGTCAACCGTGGCCGCTACCTCGGCAAGGCGACGGCCTGGGCCTCGATCACCAAGACTTTCTAATCACCGCTGCAGGCCGGGCAGGCTGAAGCAGGCCTGCCCCAAGGAGAATCCGGATGAAACTCATCATCGCAGTCATCAAGCCGTTCAAGCTCGACGAAGTGCGCGAAGCACTGTCGGACGTAGGCGTGTCCGGCATCACCGTCACCGAAGTGAAAGGCTTCGGCCGCCAGAAGGGCCATACCGAGCTCTACCGCGGCGCCGAGTACATCGTCGACTTCCTGCCCAAAGTGAAGATCGAGGTGGCGGTGCCCGACGACGTGGTCGAGCGCGCCATCGAGGCGGTCGAGAAATCGGCCCGCACCGGCAAGATCGGCGACGGCAAGATCTTCGTGGCACCGATCGAGCAGGTCATCCGCATCCGCACCGGCGAGACCGGCGGCGACGCCCTGTGACCCAAGACAGCATAGAGACAGAGGTTAATCACATGAAAACCTGGATCAAGCGATTCCTGACGGCGGGCGCAATGGCGCTGGCCATCGGCACGGCCGGCGTGGGCATGTCCGCGCCGGCCGCCGCACAGGACAAGCCGGCGCCGGAGGCTTCGGCCCCGGCCGCCTCGGCGGCCCCCGCTCCCGCTCCTGCCGCCGCTGCGGCGGCACCCGCGCCCGCTGCCGCCCCCGCGGCGGCGGCCCCGGCCGCTCCAGCCGAAGCCGCCGCCGCACCGGCAGCCCCGCAGCCCAACAAGGGCGACGTGGCCTGGCTGCTGGTGGCCACCGCCTTCGTCATCCTGATGACGCTGCCGGGCCTGGCGCTGTTCTATGGCGGCCTGGTGCGTTCCAAGAACATGCTGTCGGTGCTGATGCAATGCCTGGTGATCTTCTCGCTGGTGGCGCTGCTGTGGGCGATCTACGGCTACAGCTTCGCCTTCACCGAGGGCAACGCCTTCTTCGGCGGCACCGACCGGCTCTTCATGAAGGGCCTGACGGTGGAAGCCATGGCGGCCACCTTCAGCAAGGGCGTGGTGATCCCGGAACTGGGCTTCTTCGCCTTCCAGTGCGCCTTCGCCTGCATCACCTGCGGCCTGATCATCGGCGCCTTCGCCGAGCGCGCCAAGTTCTCGGCCGTGCTGGTGTTCGTGGTGCTGTGGTTCACCTTCGCCTACATCCCGATGGCGCACATGGTCTGGTTCTGGCCGGGTCCTGACGCCTACACCGACGCTGCCGCCGGCGCTGCCGCGACGGCCAAGTCGGGCTGGCTGTTCCAGAAGGGCGCGCTCGACTACGCGGGCGGCACCGTGGTGCACATCAATGCCGCCGTGGCGGGCCTGGTAGGTGCGTACCTGTTCGGCAAGCGCATCGGCTTCGGCCGCGAGGCGATCCGTCCGCACAGCCTGACCTTCACCATGGTCGGTGCCTCGCTGCTGTGGTTCGGCTGGTTTGGCTTCAACGCCGGCTCGGGTCTGGAGGCCAGCGCCGGTGCCGCCCTGGCCTTCGTCAACACCCTCCTGGCGACTTGCGCCGCGGTGCTGTCGTGGACCTTCGGTGAGTGGATCGGCAAGGGCAAGCCGTCGATGCTGGGCGGCGCCTCGGGCGCGGTGGCCGGCCTGGTGGCAATCACCCCCGCAGCCGGCTTCGTCGGCCCGATGGGCTCGATCGTGATGGGGCTGGTGGCTGGCCTGCTGTGCCTCTGGGGCGTGAGCGGCCTGAAGCGCATGCTGGGCATGGACGACTCGCTGGACGTGTTCGGCGTGCACGGCGTGGGCGGCATCGTGGGCGCGCTGCTGACCGGCGTGTTCGCGGCGCCGAGCCTGGGCGGCACCGGCATCTACGACTATGTGGCCAACAAGGTGGCGGAAGACTATTCGATTGCCGGCCAGTTGTGGATCCAGTTCGAGGGCGTGCTGACCACGGTGGTGTGGTCGGGCATCGTGTCCTTCGTGGCCTACAAGCTGGTGGACATGCTGATCGGCCTGCGGGTGCCGGAAGACGAAGAGCGCGAGGGCCTGGATATCACCTCGCACGGCGAGACCGCGTATGAAGCCTGATCGCAAAGGTGTTGTGCTGGAGAGCTGATTGGGAATCGTCTCTCAGGAGTTTTGCCCGGCCGCGTGCCGGGCTTTTTTCCTTGTCTTATCAAGCGGGCATTATGACCGGACGCAACGCTATCCCGGACCGCAAGGCGGCGGGCCGGAGAAAACTCGCAAAAGGCGCCAGCCCAATGCCGGCGCGGGCTGGCGGCCGATCTCCCCGGCACGCGTGCGGGCTTTTCGCAAAGTGCTTAACTCCGATCTTAAAAAGCTTCAATTGTCTTTAATGTGCGGGGCACATACATTGCCAGTGAGGCAGTTTCCTCCACCTGCAGAACGCTCCCCGTATCTGTCAGGCCATTTAAAAGCGCGGCGATGCCGCGCTTTTTTTTGCCCGCTGCCATTGGCCTTTCCCCGGCCCTTTATTTCCCACGCGGCGTCCCCATATCGTTATCCCCTTATGCCATGGCCTGCATATCCTTATCAGGGGGGTGCCAGCGCCTGTTTGGCCGTTCCTCTACAATCGGGGCGAACGATAAAGACGATCTATAGGATGGATATGGTCCCGCATCTCATCACCGCGCTGAACGGTCCTCTGCTCGAACTGGAGAAGAAGGTCCTGGACGCCACCCCGTCGATCGAGCGCTGGTTCAGGCTGGAATGGCAGGAACATACGCCTCCGTTCTATTGTTCGGTGGACCTGCGCAACGCTGGCTTCAAGCTGGCGCCGGTCGACACCAACCTGTTTCCGGGCGGCTTCAACAACCTGGCCCCGGAAATGCTGCCGCTGGCCGTGCAGGCGGCGATGGCGGCGATCGAGAAGATCTGCCCCGATGCCAAGAACTTGCTGCTGATTCCGGAACGTCACACGCGCAACATGTTCTACCTGCAGAACGTGGCGCGGCTGTCGCTGATCATGCGCCAGGCCGGGCTGAATGTGCGCCTGGGCTCGCTGTCCGAGGAAATCACCGAGCCGACCCCGATCGAGCTGCCCGACGGCCAGACCCTGGTGGTCGAGCCACTGGCGCGCCTGGGCACCAAGGGCCGCCGGCTGGGGCTGAAGGACTTCGATCCCTGTTCGATCCTGCTGAACAATGACCTGTCGGCCGGGATCCCGCCGATCCTGGAAAACATCAACGAGCAGTACCTGCTGCCGCCGCTGCATGCCGGCTGGTCGACCCGCCGCAAGACCAGCCACTTTGCCGCCTATGACGAGGTGGCAAAGAAGTTCGCCAAGCTGATCGACATCGACCAGTGGATGGTCAACCCGTACTTTGCCCGCTGCACCGGCGTGGATTTCCACGAGCGCGTGGGCGAGGAAGAGCTGGCCGACGCGGTCGAGGGCGTGCTGAAGAAGATCGCCAAGAAGTACCGCGAGTACGGTATCAAGGAAACGCCGTACGTGGTGGTCAAGGCGGATGCCGGCACCTACGGCATGGGCATCATGACCGTGCGCGACCCGTCCGAGGTCAAGGGCCTGAACCGGAAAGAGCGCAACAAGATGAGCGTCGTCAAGGAAGGCCTCGAGGTCAGCGACGTCATCATCCAGGAAGGCGTGCATACCTTCGAGAAGGTCAACGAGGCGGTGGCCGAACCGGTGGTCTACATGATCGACCGCTACGTGGTGGGCGGCTTCTACCGCGTGCACACCGGCCGCGGCAACGATGAAAACCTGAACGCCCCGGGCATGCATTTCGTGCCGCTGGCGTTCGCCCCCAACGGCATCCCTGACAGCCATGCCAAGCCGGGCGCGGCGGTGCCGAACCGCTTCTATATGTACGGCGTGGTGGCGCGGCTGGCGCTGCTGGCGGCGTCGATCGAACTTGAAAAGACTGACCCGAACCCGATCCTGTGACGAGCCCTGACGAGTCCTGACTGATGCGCATCCTCTTCATCACCGATCCGCTGGAGACCTTCAAGACCTACAAGGACTCCACCTACGCCATGATGACCGAGGCCGCCGCGCGCGGCCACGAGCTGTACTGGTGCCTGCAGCCGCAGCTGTGCCTGTCGGGCAGCACCGTCGAGACGCTGGCCACGCGCCTGCACCTGACGGGTGACGACAAGGTCTGGTACCGCGAAGGCAACAGCGCGCTGGAGCCGCTGTCGGCCTTCGACGCGGTGCTGATGCGCAAGGACCCGCCGTTCGACATGGAGTACGTCACCAGCACCTGGTTGCTGGAGCTGGCCGAGCAGCAGGGCGCGCGCGTCTTCAACAAGCCGCGCGCGATCCGCGACCATTCCGAGAAGCTGGCGATCGCCCAGCATCCGGAATTCATCACGCCGACGCTGGTCACGCGCGACCTGGCGCGTATCCGCGATTTTCATGCGGAGCACCGCGACATCATCGTCAAGCCGCTCGACGGCATGGGCGGCATGGGCGTGTTCCGGGTGGGCGCGGACGGCATGAACCTTGCCGCCATTGTCGAGACGCTGGGCCAGGACGGTGCTCGCACCCTGATGGTGCAGCGCTATATCCCGGCGATCAAGGACGGTGACAAGCGCATCCTGCTGATCGGCGGCGTGCCGGTGCCGTATTCGCTGGCGCGCGTGCCGATGGCCGGCGAAGTGCGCGGCAACCTGGCCGCCGGCGGCAGCGGCCGCGCGCAGGAGCTGAGCCAGCGCGACCGCGAGATTGCCGAGGCGCTGGCGCCAGGGCTGTGGGAGCAGGGCCTGCTGCTGGTGGGCCTGGATGTGATCGGCGACTACCTGACGGAAGTCAATGTGACGAGTCCGACCTGCTTCCAGGAAATCACCCAGCAGACCGGGTTCCACGTCGCGGCGATGTTCATCGACGCGCTGGAACACGCCGTGGGTGCCGCCGGCAGCTGACCGGCAACCATTCCGGCTGGCAGCGGGAGCGCGGGGGGCCGCCTGCTACAATCTGGGCAATCCAACGGATTCACCATCATGGCAGGCATCCTGATCATCGCGCACACCCCGCTGGCTTCGGCCTTGCGCGATTGCGCCGCCCACGTCTACTGCGGCCAGCCGCAGCGGCTGGAAGCCATCGACGTCCTTCCCGACGCGGACCCCGCCGCGGTGCTGGCCGAGGCCAGGCGCCGCCTGGCCGCCGTTTGCGAAGACAACGGCGCGCTGGTCCTGACCGATATCTTTGGCGCGACCCCGGCCAATATCGCCGCGCGCCTGGCCGAGCCGGGCCGCGTGCGCGTGCTGGCCGGCGTCAATCTCCCCATGCTCGTGCGCGCCATCTGCTACCGCACCGAAAAGCTCGACCAGCTCGTCAACAAGGCGCTCGCGGGCGGCTCACAGGGCGTGCTGCAGGTCGGCACCACCACCGTACAGAACCAAACCGCCAACCATCCCGACAAATATGCTGCAGAGGGACACCACCATCATCAATAAGCTCGGACTGCATGCACGCGCGTCCGCAAAGCTGACTCAGCTCGCAGGCAGCTTCGTCAGCCAGGTCAAGATGTCCCGCAACGGGCGCCAGGTCGATGCCAAGAGCATCATGGGCGTGATGATGCTGGCGGCCGGCATCGGCTCCACGGTGACCCTCGAGACCGACGGGCCCGACGAGCAGGAAGCCATGGACGCGTTGCTGGCGCTGATCGCCAACCGGTTTGGTGAGGGGGAGTGAGGCCGGCGGCCCCGATCCCGCAACTCCGAATTCTTAAACGTTCCTGACGGAGCGGTACATGCCTTTCGCCCTGCACGGCATCCCGGTCTCGCGCGGCGTCGCCATCGGGCGCGCGCACCTGCTCGCGCCCGCGGCGCTGGACGTGTCGCACTACCTGGTCGATGAAGACCAACTCGATGCCGAGGTCGAGCGGCTGCGCTCCGCTCGCGCCGCGGTGCGCGCGGAACTGGCGGCGCTCAAGCGCGACCTGCCGCGCGACGCGCCCGAGGAGATGGGCGCCTTCCTTGACGTGCACGCGATGATCCTCGATGACGAGGCGCTGGCACGCGAACCCGAGGCGCTGATCCGGGGCCGCCGCTACAACGCAGAGTGGGCACTCACCACGCGGCTCGAAGAACTGATGCGCCAGTTCGACGAGATCGAGGACGAATACCTGCGCGAGCGCAAGGCCGATATCCAGCAGGTGGTCGAGCGCATCCTGAAGGCGCTGGCCGGCGCCCCCGTGCTGGTGCCCGCGCCGGTGCCGGCACTGGCGGCGGACGGCGAGCCGGCGCCGGGCGTGATCGTGGTGGCCCACGACATCGCCCCGGCCGACATGCTGCAGTTCCGCCACACCGTGTTCCACGGCTTCGTTACCGACCTGGGCGGGCGCACCTCGCACACCGCCATCGTCGCGCGCAGCCTGGACATCCCGGCCGCGGTGGGGGTGCAGAGTGCGAGCGAGCTGATCCGCCAGGACGACTGGATCATCCTCGACGGCGATGCCGGCCTGGTGATCGTCGACCCGACCGCCATCATCCTCGAGGAATACCGCCACCGGCAGAGCGAGCGTGCTCTGGAGAAGAAGCGCCTGCAGCGGCTGCGCCATACCCCGGCGGTGACGCTGGACGGGCTCGAGATCGAGCTGCTGGCCAATATCGAGATGGCCGAGGACGCCGGCGCCGCGCTGTCTGCGGGCGCGGTGGGCGTCGGCCTGTTCCGTTCCGAGTTCCTGTTCATGAACCGGCGTGGCGATTTGCCGGACGAGGAAGAGCAGTTCCAGGCCTACCGCGGCGCGGTGGATGCCATGCACGGGCTGCCGGTGACCATCCGCACCATCGATATCGGCGCGGACAAGCCGCTCGACGGCCGCGACGGACGCGATGGCCGCGGCGACGGGCGGGGCGATGACTTCGAGACGGCGCTGAACCCGGCGCTGGGGCTGCGCGCGATCCGCTGGTCGCTGTCGGAGCCGACCATGTTCCTGACCCAGTTGCGGGCGCTGCTGCGCGCCTCGGCCTTCGGCCCGGTGCGGCTGCTGGTGCCGATGCTGGCGCACGCCAGCGAGATCGACCAGACCCTGGCGCTGATCGCCAAGGCCAAGCGCCAGCTGGACGAGCGTGGCGAGCCGTACGACCCCGGCATGAAGGTCGGCGCCATGATCGAGATCCCGGCGGCGGTGCTGCTGCTGCCGTTGTTCCTGCGCAAGATGGATTTCCTGTCCATCGGCACCAACGACCTGATCCAGTACACACTGGCGATCGACCGCGCCGACAATGCCGTGGCGCACCTGTTCGATCCGCTGCACCCGGCCGTGCTGCAGCTGGTGGCGCGCACCATCCGCGAGGCCAACCGCGCCGGCGTTCCGGTGGCCGTGTGCGGCGAAATGGCGGGCGATCCTTCCATGACGCGGCTGCTGCTGGGCATGGGCCTGCGCGAATTCTCGATGCACCCGGCGCAGTTGCTGCGGGTCAAGCAGGAAATCCTGCATGCCAATTGCCAGCACCTCGAGCCTCTGGTCGACCAGGTGCTCAATGCCTATGATCCCGAGGACCTCGCGGCCGCGCTGAGCCAGATCGCCAGACCCTGACAACACCAGGGTTTTCTAAGCGGCAAGGTGGCAAACAAGGCACTTAACTGGATCAATGAGTGCCGCTTCCGCCGCCTTCTTTTCACGCCTCATGCAGTTTGCCGATCCGATGTGCAGAGACGTTCCCATGGTGCTAATGGGAATTGTTATCATTTTCGATCTCTGATATTCTGACGTTCATTCGCAGTGGCATGCCGGTGCCACGCGCCCCAACGGAGGGATTTGTGTACGTCTGCATCTGCAACCAGATCACCGATCGTGAGATCCACGGTGCCGCTCACCTGGGCATCGAGACCCTCGACGAACTGGCCGAGACGCTTGGCGTCGGCACGTGTTGCGGACGCTGCCGCGACTGCGCGCAGCAAGTGTTGCAGGAGGGTGTCGCAGCGGTGCGCAACGTTACCGTGGCCACGCTCGCCAGCATCCAGGTTGTGGAGATTTCTTCCTGTTCCGTGTCGGCCCCATGTACCATAATGGACACTCGGGACCCGGCAGTCGCGAACGACCAGCGCAAGGCGTTGGTTGCCTGAACGCGCCTATGTGAACTGAAAGTCAGTTCGCGGCGCGTTTTGCGCATTTCTATTCTCACCGACTGCACGCGGCGCCAATGGCGCCGCTTCGTGTTTTTGCGCGGGCCCGATGCAACAGGAGCCGCCAATGAAAGGTGACAAGAAGGTCATCCAGCATCTGAACGCCCAGCTCAAGAACGAGCTGACCGCGATCAACCAGTATTTCCTCCACGCTCGCATGTATCGCCACTGGGGCCTGAAAAAGCTCGGTGACGTCGAGTACAAGGAGTCGATCGGCGAAATGAAGCACGCCGACCGCCTGATCGACCGCATCCTGATGCTGGACGGCCTGCCCAACCTGCAGGACCTGCACAAGCTGCTGCTGGGCGAAGACACGCCCGAGATGCTCAAGTGCGACCTGAAGCTGGAGCAGACCGCGCACCAGACCGTCAAGGAAGGCATTGCCTACTGCGAATCGGTCGGCGACTACGTCAGCCGCGAAATCCTGGTCGATATCCTCACCGACACCGAGGAACACATCGAATACCTGGAAACGCAGCTGGACCTGATCGACAAGGTCGGCCTGCAGAACTACCTGCAGTCGCAGATGGAGCCGGGCGAGCAGTAAGCCGTCCGTCCCAGGCGCGGCCGCCGCTGCAGTATGCTGCAAAGGCGGCCAGTCCCACCGCGCGGCGCCACCCGGCGCTGCCACGTTGTCCGGCTGCAGGCAGTAACCCTTCTCATTCCAATTCCTTTCTTCATCCAGGCGTGCCTGGCCGGGTAGTGGCTCCTCCCCGGCCGGCGCGCTGCGACGGAGCCAGCTATGACCACCGGTCCAATCCGCCTGACGCAGTACAGCCACGGGGCTGGCTGCGGCTGCAAGATTTCCCCGAAAGTGCTCGATGTGATCCTCGCGGGCAGCGGTGCGCAGCACCTCGATCCGCGGCTGTGGGTCGGCAATGCCTCGCGCGACGATGCGGCGGTGTATGCGCTCGATGGCACGGATAGCGGCAGGGGCGTGGTGTCGACCACGGACTTCTTCATGCCCATCGTCGACGACCCGTTCGATTTCGGGCGCATCGCCGCCACCAATGCGATCAGCGATATCTATGCAATGGGTGGCGCCCCGCTGATGGCCATCGCCATCCTCGGCTGGCCAGTCAACGTGCTGCCGCCCGAGGTGGCGCGCGAGGTGGTGGCGGGCGGGCGCCGCGCCTGCGACGACGCAGGCATCCCGCTTGCCGGCGGACATTCGATCGATGCGCCGGAGCCGATCTTCGGGCTAGCCGTCACCGGCATCGTCGAGCACGCCCACATGAAGCGCAACGACACCGCTACGCCTGGCTGCCGGCTGTACCTGACCAAGCCGCTGGGCATCGGCGTGCTGACCACGGCCGAGAAGAAGGGCCTGCTGCGGACCGACAACCGCAATCTCGCGCGCGACTGGATGTGCGTGCTGAACCGTCCCGGCAGCGCCTTCGGACGCCTGCCCGGCGTGCGCGCGATGACCGACGTGACCGGCTTCGGGCTGCTCGGCCACCTGGTCGAGATGGCCGACGGCAGCGGACTGACCGCGCGGCTGGATTACGCCGCGGTGCCGGTGCTGGACGACGTGGTCGACTACATCGGCCAGGGCTGCGTGCCGGGCGGCACGCAGCGCAATTTCGACAGCTACGGCCACCGCATCACGCCGTTGACGGAGGTGCAGCGAGCAGTGCTGTGCGATCCGCAGACCAGCGGCGGGCTGCTGGTGGCGGTCGAGCTGGCCGGCGAAGCGGAGTTCGCGGCCGAATGCCAGCGCCTCGGCCTGTCGCTCGCGCCCATCGGAGAAATGGTGGCACGTGCCGCGCTGGCCGTGGAGGTCGCCTGAGGCCGGCTGATATGCGTGCTGATACCGAGGACTTTCGCAGCCTGTTTCTCAGTGGCGTGCCGATGCTGGATGTGCGAGCGCCGCTGGAGTTCGCGCGTGGCGCTTTTCCCGGCGCGGTCAACCTGCCGCTGATGGATGATGCCGAGCGGCACGCCGTCGGCCTGTGCTACGCCCAGAAAGGACAGCAGGCCGCGATCGTGCTGGGGCACCAGCTGGTGTCGGGCGAGCGCAAGGCGGCCCGCATCGCCGCGTGGTCGGACTTTGCCTGTGCGCATCCGGACGGCTACCTGTATTGCTTCCGCGGCGGGCTGCGCTCGCAGCTGGTGCAGCAATGGCTGCATGATGCAGGCGTCGACTATCCGCGCGTGGCTGGCGGCTACAAGGCGATGCGCGCCTTCCTGATCGCCACCCTCGATGCCGCGGCCGCCGAGCAGCAGTGGCTGGTGCTGGGCGGCATGACCGGCAGTGGCAAGACCGACGTGCTGGCCGACGTGCCGGCCGCGCTCGACCTCGAGGGCCATGCGCGGCACCGCGGCTCGGCCTTCGGCAGGCGCGCGCTGGCGCAGCCGCAGCAGGTGGACTTCGAGAACGCGCTGGCGATCGATGTGCTGCGCCGTATCGACGCTCGTTTCCGCGCGCTGGTGGTGGAAGACGAGGGCCGTTTTATCGGCAGCCGCGATGTCCCGAAGGCGCTGACGCAGCGCATGCAGGGCAGTCCGCTGGTGTGGCTGGAGGCGTCTTTCGAGGAACGCGTGGAGCGCGTGCTGCGCGACTACGTGCAGGGGCTGGCGGCGGAATTCATCGCCGGGCATGGCGAAGGCACGGGTTTCGAAGCTTATTCCGCCCGGCTGCGCGACGCCATGGCGGCGATCGCGCCGCGGCTGGGCGGGACGCGCTACGGCAAGTTGTCGGCGTTGCTGGAGCAGGCGCTGGCGCGGCAGGCCGAGTCAGCCGACGTGGCGCTGCACCGCGGCTGGATCGAGATCCTGCTGCGCGATTACTACGATCCCATGTATGCCTACCAGCGCGCGCAGCGCGACGCGCGCATCGTATTCCGCGGCGACCGCGCCGCGGTCACCGACTGGCTGCTCGCGCGCGCAGCGCCGCAGGACTGAGCGTCAGCCCCATTCGAGCGTTCAATGCCCGCCGCAGACCGGGCAATCCGGCGTGCGGGCCAGCCGCATCGTGGTCCATTCCATCGTCAGCGCGTTGACCATCAGCAGTCGTCCCGCCAGGCTCTCGCCCACGCCGGCCAGCAGCTTGAGTGCCTCGGCTGCCTGCACCGTGCCGACCATGCCGACCAGCGGCGCGAACACGCCCATGGTGGCGCAGGCCACTTCGGGCGCGGGCTCTGCCGGCGGGAACAGGCAGGCGTAGCAGGGCGCTTCGGGCTGGCGCCGGTCGAACACGCTAATCTGGCCGTCGAAGCGCAGCGCGGCCCCCGACACCAGCGGCACCTTGTGGTGCACGCAGGCGCGGTTGACCGCCTGGCGCGTGGCGAAGTTGTCGCAGCAGTCCAGCACCACGCTGGCCGAGGCAACCAGCTGTTCCAGCTCGGTATCGCCCACGCGCGCCGGCACCGTGACGATGTCCAGCCCCGGGTTGATGCGCAGCATGCCTTCGCGCGCCGAGTCGACCTTGGGACGGCCCACGTTGGCGGTGGTGTGGATGATCTGGCGCTGCAGGTTGGTCAGATCGACCTCGTCATTGTCGACGATGGTGATGCGGCCCACGCCGGCCGAGGCCAGGAAGGGCAGCGCGGCGGCGCCCAGGCCGCCGGCGCCGATCACCATCGCATGGCCGGACAGCAGGCGCCGCTGCCCTTCGATGCCGAGCTCGTCCAGCAGGATGTGCCGGGAGTAGCGCAGCAATTGTTCGTCGTTGAGGCCGTCGGACTGGTCGTCGTCGCTCATGATTTCGTCCCGCAACAAGTCAAAGGGGAGAGCGGTGTTGGGTGCGCCTAAGCCGTGCGAGCTAGCCTAAGCAAGGTGTTCTCCCTCTCCCCTCACGGGGAGAGGGTTGGGGTGAGGGGTGGTCTGGCTGGGAGCCACATCAAGCGGGGCCAACGGTTTTAGCCCACAGGCGCCAGCCTTTGACACTCCTGCCCTCTCCCCCGGCCCCTCTCCCGCAAGCGGGAGAGGGGAGCACACCGGCGGTGTAAATCAGCGCCTCAGGGCGCCTTGCCCGTCGGCGTCCCCAGCGGCTCGCCGATCGGCGCGCTCGCCGGCGGCTGCTTGCCCGGGGCCGGAGCGGCGGGTTTGGCGGCCGGCTTGGCGCCGCCCTTCGGCTTCGCTGCCTTGCCATTGTCGGCCGGCGGGTTGGTCTCCAGCTTTGACTTGGAGCGCTTGACCGGCTGGCCGTTAAGCTGCGCGATCGCCTGCTGCAGCATGAAGTCTTCGGCCGAGCCGAATTCCACAGGCTTCTTGCGGCGGTCCTTCTCGCGCTCTTCCGGGGTCTTCTTCGCGTTCTCTTCTTCGAGGCGGCGCAGTTCCTCGACACGGCGCTGCTCGCGCTCGGTCATCTCCGGCTCTTCCGATTCCTGCTTGTTGTGCAGGTGGCGCTCGGTATCGATCTCACGCGTGATCAGCGCGTCGTCCGGATCGCCCTCGGGGTTCTGGTCGACCGGGATATCCGGGCGGATGCCCTTGGCCTGGATCGACTTGCCGCTCGGCGTGTAGTAGTACGCGATGGTCAGCTTGATGCCGGTGTCGTTGGTCAGCGGGCGCACGGTCTGCACCGAGCCCTTGCCGAAGGTGGTCTTGCCCATGATCTGGGCGCGGTGGTGGTCCTGCAGCGCGCCCGCGACGATCTCGGAAGCCGAGGCCGAGTAGGCGTTGGTCAGCACCACCATCGGGATCTTCTTGTACAGCGCGGGCAGGCTCTTGAGCGGGTCGTCTTCCAGCGACGACAGGCGGTAGTTGTTGTACGACGCCTTGTAGGTGCGCTTGGCATCGGGCACCTGGCCGTTGGTCGAGACCACGGTGGCGTCTTCCGGCAGGAAGGCCGCGGCCACGCCGACCGCGCCCTGCAGCACGCCGCCGCCGTTGTTGCGCAGGTCCAGCACCAGGCCCTTCATGTTGGGGTTCTTCTGCGCCAGTTCGACCAGCTTGCGCGACAGGTCGGCGACGGTGCGTTCCTGGAAACTGGTCAGGCGCACCCAGCCGATATTGTTGTCGAGCATCTTGGCCTTGACCGACTGCACGCGGATCTCGGCGCGCGTGATCGAGACCGGGAAGGTGCGTTCCTCGCTCTTGCGGTAGATGGTCAGCGTGACCTTGGTGCCCGGCTCGCCGCGCATGCGCTTGACCGCCTGCTCCAGCGGCAAGCCGCGCACCGGCTTGTCGTCGATGCGGGTGATCAGGTCGCCCGGCTGGATGCCGGCGCGGAACGCGGGCGTGTCCTCGATCGGGTTAATCACCTTGACCAGGCCTTCCTCCTGCGAGATCTCGATGCCCAGGCCGGCAAAGCGGCCGCGGGTGCCTTCCTGCAGTTCCTTGAAGTCCTTCTCGTCCAGGTAGGACGAATGCGGGTCGAGGCTGGCGACCATGCCCTTGATGGCTTCGGTCAGCAGCTTCTTGTCATCGACCGGCTCGACGTATTCGCGCTTGATCTGCCCGAAGATATCGGCCATCAGCCGCAACTGGTCCAGCGGCAGGGGGCCCGATGAGTTCTGTGCGGTCGCCGAGATCTGCAGCGTGGCGAGCACGCCGGCGACGAGGCCGACAGAAACTAGACTGATGTTCTTGAGCGTCTTGCGCATGAGGGCTGCCTGAACGTGTACGGATTGTACGTATGGGGATTATGCCGGCTGCGGGCGCCCGGCGCCGGGGAGACCGGAATCGCGGGCGCTTGTGTCCGACAGTATAAGGGCGAGTGGAGAAATGGACCTGCCACGTCCCGGTTCAGGGTGGGCGGCCGCACACCGGCGCTCCGGCGCCGGCGCGGCTGCCCGGGCGGGCGTCAGCGCGCCTTGCCCTGGTTGGCCACGGCCGCCAGCGAGGCGGCGATGGCTTCCTGGTCGCCCAGGTAGTAGTGGCGGATCGGGCGCAGGTCTGCGTCCAGTTCGTACACGAGCGGGGTGCCGTTGGGGATATTGAGTCCGACGATATCGTCATCCGAAATCTGGTCCAGGTACTTCACCAGCGCGCGGATGCTGTTGCCGTGCGCGGCAATGACCACACGCTTGCCGGATTGGATGTCGGGAGCGATCGATTCGTTCCACAGCGGCATCACGCGGGAGACCGTGTCCTTCAGGCATTCGGTCAGCGGGATCTCGTTGCGCGGCACATTGGCGTAGCGCGGATCGTCGAACGAGGCGCGCGGATCGGCCGGCTCCAGCGCCGGGGGCGGCGTGTCATAGCTGCGGCGCCACACCAGCACCTGCTCGTCGCCGAACTTGGCGGCGGTCTCGGCCTTGTTCAGCCCGGCCAGCGCGCCGTAGTGGCGTTCGTTCAGGCGCCATTCGTTGCGCACCGGGATCCACATCAGGTCCATTTCATCCTGCACGTGCCACAGGGTGCGGATGGCGCGCTTGAGCACCGAGGTGTAGGCGATGTCGAAGCCGAAGCCGGCTTCCTTGAGCAGCTTGCCGGACTGACGGGCCTGGGCAGCACCGGTTTCGGTCAGGTCGACGTCGACCCAGCCGGTGAAGCGGTTTTCAAGGTTCCAGGTGGATTCGCCGTGGCGGATAAGGACGAGCTTGTACATGCTGCTGCTTCCAGAGAGTAGGTAACCTGCGTGCGTCCGCGCCGTCACCTGATCCGAAGTGCTTCATGGGGCGTTCATGTCTCGGACAGGCGACAATGACGGGTGGCCCGCTGTGGCAGGGCCCGGACACCAAACCGCGTATTTTATAATGCCGCCGACCCAACCTACCGGAAAGCCAACGTGAATTTCTTTGCCGACTACAACAACCTCGCCCTGATCGCCCTGGCCGTGGTCTCCGGCGGCCTGCTGGCCTGGCCTGCGATCTCTCGCAGCACCGGCGCCAAGTCCGTCAATACGGCCGCCGCCACGCAACTGATCAACAAGCGCGGCGCCGTCGTGGTCGACATCCGCGAGCCCGCCGAGTACGCCAAGGGCCATTTGCCGCAGGCCAAGAGCGCCCCGCTGGCTGACCTGGCCTCGCGCGCAGCGGGTCTTGCAAAGGACAAGGCGGCCCCCATCATCGTGGTATGCCAGAACGGCCAGCGCTCAGGCAAGGCTCAGGCAGCGCTGAAGGAAGCCGGTTACAGTGAGATCTATGCGCTCGAGGGCGGCATCGCCGCCTGGCAGCAGGCGGGGCTGCCGCTGGTCAAGTAAGCGCTGGCTAGTAAGCCCCGGATCCCGCAGGCAATTCCGCCGCATCCGTCACAGCGCGCCCGGTCCGCCTGGCGCGCCGCACTCGCATTGAAGGAGAACCCACATGGCCCGCGTCGTCATGTACAGCACCATGGTGTGCCCGTATTGCAACATGGCTGAACGCCTGCTCAAGTCCCGCGGGGTCGAGGCGATCGAAAAGATCCTGATCGACCGCGAACCGGGCAAGCGCGAAGAGATGATGTCGCGCACCGGGCGCCGTACCGTGCCGCAAATCTACATCGACGAGACCCATGTGGGCGGCTTCGACGACCTCTCGGCGCTGGACCGCAAGGGCGGCCTGATGCCGCTGCTGGCGGCCTGATCGCGCTGCCGGTCAGATCTCTCTGATTCCTGGCCGTCCCGAGCGCCGGCGCGGGTGAAATCGCCACCCGCGTCATGTACCATATGCGCTTTCCACTTTTCCAACCGGGCACCGGCCAGTCCTTGCGCCTCGCAGGCGCTGCCGCCGCCACGCCCAACGCCCATCCTCCCGGAAGCCTTACATGAGCGACCAGCAAAACACCCAGCAGGACGATCAACCCTTCTTCAATATCCAGCGCGTCTACCTGAAGGACATGTCGCTGGAGCAGCCCAATTCGCCCGGCATCTTCCTGGAATCGGAAGCCCCGTCGGTGGAAGTGCAAGTCAACGTTGGCGCTTCGCAGCTGCAGGAAGGCATCTTCGAGGTGGTCGTGACCGGCACCGTGACGACCAAGGTGCAGGACAAGGTGGCATTCCTGGTGGAAGCGCACCAGGCCGGCATTTTCGATATCCGCAACGTGCCGGTGGAGCAGCTGGATCCGCTGCTGGGCATCGCCTGTCCGACCATCCTGTACCCGTACCTGCGCGGCAACATAGCCGACGTGATCACCCGTGCCGGCTTCCAGGCCATCCACCTGTCGGAAATCAATTTCCAGGCCCTGTATGAGCAACGCCTGCAGGCGGCCATGCAGGAAGCCCAGGCGGCCGAAGGCGGCAACAGCGGCATCGTGATGCCCGACGGCAGCCAGGCTCGCCACTGAGCGCCACTGAGCGCCACTGAGCGCCACTGAGCGAGCGGCCTGCCGCGCCATGCTACGGAACGGGGCTGCGGCCCCGTTTTGTTTGTGCGCATGTTCTGATTTCTCTCCGATCGAGCTGCCATGAAACTGACCTTCCTCGGTGCCGGTGCCTGGGGCACCGCTCTCGCCAGCCATGCCGCGGCCACCAATGACGTGGTGCTGTGGGGGCGCGATGCCGCGCAACTGGCTGCCATCGCCGCGACGCGTGAAAACGCGGCCTACCTGCCTGGCGTGAAGCTGTCCGGGCGGCTGGCGGTGCAAGCCGATTTCGAGCAAGCGGTGGCCCATGCCGCGGACGACCCGGACGGCATCGTGGTGGTCGCCACGCCGGTCTCCGGGCTGCGTGAAATGACGCGCCGGCTGGCCACGCGCAGCGCCCGGCCTGTGTCGATGCTGTGGCTGTGCAAGGGTTTCGAGGCCGGCACGCACCTGCTGCCACACCAGATGGTGCGTGCCGAACTGGACGCCGCCGGCCGCACGGAAGGCTTCGACTACGGCGTGCTGACTGGTCCCAGCTTTGCGCGCGAAGTCGCGCAGGGCCTGCCGTGCGCGCTGACGGTGGCGGGCAGCGTGCCGTCGCTGGCGGACCGGGCCCAGCAGGCCTTCCACCACCACGCCATGCGCATCTACGGCAGCGACGACCTGACCGGGGTCGAAGTCGGCGGTGCGGTCAAGAATGTGCTGGCGATCGCCACCGGGGCCAGCGACGGGCTCGGCCTCGGCCTGAATGCGCGGGCCGCGCTGGTGACGCGCGGGCTGGCCGAGATGACGCGGCTGGGGCTGGCGCTGGGCGGACGGGTCGAGACCTTCATGGGCCTGGCCGGCGTCGGCGACCTGATCCTGACCGCGACCGGCGACCTGTCGCGCAACCGCAAGGTCGGGCAGCAGCTGGCCGCCGGGCAGAGCCTGGAGCAGATCCTGGCCGGCCTGGGACACGTGGCCGAAGGCGTGCGCTGCGCGCAGGCCGTGGCCGAGCTGGCCGCCGCGCATGGCGTCGAGATGCCGATTGCGCGCGCGGTGTGCGCCGTGCTGTTCGATGGCCTGGGTGCCGCCGATGCGGTTGCGCAATTGCTCCAGCGCGATGCGCGCGATGAATGACGCCTCGCGCGCTCCAATCTTCCTGACGATATTTTTCGCATGCCTACCCGCCGACACGCGCTGATCGCGCTTGCCGCCGCCTGCGCTGCCGGCGCTTCCGCCGGCGTGCTGGCCCAACCCTGGCCCGCGCACCCGATCCGCATGGTGGTGCCGTTTCCGCCGGGCTCGTCGCCCGACCTGATCGCCCGCATCGTCACCGAGAAGCTGGCCGCCGCGCTGGGCCAGCCGGTGGTGATCGAGAACCGGCCCGGCGCCGGGGGCAATATCGGCACCGGCATGGTGGCGCGCGCCGCGCCGGACGGCTATACGCTTTTGTTCACCATCAACGGCCCGCTGGTCACTGCGCCAACACTGTCGCGTAACCTCAATTACGACC
The DNA here is from genome assembly GCF_044748965.1 of Cupriavidus sp. NPDC089707. NCBI lineage: Bacteria > Pseudomonadati > Pseudomonadota > Betaproteobacteria > Burkholderiales > Burkholderiaceae > Cupriavidus > Cupriavidus sp. NPDC089707. Next base: position 29,279 of record NZ_JBIVHB010000001.1, read on the forward strand.
CGTTCCGCCAGCTCTCCCCGGTAACGCTGGTGGCCACTTCGCCCAATGTGCTGGTGGTCGACGCGCGGCTGCCGGTGCATAACCTGCGCGAGTTCGTCGCGCTGGCCAGGTCGAAACCGGGGGCGCTGAACTATGGCTCGCCCGGCAATGGCAGCGCGTCGCACCTGGCGATGGAGCAGCTCAAGGCCATGGCGGGGATCGACCTGCAGCACGTGCCGTATCCCGGCTTCCCGCAGATCACCACGGCGATGGTGGGCGGGCAGGTGCAGGCGGGCTTCATGGTCCCGGCCATCGCGATGCCGCAGGTCAATGCGGGCAAGCTGCGCGTGCTGGCGGTGACGACGACCGGCCGCACCGCGGTGCTGCCGTCGGTGCCGACGGTGGCGGAGTCAGGCTATCCGGGCTTCGAGGCGATCTCCTGGCAGGCCGTGCTGGCGCCCGCCGGTACGCCGCAGCCGGTGATCGATCGGCTTTACCGCGAACTGGTGGCGATCATCGGCAGCGCCGACGTGCGCGACAAGATGCGGGCGCAGTATTTCGTGCCCGCGGGAACGGCGCCGGCGTCGCTGCGCCAGACCATGGTTAGCGAGAAGGCGCGCTGGGACAAGGTCATTCGCGCGGCTGGCGTTCAGCCGGAGTAAACGGGGGCCAGGCGCGGGTCCGGGCGGGGCCGGGTGCTTAGCTACCGCCCGCGAACCCGTTCTGCCGCCACGCTTCGAACACCACCACCGCCACCGTATTCGACAGGTTGAGGCTGCGATTGTCCGGCCGCATCGGCAGCCGGATCCGTTGCGCCGGCGGAAACCACTCGCGCCGCTCCGGCGACAGCCCGCGCGTTTCCGAGCCAAACACGAACCAGTCTCCCGGCCGGAATTCCACCTGGCCGAATGGCGTCGAACCGCGCGTGGTCAGCGCGAACATGCGCGCCGGATCGGGTTGCTCGCTGGCCATCAGCGCATCCCAGTTTTCATGCACCCGCATGGCCGCATACTCGTGGTAGTCCAGACCGGCGCGGCGCATGCGCGCGTCGTCGAGCGGGAACCCCAGGGGTTTGACCAGGTGCAGTTGCGCGCCCGTGTTGGCGCACAGGCGGATCACATTACCGGTATTGGGCGGGATTTCGGGTTCGACCAGGACGACGTTGAACATGATGCGGAGCTTCTTGAGAACGGTGCGCAGCTTAACGCGCGTACCGGGCGGCTGTCATCCGGGCTAGGGCGTACGCAGCGCGACGATGACGCTGACACGTGCCGCGCCGTGCGCCTTGAGCGCAAGCGCCGCCTCATGCAGTGTCGCGCCGGAAGTCATCACATCGTCCACCAACGCCAGATGCAGCCCATCCAGCCGCGCTGGCCGCGTCAGCCGGAATGCATCGCGCAGGTTCACCTGCCGCGCGGCCAGGTCGAGCGCGCGCTGGCTGCCGGTATCGCGCCGGCGCCGCAGCAGCACGGGGTCGGCGCGCAGGCCGAGCCGGCGCGCCAGCGGGCGCGCGATTTCCCAGGCCTGGTTGAAGCCGCGCGCGGCCAGCCGTTGCGGCGCCAGCGGAACGGGGGCGAGCAGGTCGGGCGGCGCCAGCCGCTGCGCTGCCCAAGCCGCCGGCAGTACGGCAGCGAGGCGGGCCGCCAGCCAGTCGGCCAGCGGCAGCGCGTGGCCGAACTTGAGCGACAGCACCAGGTTGTCCTGCGGACTGGCGTAGTCGCCCAGCGTGCAGGCATGGTCGAACGCCGGCGGCATGGCGGCGCAGGCCCGGCAACCGGCATGGCGGCCCAGCACCAGTGCGCAAACGGGACAGCGCCGTACCGGCTGCAGCAGGTCGGCGGCGCAGGGCGCGCACACGACATCCCGCTGCACGCTGCCGCACAGCGCGCAGGCGCTTGGCAGCAGCGCTGGGAGAGCGGCCCGCCAGGCGCCTAGGGCCATCCTGGCACCCGTCTCGGCGCCCATCGCGACGCGCGCGTATACTTGCCGTCCGGCCGCGGCCCATCGGGCGCGGCGGCCGCGTTCGTCCGGCGCGCGCGCCGTTTCCTGGTCTTTTTGATGCCCTGCCTGTCCGTGTCCCTGCATGCCGCCGATCTCCCCGATAGCTCCGCTGGTCCCGATGCCTTCCTGCCGCCCGCGCGCCTGACCCGGCTCGCCTTCGACCGGCGCAGCCGCCATTTCGGCCAGCTGGACTTCCTGCTGGGCGAGATCGGCCGCCGCATGCAGGAGCGCATGGAGGTGATCCGGCTGGCGCCGCAGCGTGCACTGGACATTGGCTGCGGCCATGGCCAGGGACTGGCGGCGCTGCGCGCCCGCTTCCCGGATGCGCAGATCGCTGGCCTGGACATCTCTGGGGCGATGCTGGCCGAAGCCGGCCAGCGCGACCCGCAGCGCCGCCCGGGCTGGCTTGGCCGCATGCTGGGCAAGCGGCCGCTGTTCGACCTGGTCCAGGGCGATCTTGCCACACTGCCGTTTGCGCCCGCGAGCTTCGACTTGCTGTGGTCCAACCTGGCGTTGCACTGGCATCCGGAGCCGCACCGCGTGTTTCCGGAATGGCACCGCGTGACGCGCGAAGAAGGGCTGGTGCTGTTCTCGCTGTTCGGGCCCGATACCCTCGGCGAATTGCGCGCGGCCTTCGCCGAAGTCGACGACGCGCCTCATACGTTGCGCTTTGTCGACATGCACGACATTGGCGACATGCTGGTCCACGGCGGCTGGTCCACGCCGGTCATGGACATGGAAACGGTGACCGTGACCTACGAGTCGCCCGCCACGCTGCTGCACGAGGTACAGGCTTTCGGCGGCCTGCGTGGCCCGGCCGGCGCCCTCCCGCAGGGCCTGCGCGGCCGCCGCTGGCACCAGGCGCTGACGCAGGCGCTGGAGCGGCGCCGCAACGCCGAGGGGGTGATCCCGCTGACCTTCGAGATCGTCTACGGCCATGCGTGGAAGCTGGCGCCGCGTGGCGGCCAGGCGCTGGACGACCAGGGTCGCGCCGTGGTGCCGCTGGACCAGATCGGGCGTGCAAAGCCCCGTCGGGCAGGTTAAAACAGAGTTAACTTGCGCGTGCGACAGATTGCCGCAGACTGAGGGCTGGCGCGGCATTCCGGGCTATTTCCCATGCACAGAATCGAGCGGCGCGCAAGCGCCCTGGTCAAGAACCGCCCTTGTCCGTGTATGGGAAGCGCCCTATAATGCGCCAGTTTGTCGCAGTGGTCCCCTGGCACAAGAACGTCCTGGTTTTGCACCTGCACTGTGCAGCCCGGGCGCCATCGTCCCGGGTGTGCATCCGATGCAGAGTGGTTGGCGATGCAAGACTTGGGTATCGCATTCCAGACGGCAGGTGGTGACTCCGGCGGAAATCACGACGGACCTCCCCCCGCGCCCCACGACTGGCTGATGAAGCGGAATTGCTCGCTGAGTCCACGCCAGGTCGGCTGGTTTTACCTCTCGATCCTCACGGTCTCGCTTGCCATCGCGTTGTTTTTCGCGTGGCAAGGGTCCTGGCTCGTGCTGCCGTTTGCCAGCATCGAGCTGGCCGGGCTGGGGATCGCCCTGCTTGTGTATGCGCGCCATGCGACAGACTATGAGCGCGTCAGCATTACCGACGGCATGCTGGTCGTGGAGACAGCCAGCGGCACGCAGGTGACGCGCCACGAATTCAACCCGCGCTGGGTGCGGGTCGAACTGGGTGAATCGCTACGCGCGCTGGTGACGCTGCGCTCGGGCGGGCGTGAGGTACAGGTGGGGTGTTACGTGGACCCGTACCGGCGACGCAAGTTCGCGCAGGAGCTCGCAGCGGCCTTGCGCCACCTCTGAGAGGGGGCAGGGGCGGCGGCGGGGACAGATTTGAATCTGTAAATTGGGTAGATAACAAATGAAAATGTGGAAGAAGGCATCCGCAGTTTGTCTGGCAGGTGCGTCCCTGCTTGCCAGCCACGCGGCGTTCGCGGTCAGCGACATGCCCGGCGGCCCCGCCGTGCGCCAGCTCAACCTGACCGAGCCCGTTACCAAGATCGCCGAACAGATTCACTGGCTGAACTGGATGATGTTGATCATGTGCACCGTGATCTTCGTCGCGGTGTTCGCGGTGATGTTCTATTCCATCTTCACGCACCGCAAGGCCAAGGGCGCCAAGCCCGCTTCCTTCCACGAAAGCATCACGGTCGAGGTGGTCTGGACCATCGTCCCGTTCCTGATCGTGATCGCGATGGCGCTGCCGGCGACCAAGACCGTGGTCGCGATGAAGGACACCACCAACTCCGACATCACCATCAAGGCCACCGGCTACCAGTGGAAGTGGGGCTATGACTACCTGAAGGGCGAAGGCGAAGGCATCTCCTTCGTGTCGACCCTGACCACCCCGCGCGAGCAGATCAACAACGAGCAGCCCAAGGGCAACACCTACCTGATGGAGGTGGACAACGATCTGGTCGTGCCGGTCAACAAGAAGATCCGCATCGTCACCACCGCCAACGACGTGATCCACGCCTGGATGGTCCCGGCCTTCGGCGTCAAGCAGGATGCGATCCCCGGCTTCGTGCGCGACACCTGGTTCAAGGCAGAGAAGATCGGCGTGTACCGCGGCCAGTGTGCCGAGCTGTGCGGCAAGGAACACGCCTTCATGCCGATCGTGGTGCGCGTGGTTTCCGATGCCGACTACACCAAGTGGGTCGACGGCAAGAAGAAAGAGCTGATGGCCAAGGCCGACGATCCCAACAAGACCTGGACCCTGGACGAGTCCAAGGTCCGTGGCGAGAAGGTCTACGCCGCCAACTGCGCGGTCTGCCACCAGCCCAACGGCAAGGGCGGCGGCGCGTTCCCCGGGCTGGACGGCTCCAAGATGGTCAATGGCCCGAAGGCCGCACAGATGCACATCCTGCTGGAAGGCAAGGGCGGCATGCCATCGTGGAAGCAGCTGTCTGACACCGAGCTGGCCACGGTCATGACCTATACGCGCAACGCCTGGAGCAACAAGACGGGTGAAGTGATCCAGCCGGGCGACTTCGTGGGTGCCCGCGCGGGCAAGTTCCCCGAAGGCGGCGCAGGCGGCGAGGCGCCCAAGGCCGATGCCAAGCCCGCTGACAAGAACGGCGCCAAGCAGGCCAGCCTCGCGGGCGACCGCGTCGCAGGCTGACCCGCTGAAGACAGAACAGGATTAGAGGAGCATTTGCGATGAGTACTGCTACCCCGGACGCGCTCGCCCATCCGCACGATCACGCGCATGACGACCACGCGCACGATCACCCGCATGGCTGGCGCCGCTGGCTGTTCGCCACCAACCACAAGGACATCGGCACGCTGTACCTGCTGTTCTCGTTCATCATGCTGCTGTCGGGCGGCCTGCTGGCGCTGCTGATCCGCCTGGAGCTGTTCGAGCCGGGCCTGCAGTTCTTCCGCCCCGAGCTGTTCAACCAGTTCACCACCATGCACGGCCTGGTGATGGTGTTCGGCGCGATCATGCCGGCCTTCGTCGGCTTCGCCAACTGGATGATCCCGCTGCAGATCGGCGCGTCCGACATGGCGTTCGCGCGCATGAACAACTTCAGCTTCTGGCTGATGCCGCCGGCTGCGCTGCTGCTGGCCGGCTCGTTCCTGGTCCCGGGCGGTGCCACTGCCGCTGGCTGGACCCTGTACGCGCCGCTGTCAGTGCAGATGGGCCCGGGCATGGACATGGCCATCTTCGCGATGCACATCATGGGCGCGTCGTCGATCATGGGTTCGATCAACATCATCGTGACCATCCTCAACATGCGCGCCCCCGGGATGACGCTGATGAAGATGCCGATGTTCTGCTGGACCTGGCTGATCACCGCCTACCTGCTGATCGCCGTGATGCCCGTGCTGGCCGGCGCCATCACGATGGTGCTGACCGACCGCCACTTCGGCACGAGCTTCTTCTCGGCAGCCGGCGGCGGCGACCCGGTGATGTACCAGCACATCTTCTGGTTCTTCGGCCACCCCGAGGTGTACATCATGATCCTGCCGGCGTTCGGGATCGTCTCGCAGGTGGTGCCGGCGTTCGCGCGCAAGCGCCTGTTCGGCTACAGCTCAATGGTGTACGCCACCGCCTCGATCGCCATCCTGTCGTTTATCGTGTGGGCCCACCACATGTTCACGACCGGCATGCCGGTGACCGGCCAGCTGTTCTTCATGTACGCGACCATGCTGATCGCGGTGCCGACGGCCGTGAAGATCTTCAACTGGATCGCAACGATGTGGCGCGGCTCGATGACCTTCGAGACCCCGATGCTGTTCTCGATCGGCTTTATCTTCGTGTTCACCATCGGCGGATTCACCGGCCTGATGCCGGCGGTGGCGCCGATCGACATCCAGCTGCAGGACACCTACTTCATCGTGGCGCACTTCCACTATGTGCTGGTGGCCGGCTCGCTGTTCGCGCTGTTCGCGGGCTTCTACTACTGGGGTCCGAAGTGGAGCGGGTTCATGTACAACGAAGCCCGCGGCAAGGTCCACTTCTGGGGTTCGCTGATCTTCTTCAACGTGACCTTCTTCCCGATGCACTTCCTGGGCCTGGCCGGCATGCCGCGTCGCTATGCCGACTACCCGACCCAGTTCACCGACTTCAACGCGATCGCGTCGATCGGTGCGCTCGGCTTCGGCCTGATGCAGGTGTATTTCTTCTTCTTCGTGGTGCTGCCGTCGTACCGTGGCGGCGAGAAGGCCGCGGACAAGCCGTGGGAAGGCGCCGAAGGGCTGGAATGGACCGTGCCGTCGCCGGCGCCGTTCCACACCTTTGAAACGCCCCCGCAGGTCCGCTAACGCGGTATTGCGCAACAGGCAGCGGGAGGCGGCAGCGTCCGCCTCCCGCGCCGGCAGGTAAGCAAACGATGCAGGCTCCAGACAAAAACCCATCACACCCGGATCCGAAGGCTGCCAACCGGCGCCTTGGCCTGATCCTGCTGTCGATCGTGGTGGTTTTCTTTTTGGGGTTCTTCGCCAAGATGATGTTCCTTGGCTGAGGTGGCAGGGTAGCGAGATGAGCGTCGACCAGCAGGGTAGGGAAGCGCAGGCAGCGCAGGCAGCAGACAGGCGCTTCAACCGCGGCATGATGGTGCGATTGACGGTGATCGTCGCCGTGATGTTCGGCTTCGGCTATGCGCTGGTTCCGCTGTACAAGAAGATCTGCGACATCACCGGCATCAACGTGGTGACCACGCGTGAGCTGCATGGCGGCTCGGTGAAGAATACGCAGGTCGACAAGAGCCGCACGGTTACGGTGGAGTTCGACTCCAACGCGCGCGGGCCCTTTGCCTTCCGTCCGGTGAAGAGCAGCATGGAAGTGCATCCGGGCGAGATGATGACCATCGTCTACGAGGTGGCCAACGGGCAGCCGCGCGATATCTCCGCGCAGGCCATCCCGAGCTACGCCCCCAAGCAGGCGACCCAGTATTTCAAGAAGCTGGAGTGCTTCTGCTTCAAGCAGCAGACGCTCAAGGCGAACGAGGCGCGCGAGATGCCGGTGGTGTTCGTGATCGATCCCGCGCTGCCCAAGGATGTGAAGAGCATTACGCTGTCGTACACCTTCTTCGAGGTGGGCACGCCGGTGGCGCAGGCTCCTGAAGGCCAGTTGGCACCGGCACAACCGGTACCGGCGGGCAAGGGCAGCTGAGGCGAGGGGCGCGATGGACGAGCTGAAGGACGCCGTCAAACGGAAGATGTCCTTCGCGCAGACGATGCGCGCGGTGCTGTGGTCGTTTATCGGCCTGCGCAAGGGCGCGGAGCACGAGCGCGACATGGCGCGGCTGAACCCGGTGCATGTGGTCATCGCCGGGCTGATCGCCGCGGCAGTCTTTATCGCGGTGCTGATCGTCATTGTGCGGATGGTGGTCAGCCAGGCGGCAGGGTAGCAGGGCAGGAAGGGTAGACAACAAGGCAGTCGCAGAAAAACAACCGCGCCGGCGCGGCCGTCCACAGGAGGCGGGCGGCCCCGGGAAACCGGCACGGATAACGAATACTGAATCAAAGACTCTGAGCTGGAGATAAAAGAATGAGTGCGAATCGCGCAAACGCTCCGTACTACTTCGTACCGGGCCCGTCGCGCCACCCGATCACGGCTAGCTTCGGCCTGCTGTTGACAGGTGCGGGCGCCGCCGGTTGGGTAAACGGGCAATCCTGGGCGCCGTACGTGTGCGTCTTCGGCCTGCTGTGGTTCCTGTTCGTGCTCAAGAGCTGGTTCGGCGACGCCATCAGCGAATCCGAAGGCGGGATGTACGGCAAGAACATCGACCTCTCGTTCCGCTGGTCGATGGGCTGGTTCATCTTCTCCGAAGTGATGTTCTTCGCGGCCTTCTTCGGCGCGCTGTTCTATGCCCGCGCCATCGCCATGCCGTGGCTGGGCGACCTGAACAACAAGATCCTGTGGCCCGACTTCGCCGCGGTGTGGCCCAACCTGGGGCCGGCCGGCGTGGTGGAATCGTTCCAGACCATGGGTCCGTGGCCGATCCCGACCATCAACACCGCGCTGCTGCTGATGTCGGGCGTGACGCTGACCTGGGCGCACCACGCGCTGCTGGCCGGCAAGCGCAGCCAGCTGATCCAGGGCATGGTGCTGACCATCCTGCTGGGCGCGATCTTCATGTGCATGCAGGTGTACGAGTACATGCACGCCTACCAGGACCTGAACCTGAAGCTGACCTCGGGCATCTACGGTTCGACCTTCTTCCTGCTGACCGGCTTCCACGGTTTCCACGTGACCATGGGCGCGATCATGCTGGCGGTGGTGCTGGGCCGCGTGCTCAAGGGCCACTTCACGCCCGATCACCACTTTGCCTTCGAAGGCGCGGCCTGGTACTGGCACTTCGTTGACGTGGTGTGGCTGTTGCTCTACGTCGTGGTGTACTGGCTGTAAGCTGCCGTACCCGCCGGTCGTCCCAGCAGTGGGGCGCCTGGCGCCGACGCAAAAGAGAAACGCCGCAGGAGGCCCGGCAGCCTGCGGCGTTTCTCTTTTGCGAAGGCAACCAGCCAGGCGGCCCCGTCAGGGTGCCATGCGGATGCCCGTGCTGTGGATCCAGCCCATCCAGCTCGAGAACAGGATGAACAGGAACAGCGCCACCGAAAAACCTACGCGCAGCATCAGCGAGCGCATCATGTTGGGCGTCTTGCCGCGGTCGCGCATCATGAAGAACAGGGCGGAGGCCAGGCTGGCAATGATCAGGATGAAAGCGACGATGATGACGAAGCGCATGGCGGGGCGGATTGGCAGCGGAGCTTGCCGCAGTCTCGTAGTGGTGGCCGCAATGGATGACGGTTCGGCACATTATCGCATCGGCCTCGCACGCATGCCGCTGGGCGCGTCGACGCAATGAAGGCAGGCCGTATCCTCGGTGTGCTGCCGCTGGCCGCCGCGCTGGTGGTGATCGCCGTGACCGCGGCGCTCGGCAACTGGCAGCTCAACCGCGCGCACGAGAAAGAGGCGCGCGCCGCGCGGCTGCAGGCCCTGGCGGCGCAGCCGCCGGTGGTGCTAGGCACCGCGCCGCTGTCACAAGTTGTGACGGACCGAAGGGTGCGGGTAAGCGGGCGATTCGACACGGCCCGCACCGTATTGCTGGATAATCGCCCCCACGGCTCCGGTGGCCGCAGCGGCGACAGCCGTGCCGGCTTCCTGGTGGTCACGCCGCTGGTGATCGGCCCGGCACAGGACGCTGCCGGCGCCAGGCGGGCGGTGCTGGTGCTGCGCGGCTGGCTGCCGCGCGATGCGCAGGACCGCACCCGGATCGCGCCGTTTCCGACGCCCGAGGGCGAGGTGACCATCGACGGCACGGCACTGGCGACCGTGCCGCGGGTCTATGGCCTGGGCCAGGCGGCCAGTGCCGAAGCCGGCAGCAAGATCCGCCAGAACCTGGAAATCGCCGACTACGCCGCCGAAACCGGGCTGGCACTGCAGCCGCTGGTGGTGGCGCAGCGCAACGATACCGGCGATGGCCTGGCGCGCGACTGGGCGCCGGCCGACGCGGGCGCGGATCGGCACTACGGCTACGCCTTCCAGTGGTTCGGCCTGGCCTCGCTGACGGTGGTGCTGATGGCCGTGCTGGGCTGGCGCGCGCGCCGCCGCGCGGCATCGTCCGCGGCCCGCAACAACGCATGAACGGATGGCAGGCACGCCCGGGCAGGTTCCCGGACGGCTCTGACTGCAGATGAAAAAGGACAGACATACTCCCATGGCACAGCAAGACTCCGCCCCGGCGCCCGCCAGGACTCCGGCGAACCCGGCGATCCCGGCCTCGCCGCAGGATCCCCGCATCGACGCGCGCACGCGCCGCGGCCGCCTGCAGATGCTGATGCTGTTGCTGGTGTGCGCCTCGCCGGTGATCGCCTCTTACTTCACCTACTACGTCATCAAGCCCAGGGGCGGCGCCACCAACTACGGCGCGCTGGTCGATCCGCAACGGCCGATGCCGCCGGTGCGCGTTACCGACGAGCAAGGCAACGCCGTGCCGCTGGAGCAGTACCGCGGCAAGTGGCTGCTGATGACGGCCGACCCGTCTGCCTGCGACGAAGCCTGCGCCAAGAAGCTCTTCACCATCCGCCAGATCCGCGCCGGGCAGGGACAGGACCGCGAGCGCATCGTGCCGGTGTGGCTGATCACCGATGACGGCAAGGTCGACGAGCGCCTGAGCGCCGCCTACAACGAGCCCTACGCCGGCGTGCGCTTCCTGCGCATCGACCGACAGGTGGCGCAGCAATGGCTGCCGGCGGAGCCGGGCAAGCGTGCCGAGGACACCATCTTCCTGGTGGATCCGCTCGGCAACCTGATGATGCGCTTCCCGCAGGATCCGGACCCCAAGAAGGTGAGCGGCGACCTGAAGAAGCTGCTCAAGGTCTCGCGCATCGGCTAAGGGGAGAGGGGGAAGGGCATGCTGCTGCAACTGGCCATCATCGGCGTCCTGATCGCACTGCTGCCGCTCAGCTATGTGCTGGTCAAGGGCGATCGCAACAAGTACCGCAAGCTGGTCTGGATCACCGCGTTCCTGACGCTGGACCTGATCATGTTCGGCAGCTTCACGCGGCTGACCGACTCCGGCCTGGGCTGCCCGGACTGGCCGGGCTGCTACGGCCACTCCAACCCGCACGCCGCGATGGAGCCGATCCGCGCGGCCGAGACCGCGCTGCCCAGCGGCCCGGTGACGCTGATGAAGGCATGGATCGAAATGATCCACCGCTACTTCGCCATGGCGGTGGGCGTGCTGATCATCGCGCTGATGGTGCTGGCCTGGGTCAAGCGCCGCGAGCTGAAGCAGTCGCCGTGGTTTGCCACCGGCGTGCTGGTGCTGGTATGCGTGCAAGGCGCGTTCGGCGCGTTCACCGTGACCATGAAGCTGCAGCCGATCATCGTGGTCACGCACCTGATGCTGGGCATGGGCCTGCTGGCGGCGCTGATCTGGCTGGGCTCGCGCAGCGATCCGCCGCACCCGGTTGCACCCCAGGCGGCGCGGCTGCACTGGCCGGTACGCATCGGCCTGCTGCTGCTGGTGATCCAGATTTTCCTGGGCGGCTGGGTCAGCACCAACTACGCGGTGCTCGCCTGCACGGACTTCCCGCTGTGCAACGGCCAGCTGGTGCCCGAGATGGACTTCCGGCACGGCTTCACGCTGTGGCGCCAGCTCGGCATGACGGCCGATGGCGACTACATCCCGCACGCGGCGCTGGTGGCGATCCACTGGGTGCACCGCGGTTTCGCTTTCGTGGTGCTGGGCTACCTGGCGTGGTTCGGCTTGCGCGCGCGCAGGCTGGAGGGACTGCACCGGCAGGCAGGCTGGCTGCTCGGCATGCTGGTGCTGCAACTGGCAACCGGGATGTCCAATATCGTGTTCGACTGGCCTCTTTTCGCCGCGGTTGCCCACAACGGCGGCGCGGCGGTGCTTCTGCTGCTGCTGGTCCGCCTCCACTACAATATAGGGCTCGCCGGGACCACGATCGGGGCCGCCCGCGCCACTGCCCCCGCACCGAACGCCGCCCGCGCCACATGAAAGACAAGACCCCTTCCGTGGTTACCGCTACACACCCTCATTCGCTGGGCAAGCTGAGCCGGATACGGCACCTGGCCCGGCAATATGCCGCCCTGACCAAGCCGCGCGTGACGCAGCTGGCAGTCTTCTGCGCCATCATCGGCATGTTCCTGGCCACGCCAGGCATGGTGCCGTGGCGCGTGCTGATCGGCGGTGCTGCCGGCATCTGGCTGCTCGCCGGGGCCGCCTTCGCCATCAATTGCCTGGTCGAGCAGAAGGTCGACGCACTGATGCGCCGCACCGCCTGGCGCCCGTCCGCCACGGGCGAGATCACCACCGCGCAGACGCTGGTGTTCTCCGCCATCCTCGGCGGCGCCGGCATGTGGATGCTGCACGAGTTCGCCAACGACCTGACGATGTGGCTGACCTTCGCCACGTTCCTGGGCTACGCGGTGGTCTACACCATCCTGCTCAAGCCGGCCACGCCGCAGAACATCGTCATCGGCGGGCTCTCCGGCGCAATGCCGCCGGCGCTGGGCTGGGCCGCCGTCGCTGGCGAAGTGCCGGCCGAGGCCTGGTTCCTGGTGCTGATCATCTTCACGTGGACGCCGCCGCACTTCTGGGCGCTGGCGCTGTACCGCCGCGCCGACTACGCCAAGTCGGGCCTGCCGATGCTGCCGGTCACCCACGGCGAGCGCTACACGCTGCTGCATATCCTGCTGTACACGCTGATCATGATCGCGGCGACGCTGCTGCCGTTCGTCTACGGCATGAGCGGCTACATCTACCTGGCGGCCGCGCTGGGACTGGGCGGCGGCTTCCTGGCCTATGCCTGGAAGATGTACCGCAACTACTCGGATGAGCTGGCGCAACGGACCTTCCGCTTCTCTATCCTGTACCTGTCGCTGCTGTTCGCGGCGCTGCTGGTCGACCATTACTTCAAGTTCGTGCCGCAGGTCTGACCTGCCTTGCCACGCTGCGGGCTGCGGCATCTTGTCGCGGCCGGCGCAGCGCGGCTGCGCCATCGGCGATACTCGGTGCTTTCGCCGACTTTTCCACTGCTGACCGCTCCACACAAGCTTTCACGCATGCCCAGACCCGCTTCCGGCCTGTTCTCCGCCTTCCGCCGCTTTTCCCTGCTTGCCGCGCTCGCGCTGGCGCTGGCCGCCTGCGGGCAGCAGAAGGCGTCGTTCCGCAATGTCGATATCAGCGGCGCCGCAGATTTCGGCAAGGATTTCTCTCTGCCCGACCACAACGGCAAGGTCCGCACCATTGCCGACTTCAAGGGCAAGGCGGTGGTGATGTTCTTCGGCTACACCCATTGTCCGGACGTGTGCCCGACCACCATGGCCGAGCTCAAGGCGGTGATGGAGCAGTTGGGTCCTGATGCCGACCGGGTCCAGGTGCTGTTCGTCACGGTCGATCCGGAGCGCGACACGCAGGCACTGCTGGCGCAGTATGTGCCAGCCTTCGACCCGCGCTTCCTGGGCCTGCGCCCGGCCGACGACGCCGCGCTGCAGAAGCTGGCCAAGGACTTCAAGGTGTTCTACGCCAAGGTGCCGGGCAGCTCTCCCAACAACTACACGGTGGATCACTCGGCGGGCAGCTATGTGTTCGATCCGGAAGGCCGGCTGCGGCTGTTCATCCGCCACGGCCAGGGGCCGGAGCCGATCGCGCACGACCTGAAGCAGTTGCTTTCCTGACGCCAGACGGTGCGGCATAACGTCGCACTGCTGCGATCACGGACGAAAAATCACGGACGAAAAAAAGCCGGTCCAGTCGGACCGGCTTTTTGCATGGGTGACCCGGATCAGGCAAATGCCTGCAGCGCCCCTTTCATCTTCTTCATCGCCGCGGCTTCGATCTGGCGGATGCGCTCCGCCGAGACGCCGAACTCGGCGGCCAGCTCATGCAGCGTGGCGCCGCCCGAGCCGTCATCGGCCACGTTCAGCCAGCGCGCCTCGATGATGCGGCGACTGCGCTCGTCCAGCCGGCCCAGCGCTTCTTCCAGGCCTTCGACCTGCATGCGGTCCTGGCGCTTGGCTTCCAGCACGCGCGTAGGTTCGTTGTGGTTGTCAGCCAGGTAGGCGATGGGGGCGAATTCCTCTTCGCCGTCGTCGACCTTGCCTTCCAGCGCGAGGTCGCCGCCCGACAGGCGGGTTTCCATCTCCATCACTTCTTCCGGCTTCACGTTCAGCTCGCGCGCCACGGCCTCGACCTGCTCCGGCGTGAACGTGTGCAAACCCTGCTTGTGGCTGCGCAGGTTGAAGAACAGCTTGCGCTGGGCCTTGGTGGTGGCCACCTTGACCATGCGCCAGTTCTTCAGCACGTACTCGTGGATCTCGGCCTTGATCCAATGCATCGCATACGAGACCAGGCGTACGCCCTGCTCGGGATCGAAGCGCTTCACGGCCTTCATCAGGCCGATATTGCCTTCCTGGATCAGGTCGGCGTGCGGCAGGCCATAGCCCAGGTATTGGCGGGCGATCGACACCACCAGGCGCAGATGGGACATCACCAGCTGGCGGGCGGCATCGACAGATTCGTTATCGCGGAGATCGCGCGCCAGGCGCTGTTCTTCCTCCGCGGTCAGCAACGGAATCCGGTGGACAGCCTGGATATAGCTGTCGAGATTGCCCACGGTCGCCGGGAAGGTCAGCGCAAAGCTGTTCCCGCTACGGGGCGCCGTCGGCAGACGGTTGTTAATCAGGGTTTGGTCGGCAGACAACACTGCGTTCACTCAGTCGCTCCTTTCGCATCCGGCGGTTGGATTGCCGGGTCATGCCCCGCGCGCCCTTGTAGGCGCTGCGGCGGCACTGCAACACATCTTAGCACTCCAACCGGGTGAGTGCTAATTGGAGTCCCTATGGCTTTGATAGTTCCCGTTGATTGACTCTACACATTGCATAGCGATAGCGCTATGAAGCGGCGTCCGGGACACTCGAGGCTGGGCACACCTCTGGTTAGAGCCGGTGTGTGGCCGCCGGTTCTGCATGCGAGTGGAATGATCCGTTGCTCCAGCGGCTACACTCGACGCAAGCGGCGGCAAGCTGGCATGCTTGCCAGCCTCTCTTGTATCCCCGGAGGAGTTATGTCTGCTATCGAACACTTGTTGAAGCCGCACGTGCGCGACCTGGGCGATTTCACCGTGCGCCGCCTGCTGCCGGCCGCTGCGACCCAGACGGTCGGGCCGTTTATCTTCTTCGACCATATGGGGCCGGTGCAGATGCCGCCGGGCGAGGGGGCTGATGTGCGCCCGCATCCGCATATCGGGCTGGCGACTGTCACTTACCTGTTCGAAGGCGAGATCATGCACCGGGACAGCCTCGGCAGCGAGCAGGCGATCCGGCCGGGCGACGTCAACTGGATGACCGCCGGCCACGGCATCGTCCATTCGGAGCGCTCGCCCGATTCCGTGCGCGCTGACGGCGCCCGCCTGCACGGCATCCAGACGTGGGTGGCACTGCCGAAGTCGCACGAAACTGCCGAACCGTCCTTTTTCCACCATCCCGCGGCAACGCTGCCGCGCATCGAGCAGCCTGGGGTGCGCATGGTGGTGATCGCCGGCGATGCCTTCGGCAAGACTTCGCCGGTCAAGGTCTTCAGCCGCACCCTGTACGTGGCGATCGAGCTGGAAGCGGGCGCGAGCGTGGAGATCCCCGCCGACCATGCCGAGCGCGGCATCTACCCGGTGGACGGCGCGGTGTCGCTGGACGGCGAGCCACTGCCGGCCGAGCACATGGTGGTGCTGACGCCCGGGCAGCCGGCTACGCTGATGGCGATGGCGCCGTCGCGCGTGATGCTGCTGGGCGGCGATGCCACCGACGGCCGCCGCTTTATCTACTGGAATTTCGTGGCCAGCAGCAAGGAGGCCATTGAGGCCGCCGCCAAGCGTTGGGAGGACGACCAGTTCCCGCGCGTGCCGGGTGAGCGCGACCGCATCCCGCTGCCGGCGCGCAAGCCCTGAACCGCCCGGCTCAGACCGGACTGGCCCAGGTGACGCGGGTGCCCAGCTTCAGGCACTCGCGGATGGCTTCGACCTGCGTGGCGATCGGCGCCGGCAGCGGCACGGCGCCATCGAGCACGCGCCGGATCCATGCTGCCGTCAGGCCGGCATCGTTGCCGGGCGGCAGTTCAGGCACTTCGGCCAGCGAGCCGCCGGTGGGATCGATCAGCGTCTGCTGATGCCCTTCATGCAACCAGTCGATGCGGCTGTTGCGCCGCGCATCGGCGACCACTTCGCCCTCGGTGCCGCGTGCCAGCAGCACGTTGGCCGGCTCGTGGGAGAAATAGTCGGTCAGCGTTTCGCGGTATTCCGGGTGGGTATAGCTGTACAGCCGCAATGCCTCGGCCGGTGTGTGCTCGCCCACCGGCTGCAGCATCTTGGCCACGGTATGCGACGAGTTGCGCAGGCCGATCACGGTGCGCCGCTCCAGCAGCTGCGACAGGCCGGGCGACAGCACATCGACCGGCAGCACCGCCAGCGGACCGTTGCCGCCAGTCTCGCGCAGCCGCGACGAGGCTTCGGCCGTGCTGGCGCACAGGGGGATGCCCAGCGCCTCGAACAGTGTCATGCTGGTGACGCGGTCATTGAAGACGCGCGTCCCGTGCACCAGTACCGGGATGCCTTCGCGAGCCAGCACCAGCGCCAGCAGCGGCACCAGGTTCGGCTGCTTGCGCGCGCCGTTATAGCTGGGGATCACCACCACCGGGCGCTCGGGCGGCGCGGGCAGCGGCTGGCAGTGTTCATGGGCCGCCTCGAGCATGCCGGCCAGCTCGTGCGGGGCCTCGCCCTTGATGCGGTAGGCCATCAGGATCGCGCCCAGCTCGAGGTCGGACACGCGCCCGGCCAGCATCGCGTCGAACAGGGTCTTGGCATCGTCGCGCGGCAGTGCGCGCGCGCCGTTGACGCCACGGCCGACTTCCTTGATATAGCGGGCGGCGGAAAACGGGTTGGCTGGCGTGGTCATGGCGGCGTGGGGAGGAGTCTGTTCTGGGTTCATGATAGCGGAGCAGCGCCGTCGCGCCCATCGCCGCCGATGGGCGCGACGACGGGGAGCACGCTCAGGCTGCCTCCTGGAGCGCGGGATTGCGCTGCTTGCGGTAGAGAAAGTCCAGCACCGCGGTACGGCAGGCGTGGTAGTCCCTGTCGTCGGCCAGCGCCACGCGGTCGCGCGGACGAGGCAAGTCCACTTTGAGGATCTCGCCGATGGTGGCGGCCGGGCCATTGGTCATCATCACGATGCGGTCGGCGAGCAGCACGGCCTCGTCGACATCGTGCGTGACCATCACCACCGTGCTGCGCGTGCGCGCCACGATCTTGATCAACTCGTCCTGCAGGTGCGCGCGCGTCAGCGCATCAAGCGCGCCGAAGGGTTCGTCCATCAGCAGCACCTTGGGCGCCATCGCCAGCGCGCGGGCAATGCCGACGCGCTGCTTCATGCCGCCGGAGATCTCGTGCGGGTACTTGCCCTCGGCGTGCGTCAGGCCCACCAGCGCCAGCGTCTCGTGCGTGCGCGACTTGAGTTGGGCCTTGCTCTCGCTGACGCTGAAAACCCGCTCGACGCCCAGGTAGACGTTCTCGAAGCAGGTCAGCCAGGGCAGCAGCGAATGGTTCTGGAACACGACGGCGCGCTCCGGCCCTGGCCCCGCGATCTCGCGCCCGGCGCAGATCAGCGCGCCGGTGGTTGGCGTGGCCAGCCCTGCGATCAGGTTCAGCAGCGTGGACTTGCCGCAGCCCGAGTGCCCGATCAGCGTGATGAATTCCCCCTCGGCAATCTGCAGGTTGATGTCGCGCAGGGCGACGAACGGCCCCTTGCGCGTCTTGAAGGTCTGTCCGACGTTCTCGATGCTGACGAACTTGTCCATGGCGTCTCTCCCTCGCTCTCAGTTGGCGCCGTAGCTGAAGCGCCGTGCCAGTGCCAGCAATGCATGCTCGAGCATCAGGCCGATGATGCCGATCACGAAGATCGCGATCACGATGTGCTCCACCTTCAGGTTGTTCCACTCGTCCCACAGCCAGAAGCCGATGCCGGTGCCGCCCGTCAGCATCTCGGCCGCGACGATCACCAGCCACGCCGTGCCGATCGACAGCCGCACGCCGGTCAGCATGTAGGGCAGCACCGCGGGAAACAGCACCCGCGTGAACACCTTCCACTCCGACAGGTCGAGCACGCGCGCGACGTTCAGGTAGTCCTGCGGCACGCGCGTGACGCCCACGGCGGTGTTGATCACCATCGGCCAGATCGAGCAGATGAAGATGGCCCAGATCGCCGCCGGGTTGGCGGCCTTGAACAGCAGCAGCCCGATCGGCAGCCAGGCCAGCGGCGAGACCGGCCGCAGCAAGCTGATCACCGGCGCGGTCATCGCGTTCAGGAACGCAAAGCGCCCGATTACGAAGCCGGCCGGGATGCCGATCACCGCCGCCAGGCCGAAGCCAGCGGCCACGCGCGCCAGCGACGCCAGCACGTTCCAGCCGATGCCCTGGTCGTTGGGGCCGTTGCGGTAGAACGGGTCGGAGAACAGCGGCACCGCCGCGTTCCACGTTGCGCCAGGCGAGGGAATCGCCGGGATCAGCGTGGCGATGCCATGCCAGGCCAGCACGAACAGGGCGAAGCCCAGGGCAGGGGGCATGGCTTTGAGCACCAGCGCGCCGAGCATGTCTTGGCGTTGTGCGCGCCGTTCCTGCGCGGCGATTTCCAGCTCGCGCCGCCGTGCGCGTTCCTTGGCATCGGTGTCGGTGGCGGCGACATTGGCGGCATTGGCGCTTTCAGGCGCGGTGTGGGCGATGGCATTCACGTCGGGCTCCTTTATCCAGGGGCGCTGCGGATCAGTGGGGAGGTGGCGGCCTGTGGTCAAGCGTTCTGTGCGCCGGCCTTGATCTTGAAGCCGTCGGCATACGCCTTCGGGTCTTTGGTGGCATCCCAGACCACGCCATCGATCAGCTTCGCGGTACGGAAGTCGCTCTTGGGCAGTGGCACCTGCGCCGCGGTGGCGGCCTGCCTGAAGATGTCGATGCGGTTGACCTGCTTCGCCACGGCAAGGTAGTCAGGGTGGTCCTTGAGCAGGCCCCAGCGCTTGTGCTGGGTCAGGAACCACATGCCATCGGACAGGAACGGGTAGTTGGCGGTGCCGTCCTGGTAGAACTTCATGGCATCGGGGTCGTCCCAGGTCTTGCCCAGGCCGTTGTTGTAGCGCCCGAGCATGCGGTCCAGGATGATGTCCATGTCGGTGTTGACGTAGGACTTGGCGGCGATGGTCTCGGCGGTCTTGCGGCGGTTGGAGGCCGAAGCGTCGATGAACTTCGATGCTTCCAGCACCGCGGCCACCATCGCGCGCGCGGTGTTGGGGTACTTCTGCACGAATTCCGCCGTGGTGCCGAGCGTCTTCTCCGGATGGTTCTTCCAGATCGACTGCGTGGTCTCGGCGGTAAAGCCGATCTTGTCGGCAATGGCGCGCGCGCCCCAGGGCTCGCCCACGCAGAAGCCGTCCATGTTGCCCACGCGCATGTTGGCCACCATCTGCGGCGGCGGCACGGTGATGGCCTTGGCGTCCTGCATCGGGTTGATGCCGTTGGCCGCGAGCCAGTAGTACAGCCACATCGCGTGCGTGCCGGTGGGGAAGGTCTGCGCGAAGGTGTAGTCGCGCTTTTCCTTGACCATCAGCGCCTTCAGGCTGGCACCGTCGCGTACGCCTTTTTCGGCCAGCTTCGACGACAGCGTGATGGCCTGGCCGTTGTGGTTCAGGCTCATCAGCACCGCCATGTCCTTCTTGGGCCCGCCGATGCCGAGCTGCACACCGTAGATCAGGCCGTACAGCACGTGCGCGGCGTCGAGTTCGCCATTGACCAGCTTGTCGCGCACGCCGGCCCACGAGGCTTCCTTGGTCGGTGTGATCTTGATCCCGTATTTCTTGTCGAGGCCGAGTGTGGACGCCATGACCACTGACGCGCAGTCGGTCAGCGGGATGAAGCCGATGCGCACGTCTGGCTTCTCGGGCGCGTCGGAGCCCGCCGCCCACGCCCCCGCGCGCACCAGCGGGTCGACCAGCGTCATCACGCTGGCGCCGGCGATGGTCGCCAGCGCGCGGCGGCGCCCGCTGCTGGCCGGCACCGCGTCGGCTGCGGCCGCCGAGGCGGCTTCAGAGGCGTTCACCGCCGCGTGCAGCGGCTTGGCAATCCTGAGGCGAGAGGGCATTGCGAAACTCCAAGAAAAAAGGCGTCCCAGTCCGTGGCCGGCTTCGCCAGAAGTCCGGTACGGTGCAGGGACGCCGTTGTCCATGGCGGTGACGCAGCCTGCGTTGGCTGTGTCCGCCTAAATTGTGATCGGCCGCCGTTGGCCGATGCCTGCATATCGCAAGGCGTGTGCCAGCCTGTGCGGTGCAGCATTTCGGGGCGGGACCGTGCCAACGGAGTGACGCTTCGGGGCGAAATGAGCGGGCGCGGTGCGTGCTCCGGCTGCGCTGCCGCATCGCGGGGCAACGCCGCGGAGGGTGTTGCGGGGGACGTCTCGATCTGGGGCGGCGCCAGGATCGTGCGTTGCACCAGCCTCGGGCCGGCGCGCCCTTGGTCGGCAGGTGGATTGGGCGATCAGCCCATTACGTCGATCACGCGCTGGGCCGCATCGACCAGCTTCAGCCCGCGCTCCATCGCCATGCTGCGCAGGCGCTTGTAGGCTTCGTCCTCGCTGATGCCGCGTGCCTGCATCAGCAGGCCCTTGGCGCGCTCGACCACCTTGCGCTCGGCGAGCTTGAGGCGGGTGGCGTCGAGTTCGGCGCGCAGTTGCTGGTCCAGCTCGAAGCGGGCGTAGGCGACGTCGAGCACGGTCTTGACGCGCTCGGCGCGCAGGCCGTCGACAATATAGGCGGTGATGCCCGCCGACAGCGCCGCCTTGATGCGCTGGCTGTCGTCGTTGTCGGTGAACAGCACGATGGGCCGCGGCGCATGCTGGGTCGAGACGCAGACGTGCTCGATGGTGTCGCGCGCGGCCGACTCCGAGGCAATGATCAGCATGTCGGGCTGGGTGGCGGTGATCACGTCCGGCAAGTGCAGGTCGGCATCGACGATCTGGATCTCGCTGAAGCCGGCGCTGACCAGTCCGTTGCGGATGGTCTCGACGTTAAGCGGATTGGCGTCAAGGGGATCGCGCACCAGCAGGATGCGCAGCGGCCTGCCGGCGGCTGGCGTCGATGGCGATGGGGGCGGATGGCGTCGGGTCATGGCTTCATTCTGTTGCAGTGCGCCATGCAAGATTCGCGCCGGGTGCGGGCGGTCCACGCCGCACTGCCATGGTGCAGTGTGGTCGCGGGCCCGCCTGGATTCATTGTATGCCGTCGTACGCAGCCCACCGCGCGCGGTGTATCCTGTTGCCCTGCCGCGCCGGGGGCGTCTGCTGGCGACGCCGCAATGCACACCCTCGCATCCCGTGCCGCGGAACCGATCAGAACAAGTCTGGAGAGATGCATGACCGAATTCGTGTTCGCCCCGCCGGCCCCTGTTGGCGTGCCGGTGCGTGGCAGCGACGCTAGCTTCCCGGTCCGCCGCGTGTACTGCGTTGGCCGCAACTATGCTGCCCATGCCCGCGAAATGGGCTCGGACCCCGACCGCGAGCCGCCGTTCTTCTTCTGCAAGCCGTCCGACGCGGTCAGCTACGTCGCCGACGGCACCGAAGGCGCGTTCCCGTACCCGCCGGGCACCAGCAACTGCCACTATGAAGTGGAGCTGGTGGTGGCGATCGGCACGGGCGGGCGCGACATCCCGGTGGAAAGCGCCGCGCAACATGTGTTCGGCTACGCCGTAGGCCTGGACATGACCCGCCGCGACCTGCAGAACGAATCCAAGAAGACCGGCCGCCCCTGGGAAACCGGCAAGGCCTTCGACAAGTCGGCGCCGATCGGCCCGATCGCGCCGGTCTCGGCCATCGGCCACCCGCAGAAGGGCGAGGTGACGCTGTCGGTCAACGGCGTGGAAAAGCAGCGCGGCGACCTGTCCGACCTGATCTGGTCGGTGCCGGAGATGGTGTCGTACCTGTCGAAACTGTTCGAACTGCAGCCGGGCGACCTGATCTTCAGCGGCACGCCCGAAGGCGTGGGCCCGGTGGTCAAGGGCGACGTCATGCAATGCCACGTCGGCGGCGTGGGCGACCTCACCATCAAGGTAGTCTGATCCGATGCTCAAGCTTTACAGCTACTTCCGCAGTTCGGCCTCGTTCCGCGTGCGCATCGCGCTGGAACTGAAGGGGCTGCCGTACGAATACGTGCCGGTGCACCTGCTAAAGGACGGCGGCCAGCAGCTCAAGCCCGAATTTCGCTCGGTGAACCCGGACGGCCTGGTGCCGGCGCTGGCCGACGACGGCAACGTGCTGCAGCAATCGCTGGCCATCGTCGAGTACCTGGACGAAGTCCATCCCGAGCCGAAGCTGCTGCCCGGCACGGCGCTGGATCGTGCCTATGTGCGCGGACTGGCGCAGGAAATCGCGTGCGAGATCCATCCGTTGAACAACCTGCGCGTGCTGAAGTACCTGAAGCACAAGGTGGGCGTGACCGACGAGGTCAAGGACGCGTGGTACCGCCACTGGATCGAGCTGGGCTTCGAGTCGCTGCAGGCCAACCTGGCGCGCGGCGGCAAGGCGGGGCGCTTCTGCCTTGGCGATACGCCGACGCTGGCCGATATCTGCCTGGTGCCGCAGGTGTTCAATGCGCAGCGCTTCAATGTCGACGTGAGCCGCTATCCGGTGATCGCGAAGATCTATGAGGCGTGCATGGAGATGGAGGCGTTCCAGAAGGCCGAGCCGAAGGCGCAGCCGGACGCGGAATAAGCTTTCGCGCGCGCAAGCAAAACGCCCCGGCATTGACCGGGGCGTCAGATTGCTGACAAAGGGAAAATGCCAGGCAGTTTGCTCCCCTCTCCCGCTTGCGGGAGAGGGGCTGGGGGAGAGGGCCGGCGCATGGCAAGCTCCGTGGCGCTTCACTTCGTGGCAACTCCTGCCCTCTCCCACGCCCCTCTCCCATAAATGGGAGAGGGGGAGACAACATTCGCAGCCTTTGACTTTGTCAGCAGCAAAACGCCCCGGCCGGGGCGTTTCCGTTTGATCGCTGTTTTCAGCCCAGCAGCGCTTCGGCGAATTCCTCCGCCTTGAACGGCTGCAGGTCCTCCACCTTCTCGCCCACGCCGATGAAGTACACCGGCACCGGACGCTGGCGCGCGATCGCCGCCAGGATGCCGCCCTTGGCCGTCCCATCCAGCTTGGTCACGATCAGGCCGGTCAGCCCCAACGCATCATCGAAGGCTCGCGTCTGCTGCAGGGCATTCTGGCCGGTATTGGCGTCGATCACCAGCAGCACTTCATGCGGCGCGGTCGGCATGGCCTTGCTGATGACGCGCTTGACCTTCTTCAGCTCTTCCATCAGGTGCAGCTGCGTCGGCAGGCGGCCGGCGGTATCGGCCATCACGATGTCGATGCCGCGCGCCTTGGCCGCATTCACCGCGTCGAAGATCACCGCGGCGGGGTCGCCGCTTTCCTGCGCCACCACGGTGACGTTGTTGCGCTCGCCCCAGATCGACAATTGTTCGCGCGCGGCGGCGCGGAAGGTGTCGCCGGCGGCCAGCAGGACCTTCTGGTCGTAGCGCTGGAAGTGCTTGCACAGCTTGCCGATGCTGGTGGTCTTGCCGGCACCGTTGACGCCCGCGATCATCATTACCAGCGGCTGCTCGCGGCCCAGCGCCATGGTCTTTTCCAGCGGGCGCAGCAGGTCGGTCACCAGCGTCTTGAGCGCGGCCTTGACACCTTCGGCCGATTCGATGCGCTCGGACCTGACCCGCTTGCGCAGTTCGGCCAGCAGGTATTCGGTCGCTTCCACGCCGGCATCGGCCATCAGCAGCGCGGTCTCCAACTCCTCGAACAGCGCCTCGTCGACCTTGACGCCGACGAACAGCGTGCCGATGTTGCGGCTGGTCTTGGACAAGCCGGTGCGCAGCCGGTGCATCCATCCCTGTCGGGCCTCGGCACTGATGGCGGGCGGGGGGACCAGTTCAAGCGTTTCGATGGCGGCGGCCGGTTCGGGCGCTGCCACGGGAGCCGGCGCCGGCGGGGGCACCTGCGCGGGGACCGGCGTCGGCGTCGGGACCGGAACGGGAGCGGGGACCGGGGCAGGCGAGGGCGTGGGGGTGGGCGCGGGCGCCTCTAGCGGCGCGGGTGCCGGGGCTGGCGTCTCGATGGACGCGGGCTCGGCCTTGCGCTTCTTCCAGAAACTAAACATTGGGGAATGGAGTCAATACCGGGGCCGATACCCTGGTGGCACATTGCCGGCAGGCGACCGGTTAATAATCAAGGGCTTACGCTGACATCGCGAAGGTCGGGGAGAACCCGTTGTGGTCCCGGCCAGCGATTGCGTATAGTTCGCTACATCAGTTCGCTACTTGGCTGATCCGCGCGCGCATGACTGCCCGCGCGGGTCGATGGGCAAAATTCTAGCAGACGGGGTCGCATGAACCATTGCGCTGGCCTGACCGCGGCGGGCGCCGAAGGTGCCCAAGCACGCATCCTACGGCACTGCCAACCTACCTCCTCAACACGTCCCGCTGGCGCCGCGCGCCTGGTGCGGCGTATCTTCCCGGCTTTGGTCCCGGCGTTGCTGCTCGGCCTGCTGCCCTGGTCGTTGCCGGCCGGCGCGCAAGGCGTGGTCGGATCGCCCATGCCTTCCGCGCAGACCGCGCCCGCCGGCGCCACCGCGCATGGCACCACGGAATACCGGCTTTCCAACGGCCTGCGGCTGATCGTCAAGGAAGACCACCGGGCGCCCACGGTGGCGCACCAGATCTGGTACCGCGTCGGCGGCATCGACGAGGTCAGCGGCACCACGGGCGTGGCCCACATGCTCGAGCACATGATGTTCAAGGGCACGCCCAAGGTCGGCGTCGGCGAGTTCTCCAAGCAGGTGGCGGCACTGGGCGGACGCGAGAACGCCTTGACCAACCGCGACTTCACCATGTACTACCAGCAGATCGGCAAGCAGTACCTGCCGAAGATGATGGAGCTGGAGGCCGACCGCATGGCCAACCTCATCATCAGGAAGGACGAGTTCGACCGCGAGATGAAGGTGGTGATGGAAGAGCGCCGCCTGCGCACCGACGACTCCTCCCGCGGCACCGTCTATGAGCAACTGCTCGCCACCGTCTATACCGCGGCGGCGTACCGCCATCCGGTGATCGGCTGGATGGACGACCTGGTCAACATGCGCGTCGACGACGTCAAGGACTGGTACCGCCAGTGGTACGTGCCGAACAACGCGCTGGTGATCGTCACCGGCGACGTCAAGGCCGAGGAGGTGCGCGCGCTCGCCGAGCGCTACTACGGCAAGCTCAAGCCGCGCACGCTGCCGCTGCGCAAGGACCAGGAGGAGCCGGAGCAGAAGGGCATCAAGCGCATCTGGGTCAAGGCACCGGCCGAGAACCAGTACATGGTGATGGCGTACAAGGTGCCGCGCCTGCGCGATGTCGAGAAGGACGTCGACCCCTACGCGCTGGAAGTCCTGGCGGCCGTGCTCAACGGCTACGACAATGCCCGCTTGACGCGCGAACTGGTGCGCGAGCAGCGCCTGGCCGACGATGTCAACGTCGGCTACGACAGCATCAACCGCGGCGAGTCGCTGTTCGTCCTCGACGGCACGCCCGCGGCCGGCCACAGCACCGACGAGATCGAGCGCGCGCTGCGCGCCGAGATCCAGCGCATCGCCAAGGAAGGGGTCTCGCCGGCAGAACTCAAACGTGTCAAGGCGCAGGTGGTGGCCGGGCAGATCTACAAGCGCGATTCGGTGTTCGGGCAAGGCATGGAGATCGGCGTTTCCGAGATTTCTGATATCTCGTGGCGCCAGATCGACCGTATGCTCGACAAGATCAAGGCCGTCACGCCGGCGCAGGTGCAGGCAGTCGCCTCGAAGTATTTCAACGACGACAACCTGACCGTGGCCACGCTGCTGCCGCAGCCGATCGATCCGAACAAGCCCAAGATCCAGGCCCCGTCGGGCTTGCGCCACTGAGGAATGACGATGTCCCAGTCCGCCACTTCATTCAACGTGGGGCCCCGCACGCTGCGCACGCTGGCCGGCGCGGCGCTCGGCGCCGCCATGCTGCTGGCCGCGCAACTGGCCCAGGCCGCGATCCCGATCGAGCACTGGACCGCGTCCACCGGCGCGCGCGTGTACTTTGTCCACAGCCCGTCGATCCCCATGCTCGACGTCAATATCGACTTCGATGCCGGCAGCCGCTATGACCCGCCGGGCAAGGCCGGGCTGGCGACGCTGACGGCGGCGCTGCTGGACAAGGGCGCGGGCGCGCAGGACGGCCAGCCGGCACGCGACGAGGCGCAGATCGCCGACGCCTTTGCCGATACCGGAGCGGCCTTTGGCGGCGCGGCAGGCGGCGACCGCGGCGGCATCGGGCTGCGCACGCTGACCGCGCAACCCGAACTGGACCAGTCGGTGGCGCTGGCCGCGCAGCTGATCAAGGCGCCGACCTACCCGGACGCCGTGGTCGGGCGCGAGAAGCAGCGCCTGATCACCGCCATCCGCGAGGCCGACACCAAGCCAGGGGTGATCGCCGACAAGGCGCTGGCCAAGGCCATGTACCCGGACCATCCCTACGGTATCGCGGCCACGCCGGAGAGCGTGCAGTCGATCACGCGCGATGACATCGCCAAATTCTGGCGCGACAACTACGGCGCGCAGCGCGCGGTGGTGACGCTGATCGGCGCGATCGACCGCAAGCAGGCCGAAGCCCTTGCCGAGCGGCTTACGAGCAGGCTGCCGCAGGGCAGTGCCGCCCCGGCGCTGCCCCAGGTGAAGCTCAACATCCCGGCCAGCGAGCAGCGCCTGCCGCATCCGGCGCAGCAGTCCAGCGTGGCAATCGGCCAGCCGTCGATCGCGCGTGGCGATCCTGACTACTTCGCGCTGCTGGTTGGCAACTACGTGCTCGGCGGCGGCGGCTTCAGCTCGCGCCTGACCGACGAAGTGCGCGAGAAGCGCGGCCTGACCTACGGTGTCGACAGCTACTTCGCTCCGTCGAAGCAGCCTGGGCCGTTCGGCATCAGTCTGCAGACCAAGAAAGCGCAGACTGACGAAGCGCTGGCGCTGGTGCGCCAGGTGCTGGCGCGCTTTGTCGTCGAAGGGCCAACCGAGAAGGAGCTGCGCGCGGCCAAGGACAACCTGATCAACGGCTTCCCGCTGCGCATCGACAACAACCGCAAGCTGCTGACCAATGTCGCCAATATCGGCTGGTACGGGCTGCCGCTGGACTACCTTGACACCTGGACCGCGCAGGTCGGCAAGGTCACGCGCGAGCAGGTCAGGGCGGCTTTCCAGCGCCATGTGCGCCCGGACGGCATGGCCACGGTGATCGTCGGCGGCCCGGTCGGCAGCACGCCGACCGCGTCGCGGCAGTGACGCGGGCGCCGCACGGCTCAGGGCGGCCTATGCGTGCCCGCCCACGTGTGGCTGCGGCGAACCGTCCCGCAGGCTCTACAATCACGGGATGAATTCGCGTTCCCGATTGCCTTCGCCCGCTCCAGGCGGGCGTACTCCTTCCTCCGCGCCGGCCGCCGCTGCTGCCGGCGGACGTTCTCCCACAGCGCCTCCGCGTCCGGTGCCGCGCCAGGCGCCGTCCCAGGTCCGCATCATCGGCGGACGCTGGAAGCGCACGCTCCTGCCCGTGCCCGACGCCCAGGGTTTGCGCCCGACGCCCGACCGCGTGCGGGAGACCTTGTTCAACTGGCTTGGCCAGGACCTGGCGGGGCTCGCCTGCCTGGACCTGTTCGCCGGCTCTGGCGCGCTCGGCTTCGAAGCCGCGTCGCGCGGCGCGGCCGCGGTCACGCTGGTGGAGTCCAATGCCCGCGTGGCCAAGCAGCTGCGCGATAACCAGTACCGGCTCGATGCCGGCCAGGTGCGCGTCGTGCAGGGCGATGCCTTTACGGTCGCAGCGCAATTGCCCGACGGCAGCTTCGACGTGGTATTCCTGGACCCGCCCTTTGCCGAGGACTGGATCGGCCCGTCGCTGGAGCACGCCGCGCGGCTGCTGCGGCCCGGTGGCGCCGTCTATGTCGAAACCGACCATGCGCTAACCGGCGTCGACGCCCCGGTTCCGGCATTGCTTGAGATCGTGCGCCACGCGCGCGCCGGCGCGGTGCATTTCCATTTGCTGCAGCACCGCCAGCACCCACAGCACCCACAGCACGGTAGCGGCACGGATTGACGGCCTGCGCCGGCATTGCCCGAAGCACTGTTTCGCCATGGGCTAAGGGCGCCTTTCCGATTGCGAAACGGATTCGTGGGTGCAGTGCCGCAAAACGGTGCGCCGCCCGCCTTCCAAGCGGCGCATTTAGGGTTACACTACGCCGCTGTCACAACGCTCGCGACGCAGCACTCGCGCCGGTCCGGCCGGCGAACGAGGCGGCCACAACGGCCGGCAGCGGGCAGATCAAGGAGGAAGTATGGTCATCGCGGTCTATCCCGGCACCTTCGATCCAATGACCCGGGGACACGAGGATCTGGTTCGCCGTGCGTCGAACATCTTCGACGAACTGGTGGTCGGCGTGGCGCACAGCCCCAACAAGCGCCCGTTCTTTTCGCTCGACGAGCGCATCGGCATTGCCCGCGAAGTGCTCGGGCACTATCCCAACGTGCGTGTGGAAGGATTTGCCGGGCTGCTCAAGGACTTCGTACGCAAGAACAATGCGCGCGTGATCGTGCGCGGCCTGCGCGCGGTGTCCGACTTCGAGTACGAATTCCAGATGGCGGGCATGAACCGCTACCTGCTGCCCGACGTGGAAACCATGTTCCTGACTCCGTCGGATCAGTACCAGTTCATCTCCGGTACCTTCGTGCGCGAGATCGCGGTGCTGGGCGGCGATGTCAGCAAGTTCGTGTTCCCGTCTGTGGAGCGCTGGCTGCAAGAGAAAATCGCCAAACCGGAATAAAATACGGCTTCAGACACGTCAGATCGCGGCCAGTCGGGCGCGGGCGTGTCCGCAGGAAGGAAACACCATGGCGCTGATGATCACCGACGACTGCATCAACTGCGACGTTTGTGAGCCCGAGTGCCCGAACGAAGCCATTTCGATGGGGCCCGAGATCTATGAAATCGACCCCAACAAGTGCACCGAGTGCGTCGGGCACTTCGACGAGCCGCAATGCCAGCAGGTCTGTCCGGTCGCCTGCATCCCCAAGGATCCGAACCGGGTGGAGTCGCAAGACGTGCTGATGCAGCGCTATCGGCTGCTGACTGCGGCCAAGCACGCTGCCTGATCCGCTGACCGTCGGCCTGCGCGGCTTCGCATCACTTCGCACCGCACTCAGAGGTAAAAAAAAGCCCCCGTCACCGAAAGGTGGCGGGGGCTTAACTTTTCCCCAGTTACTACGGTACTACGGCACTACTCGGTCATGCCTCGGTCATGCACCCATCGGCTTGCCGTCCGTGCGGCGCACGACGATAGTCGAGGAGCGCGGCGGCTTGGCGGCGTCCGGCCATTGGCCGGTCGGGTGCTGGATGTTGATGAAGCAGGTGGTCAGGTCCGGCGTGTAGGCGATGCCGGTGATCTCGCAACCGGTCGGGCCGACCAGGAATCGCTTCGACTGCCCGGTCGGCGAGATGTAGTACATGCTGTTGTTGCCGAAGGTGTTGGTGTAGGTCGAACTGGTGCTCGAGTCAGTCTGCACCCACATACGGCCCTTCGGGTCCACGCGCAGGCCGTCCGGGCTCGAGAACGTGTCGCCGTTGATGTTGCCCTTCAGGTTGTCCGTGGCCAGCGACGGGTCGCCGGCCTGCAGCAGGATGCTCCAGGTGAAGGTGGTGGCCAGCGGCGAGTCGCCGGCTTCCTTCCACTGGACGATGTGGCCGTGAAGGTTCTGCACGCGCGGGTTGGCGGCGTCGGTTTGCTGGCGGCCGCTGTTGTTGGTCAGCGTGCAGTAGACGGTCTTGTCCAGGCCGACCGTGATCCATTCCGGGCGGTCCATCAGCGTGCCGCCGGCCACGCGCGCGGCCGCCTTGGTGTTGACCAGCACGTCGGCCTGCGTCGCGAAGTCGACAGTCGTCGGTGCCGGCGAGGTGGCAGACTGGGTCCAGTTGCCCGGATCCGAGGCGCCAACGGTCAGGCCGTTCTTGCCTTGCGTCAGCTCGACCCACTGCCCGCTGCCGTCGGCGTTGAACTTCGCTACGTACAGCGTGCCGCTGTCCAGCAAGTTGGCATTGGCAGCGCGGTTGTTCGGATCGAACGCCGTGGCCGGGATGAACTTGTAGATGCAGCCCGGCGTGCCGTCGTCGCCCATGTAGAAGGCCACGTTGTTGCCGGCATCGGTCATGAAGGCGACGTTCTCATGGTCGAAGCGGCCCATTGCCGTGCGCTTGGCCGGCGCGCCGAGCGTGCCATACGGGTCGATCTCGACGACCCAGCCATACCCCTTCTCGTCCTGGGTTCTATCCAGGTAGTTGTCCGTGCTTTCTTCGCAGGTCAGGTAGGTGCCCCAGGGCGTGTATCCGCTGGAGCAGTTGTTGAGCATGCCGACCACGGTCGAGCCCACCACCGGAGCGGCCGGACCGCCCACGCGGTACAGCGTGTTGCCGGTGTAGCGCTTGTTGTAGATCGAGTCGCGCTTGACCTGCCACTTGCCGCTGGCGGCCAGTTCGACCTCGATCACCGAGATGCCGACCGCCGACAGCGCAATGCGCTTCTGCTCGGGGCTGGCCGTGGCTTCGGCATAGGTGCCGCCGGCGAACAGGATCTTGTAGTCCGGCAGTTCGTGGTTGATGGCGAGCAGGCCGCCCTTCTGCGGATCGACACCCGACAGCGCGAAGAAATGCATGCCGTCATGGTTGCCGCCGGCCTGGCGCTCGGTTTCGGCCGACGACTGAAACGCGCCGGCATAGCCGGTGGCGCCGGCCTCGACCGGATCGCCTGCGGAAAACAGCACGTCGACGCTGTAGCCATTCGGCACGACCACCGTGTCGGCGGTCGACTTGGCGACCGGCTCGAACGTGACTTCATAGCTCGGCGTGACAGCGCCAGGTGCCGGGCCAGGGGCCGGCGCCGGAGCAGGCGCGGGTGCGGGATCGTCATCGCCGCCGCAGGCGGCCAGCAGGCCGCTGCCGAAGGCGGAGAACAGCGACAGGCCCACGCCGCCGCGCAGCACCCGGCGGCGGGCCGGGTTGGCTGCAACGATGTCTTCCAGCCGCTGGCCGGGCACGTCAACGTCAGGCTTGGCAGCACGGCCGGCGGCGCGCGCTTCGTCGGTCAGGTACGACATGGGCTTTCCTCTCTTGTGGGTTTGTCATGCGCGCCGGCTACGATGTGATGCTGGCGCGGTGGAAACCCCGCAATGTAGGGACTGCCCGTGGAAGTTTGATGACAGCTTGTCTGCAACATAAGCGTTGCAGCGCGCCAACGACAAACGGGCCGCGTGTGCGGCCCGTGTCACATGGATGTCGCGGGAGTGTGCCTGCGCCGATAGGTCAGCGCGTGGTGTGCAACTGCGCCATCGCGCGTTCGGCATCGCCGCTCGCCAGCAGGCCCAGCGGATCGATGCTGCGGTCGATGGCCGCGTCGATCGCTTCCTGTTCCTCTTTACGCGGTGGCTTCAGCACGAAGTTGACCACGTCCTCGCGGCCCGCGCCGGCGCCGCCAGGCGCATTGCGCGGATGTCCAACGCCGATGCGCAGGCGCCAGTAGTCCTGCGTGGTCAGGTGGGCCGATATGTCCTTGAGGCCGTTGTGGCCGCCCGCGCCGCCGCCGCGCTTGAGCTTCACGGTGCCGGACGGCAGATCCATCTCGTCGTGGGCGACGACGATCTCGTCGGGCAGGATCTTGTAGAAGCGTGCCAGCGAAACCACGGCCAGCCCCGAGCGGTTCATGAAGGTCGAGGGCTTGAGCAGCCAGATGTCCTGGTCCCACAGCCGCGCGCGCGCGGCCAGCCCGTGAAAGCGGCCTTCCACGCGCGGCGTGGTGCCGCCCATGCGGGCAAGCTGGTCCACCAGCCAGAAGCCGGCGTTGTGCCGGGTGGCCTCGTATTCCGCACCGGGATTGCCGAGGCCGACGATGAGCTTGATCATGCGATTGACTGAGTCGTTGGCGTGCAGGGCTGCGCCACAGGCGCCAAGGATACCGAAAATCCAGGGTTGGGCAGGGTCGAAAAAAAACCGCCGCGGAGGGCGGCGGTTTTCTCCGTGGCGCGGCCCATGGGCCGCGGCCGCAGCAGCAGCTTAGGCAGCCGGCGTTTCGCCTTCGCCTTCGGCGCTTTCGGCGGCCGAAGCAGCGCCAGCCGGCAGCGAGATGCTGGCGATGGCGGGGTTGTCGTCACCGTGGGTGATGACGGTCACGCCCTTCGGCAGCTTCAGGTCGCTCAAGTGCAGGGTCTGGCCCAGCTCCATCGCGCCGACGTCCACTTCGATGAACTCAGGCAGGTCGGCCGGCAGGCACGACACTTCCAGGTCGTTGACGATGTGGTTGACCAGGCCGTGGCCCAGCTTCACGCCAGGAGCGGTTTCCTGGTTCATGAAGTGCAGGGGTACCTTGACGTGGATCTTGTCGTTGGCCGACACGCGCTGGAAATCGACGTGCAGCACCAGCGGCTTGAACGGGTGCATCTGGAATGCGCGCAGCAGGGCCTTTTCCGACTTGCCAGCGACTTCCAGGTCCAGGATCGACGAGTGGAACGCTTCCTTCTTCAGGGCGTGCCACAGTGCGTTGTGATCCAGTTCGATCATCTTCGGCTCGGCGGCGCCGCCGTAGATGATGCCGGGGGTCTTGCCCGAATTGCGCAGGCGGCGGCTCGCACCCGTACCCTGTACGCTACGCTCGAAAGCGACAACTTTCATGATGACTCCAAAAGTAAAGAAGGCTGTCCGCGACCAGACAGCCTCGTTGCGGCGCAAACAAGAGAATCAGCGCCGATCAAGTCACGTTGGCCGCCGCAAAACGGCTGCCAACGCAGTAAAGCCGTAAATTCTATCAGGAACCCGCGAACAGCGACATGATCGAGTCGCCCTTGACGATGCGGGTGAAGGTCTCGGCCAGCAGCGGAGCGGTCGAGAGCTGACGGATCTTGGTGCATTTTGCCGCTTCTTCGGACAGCGGGATGGTGTCGCACACCACCACTTCATCCAGCGCCGAGTCCGCGATGCGGGCTGCCGCGCCACCTGACAGCACGGGGTGCGTGCAGTAGGCGAAGACCTTCAGCGCGCCGCGCTCCTTCAGCACCTGGGCGGCCTTGCACAGCGTGCCGCCGGTGTCGATCATGTCGTCCATGATGACGCAGTTGCGGCCGTCGACTTCACCGATGATGTTCATCACCTCGGCCACGTTGGCCTTGGGACGACGCTTGTCGATGATCGCCAGGTCGCAGTTCAGTTCCTTGGCCAGTGCGCGGGCACGGACCACGCCGCCGACGTCAGGCGACACCACCAGCAGGTCGCCGTAGTTCTTCTCGCGCAGGTCGCCCAGCAGGACCGGCGATGCGTAGATGTTGTCGACGGGAATATCGAAGAAGCCCTGGATCTGGTCGGCGTGCAGATCCATCGTCAGCACGCGCTCGACACCGGCGACTTCCAGCATGTTGGCCACGACCTTGGCCGAAATTGCCACGCGCGCCGAACGCGGGCGGCGGTCCTGGCGAGCATAGCCGAAGTAGGGCATGGCGGCGGTGATGCTGCGTGCCGAGGCGCGCTTGAGCGCGTCGACCATCACCATCAGCTCCATCAGGTTGTCGTTGGTCGGCGCGCAGGTGGACTGCAGCACGATAACGTGCTTGCCGCGAACGTTTTCCTGGATTTCAACCTGGACTTCACCGTCGGAGAAACGACCAACCTGGGCTTTGCCCAGCGGAATGCCGAGGTGCTGTACGACAGCCTCCGCGAGTTTGGGGTTGGCGTTGCCGGTAAATACCATCAAGCCTTCGCTGCTCATTCGGGGCACCTGTCTTGCTGCTGGGGGAGCTTGGTGTCACCGGCGAAGCCGGTGACTTGGAAGATATCGTGTTCCGTTAGGACACTATAGGAAGTAATGGCAGGGGAAGAAGGATTCGAACCTTCGAATGCCGGAATCAAAATCCGGTGCCTTGACCAACTTGGCGACTCCCCTACACAACCGGGCCGTTCTTCGTGGTACCAACCTGCCATGATTGACAGGGCGATACCGCGCCGAACGATAACTTGCTATGCGAACGCTGCGAGCGGGTGATGTGCCAGACTCCTCACACACCTGCCATCCCATTCGGGAGGCAACCTTTCCAGGACCTGCTGCGCTGTCTTTGCGTCATGAAAACGCGCAAACACGCAGGCTCCGGAGCCGGTCATCCTGGCATGCTGATTGTATTGCTTCAGCCATTCCAGGGCTCGGGCGACTTCGCCGAACTTCGCTGTTGCTATCGGTTCCAGATCGTTGCGACCGAAATCGAATTTGTTTGTGCGAGCAGCGAAGACCGCAATTATGGAGATTGGCGTATCCCTTGTCAAGCGAGGGTCCGAAAAAATTTCAGACGTCGGTACATGTTGTTTCGGATGGATGACCACGAACCAGCTCTCGGGCAGTTCCACTGCCGTCAGATGTTCGCCCACGCCCTCAGCGAATGCATTCTGGCCGAACACGAACACGGGCACGTCCGCACCCAACGACAGGCCGATACGCATCAGTTCCTCGCGCGACAGGCCCAGGCCCCAGAGGTGGTTCAGCGCCAGCAGCGTGGTCGCGGCATCCGACGAGCCGCCGCCGATGCCGCCGCCCATCGGCAGCACCTTGTCGATCTCGATGTCGGCGCCAAAGAGGGTGCCCGTAGCCGCCTGCAACGCGCGCGCGGCGCGCACGACGAGGTCGCTGTCGGCGGGCACGCCGGGCACGTCGGTGACGCGCGCCACGATGCCATCGTCGCGCCGGCGGAAATGCAGCGTGTCGCACCAGTCGACCAGCTGGAACACCGTCTGCAGCGTGTGGTAGCCGTCGGCGCGGCGGCCGGTCACGTGCAGGAACAGGTTGAGCTTCGCGGGCGCGGGGCAGTCGCGCAGTTCGGGCGGCGGCAGTGCCGGGGTCCGGTCAGGGGTCATGGCGTGCGGGGATCGATGACGAGCCGCACCGACAGCGGATTGCTGCCGGAGTCGCGCGCGAGGTCGATGCGGCGCGGCAGCGCCGCGGCGGTGCTTGCGGGCTGCGTGTCCTGCCACGTGACGTAGCGCACGGTCCAGCCGTTCTGCGCCAGCGTCGACAGGCGCCCCTGCTCGTCGCGCGTGGTGCGCGCGGGCGATCCCTGCGCGGCGCGGCCGTGCAGCCAGTCGCGCATGCCGGCCACCGGCAGCGCGAACCCGAGGGCCTCTTCCATCAGGGTGTCGACCTCGGGCGCATTGCGCGGCGGCTGGTTGGGCAGGTCCAGCGTGGCGCCGGACGGCGTGGCGGTGACCACCGCCAGCGTCTGGCCCAGCGGCGAGACCAGGTCGAGCCGCACGTTGTGGCCTTGCTCTTCCCAGCGGAAGCTGCCGGCCACGCCTTCGTCGCGGCCGTAGCGCTGGTAGTTGGCCGAGAAGCGGCCGGTGTATTGCTGGCTTGCGCTGGATTCGCCGGCATCAAAGCCGCGCGACGGTGCCACGCTGGCGCACGCCTGCAGCAGCAACGGGGCGCCCAGGCAAAGCAGTGCCAGGCGTCTGGTTCGATTCATGGGCATGGTCGTGGAGCGGCGGCGCGCGGCCGCGGCCGCCGGACTGACGGAAATCCCGTGCCGCGCCTGGCAACCCAAGCGCGTCAAGCGGGGTTACGGGGTTAGTTACTTGGCCAGCTGCACGTCGAACTTGTACCTGCGCAGCGTATCGACCAGGGTTTCGTTCTCGGGATCGATGCGCATGGCTTCGGTCCATGTCTTGCGCGCTTCCTCGTGCTCGCCGAGCTGCCACAGCACCTCGCCCAGGTGCGCGCCGATCTCGGCTTCGGGCGCCTTGGCATAAGCGTTGCGCAGCAGGTCCGCTGCGGGGCGCAGTTCGCCCATGCGGAATTTGACCCAGGCCAGGCTGTCCATGATGTAGGGATCGTCCGGGCCCAGCTCGGTTGCGCGTTCAAGCAGCACGCGCGCTTCCGGTAGCCGCTCGTTGCGATCGGCGAGCGAGTAGCCAAGCGCGTTGTAGCCCTGCTTCTGCTGCGGCTGCAGCGCGATTACGCGGCGCAGGCCTTTTTCCATGCTGTCGTAGCGCTTCTGGCGCTCGTCGAGCATGGCCAGCTCGTAGATCCAGTCGGCGTTTTCGGGCTCGGCGGCGATGCGGTCGTTGAGCAGCTTGCGCGCGCGGTCGTAGGCCTTGGTCTCCATCAGCGTGGCTACCTCGGCCTGGCGGATCGCCATGACGCGCTGCGCGCGCTGGCCCGGGTCGGGGATTTCCTCGGCATCGGCAAGCATCTCGCCGAACAGTGCCTGCGCATCGTCCAGCTTGCCCAGGCGTGCCAGCAACTGCGCGCGCTTGGCGGTGGCCGCGGGGGCCAGGCGGATGTCCTCGATGCGGTCCAGCCACTGGATCGCGCCGGCATAGTCCTTACGTTCCTCGGCGATCTGCGCCAGGTACTGGTAGGCGATGTCGGGATTGGCCGTGGGTTGCTTCTCGACCAGCTGCAGGTACTCCTGCAGATATTGCTCGGCTTCGGTGTAGTTCTTGGCCTGCAGGCTGGTCAGCCCCAGCGCAAGTGGCACGCGCGGATCGGCGGGCGCCACCTTGCGCAAGGTCTCGAACTCTTGCCGGGCTGCCTGCATGTCGTTGCGCAGCAGGTACAGGCGTGCCAGCGTGATATGGCCGTTGACCGATTCTGGCGACTTGTCGAGGAAGCGCTTCAGGATGGCGACGGCTTCGTCGGGCTCCTTTTCGGCGCGCAACTCGGCGGCCATCAGCGCGGCAGCCTCATAGCCCGGGCGCAGCTTCAGCGCCTGGTCGAGCGCGGTGATCGCACCCGGCACGTCGCCGGCGATTTCGCGCGCGCGCGCCAGCGCCAGGTGGGTTTCCGGCAGTTTCGAATCGTTGCGCGTCAGTTCCTGCATCAGCGCGGCCGCACCGGCCGGATCGCTGGTGCGCGACAGTTGCTGCTGCATCTGAAGAATGGCGTCGCCGCGGTGGCTGGCGGGCACGGCGGCCAACTGTTGCTGCAGTAGCGGGCGGGCATCGTCCCAGCGTCCGTTCAGCACCAGCAGCGTCGACAGAACCTGCGCGGCGGCGGGCGAATTGGGCGAGATTTCGCGCCACAGCCGCGCCGCGTCCAGCGCCTGCTGCGGGATGCGCGCGTTAAAGGCGATCTCGGTTGCGCGCTGCGCGAAGCGCGGATCGCGGGTCTGCCGCGCCAGTTCGAGGTAGGTGCGGTAGGCCGGGCCGACCAGGCCGCGCTGCATGGAAATCTCGGCCGCCAGCACCATATAGACAATGTCGTCGGTCAGCTCCAGCGACGGCAGCTGGCTGCGTGCCGATTTGCCGGTGCTGCCGGCGGGGCGCGCGTCGTCGGAGGCGGCGATCTGCATCGGCGCAAGCTGCGGCAGCGGCACGCCGCCGGCTGGAGGTGCCGCATGCGCGGCGCCGGCTACCGCGAGCAGTGCCGCGGCGCCCAGCGCACGTGCGTTGCGGCGGGTCTTGGCAAAGGCTCCTGCGACGCTTGCTGTGCGCGAAAATGCGCCCTCGAGTACGGGGATGCCGCACTTGGAGGCTTGCAATGTGGCGTCCGGTATCAGGTCCGGCGTCAGGTCCAACTTCAGGTCCGACATGTATCGAGTGCTCCGGCGCGCGCTGGCGAAGGAATGGCGAAGGAATGGATAAAGGCATTGTAGCCTGCCGCTACAATGCGCTGCTCGGCGCGCTGGCCCATGGCCAGCAAGGCCGGCA
The DNA here is from genome assembly GCF_044748965.1 of Cupriavidus sp. NPDC089707. Taxonomy (NCBI): domain Bacteria; kingdom Pseudomonadati; phylum Pseudomonadota; class Betaproteobacteria; order Burkholderiales; family Burkholderiaceae; genus Cupriavidus; species Cupriavidus sp. NPDC089707. The sequence goes on from NZ_JBIVHB010000001.1 coordinate 67,088, forward strand.
GGAGTTTGGAGCGGTAACCAACGGAGAAGGTTCGATGCCTGAATTGCCCGAGGTCGAGGTGACCCGGCGCGGCTTGCTGCCGCACGTGGTGGGGCGCCGCATTGAAGCGGTGACGGTGCGCCACCGCGGGCTGCGCTGGCCGGTCGAGCCGGACCTCGAAGCCCGCCTGGCGCAGCGCGTGGTGCGCCGGATCGAACGCCGCGGCAAGTACCTGCTGCTCGAGTGTGTCAGCGACGACGCCGCCGAACCGGTCGGCTGGCTGCTGGTGCATCTCGGCATGACCGGCACGCTGAGGGTGTTGCCGCAGGCGCCGCCGCCAGGCGCCCACGACCACCTGGACATGGTGCTGGCCGAGGGTGCCGAGGGTGTAGCGGGCGCCGAGGGCCCGGTGGTGCTGCGCTTCCGCGATCCGCGCCGCTTCGGCGCGGTGCTGTGGACCACGCTGACCGAGCACGAACTGCCATCCCACCCGCTGCTGCGCACGCTCGGCATCGAGCCCTTCGATGCTGCCTTCGACGGCGCCTGGCTGCACCGCCACACGCGCGGCCGCAGTGCTGCCATCAAATCGGTCTTGCTGGCCGGCGGCATCGTGGTCGGGGTCGGCAATATCTACGCGTCGGAAAGCCTGTTCCGCGCCGGCATCCGGCCGACCACGCCGGCCGGCCGCCTCAGCCGCGCGCGTTGCGACCGGCTGGCGCAGGCGGTGCGCGAGACCCTGGCGCAGGCGATCGAGCGCGGCGGCAGCACGCTGCGCGATTTCGTCGGCAGCGACGGCGCCAGCGGCTACTTCCAGCTCGATTGTTTCGTCTACGACCGCGCGGGCCAGCCATGCCGCATCTGCGCCACGCCGGTGCGGCAGATTGTGCAAGGCCAGCGCTCCACCTTCTACTGCCCCAACTGCCAGCATTGACCGGTGATTGCCGTTGCAATGCGCCATTGCGATGCGCCGTGTGGCGCACAATGCGCGCCGCTGGCGATTGTCGATGGCTCGGCGCAACACTCTGCCCGCACGCCGTTCGCAAGGGGCGCGAATTCCACAAAACCGCCGTGGAAACCTGTATCGTGTGCGCAGTTATAAAAAGTTACAAAAATGGAACAGATTGGCTCGTCCGGGGATCGCGGCGGGCCGGCAGTGCGGGAACACGGGCACGCCTCCGCCGGCGGCGGCCCCGAGGCAAAAACCGAGTCAGCCGAACAGCTCCATGACAACGCTCGCCCACCAATTCGAACAATACGGCGCCTGGAGAACGGGGGTCCTCCAGTCCCTGGCCGAATTCCAGTCGTGGCTGCAGCAGCACGACCTGTACGACGCACAGGCCGACGACCGCGTGCAGCGCATCCAGAACGTGCTGCGCAGCGACCGGCTCAAGGTCGCCTTCATTGCGGAGTTCTCGCGCGGCAAGAGCGAACTGATCAATGCGATCTTCTTTGCCGACTATGGGCGCCGCATCCTGCCGTCGTCGGCGGGCCGCACCACGATGTGCCCGACCGAGCTGCGCTACGACGAGGCCGAGTCCCCCTGCATCCGGCTGCTGCCGATCGAAACCAGGCTTCAGGACGCCTCGACCGCGGATTTTCTCGAGGCCGGCCCGTCGGCACACTGGCATACGGTGCCGCTGGACCCGTCCTCTCCCGAGGGCATGCTCGAAGCCTTCCAGCACGTGGTCCAGACCGTGCGCGTGCCGCCGCAGCAAGCCGAGGCGCTGGGCCTTTACCATGAGAGCGACCCCGATGCCGCTTACGCGGTCGATGCCGAGGGCATGGTCGAGATCTCGCGCTGGCGCCATGCGGTGATCAATTTCCCGCACCCGCTGCTGCGCCAGGGGCTGGTGATCCTCGACACGCCGGGGCTGAACGCGATCGGCACCGAGCCCGAACTGACGCTGCGCCTGATCCCCGACGCGCACGTGGTGGTGTTCGTGCTGGCCGCCGATGCCGGCGTGACCAGAAGCGACCTGGAGTTGTGGCGCACCCACGTGGATGCCGGCCACCGGCGCGGTTGCCTGGCCGTGCTCAACAAGATCGACGGGCTCTGGGACCCGTTGCGCCAGCCGTCCGAGATCGCCGGCGAGATCGGGCGGCAGGTCTCGAGTACGGCCCAGGTGCTGGGCATCGAGCAGGCGCGTGTCTATCCGGTGTCGGCGCAGAAGGGCCTGGTGGCCAAGGTCACGCACGACGACGTGCTGCTGGCGCGCAGCGGCTTGCCCGAGTTCGAGCATGTGCTGTCCGACCAGCTGATCCCGCGGCGGCGCGACATCGTTTCCGACCAGGTCCACCGGCAGGCGCAGGACATGGCGCGCGCCGCGCAGCAGCTGCTGCAGAGCCGCCGCCGCGATATCGTCGAGCAACTGTTCGAGCTGCGCGGGCTGCGCGGCAAAAACCACGCGATGGTCAAGCACATGCTGATGCGCGTGCAGGGCGAGAAGGAAGAGTTCGAGCAGAGCATCAGCAAGTTCCAGGCGCTGCGGCTGGTGTTCGGCCGCCACAGCGCCGACATCATCAAGAGCCTGCAGCTGCGCGATGTGCGCCGGACCATGCGGGCCGCGCGCGAGCAGATGAAGGAACGCTTCTTCTCGCGCGGCCTGCGCGAGGACATGGATGCGCTGTTCGCCCAGCTCACCGCGCTGGTAACCGATGCCGACAACAAGATCGGCCAGCTGCACCAGCTGATCGAAAGCATGTACCGGCGCTTCAATGCCGAACACGGCTTCACGCTGCCCGCGCCGATGCAGTTCACCGCCGAGCGCTACGTGGCCGAACTGCAGGAAACGCTGCGGCTGGTGCATGCGCACTTCGGCACGGTCAGCATGCTGACGCGCTCGCGGCCGCAACTGGTGCAGAATGCATTCAGCACCATGGCCAGCCGCGTGCTGGAGAACTTCCGCGACCTGAACCGCGATATCGAAGTGTGGCTCAAGTCGGTGATGACACCGCTGGAAGCACAGGTGCGCGAGCACCAGAAGCAGTTGCGCCGGCGCGTCGATTCGATCGAGCGCATCCATGAAGCGACCGATACGCTGGAAAGCCGTATTGCACAGCTCGAAGAAGTGCTGAACGGGCTGGATGAACGCAGCGGGAAGATCGAGGGGTTTGCGCAGCGGTTGCTGCGGCCGGCGGCCGGGGCAGAGCAAGCGAGCCTGGCGGTGGCGTGACGGGAAGCGGCTGACGGGAATCGGTTTCCGGGCCGGTATATCATGTAGCGCCGCGCATAGCGGCGTTTTTTTTGCTGACAACGTTCGCATCCCCCGAGAGCGATGCAACGCCGGTCGTCAACGCTTACGCTTCACACCACTGGCCGTACCCCATGCCCCGCAAGTCCGCCCCCCGAGCCACCGCAGCCATCCCCGACGACTTCCGCGTGCCCCCCGATTTCGGCGCACGGGTCGTCAACTGGCAACGCGTCCACGGCCGGCACGACCTGCCGTGGCAGAACACGCGCGACGCCTACCGCATCTGGCTGTCGGAAATCATGCTGCAGCAGACCCAGGTCAGCGCGGTGATCGAGTATTTCCAGCGCTTTGTTGCCACATTGCCGACGGTGCAGGCACTGGCCGCAGCGCCTGCGGACCAGGTGATGGCGCTGTGGGCCGGCCTCGGCTACTACTCGCGCGCGCGCAACCTGCACCGCTGCGCCATGCAGGTGGTCAGCGAGCACGGCGGCGTTTTCCCGACCGATCCCGCGGTGCTGGCGACGCTGCCCGGCATCGGCCGCTCGACCGCGGCGGCGGTCGCCGCCTTCAGCGCCGGCGTGCGCTCGCCGATTCTCGACGGCAACGTCAAACGCGTGTTTGCGCGCTGCTTCGGCATCCATGGCCATCCGGGCGAGCGCGCGGTGGAAACGCGCATGTGGCAGCTGGCCGAGATCGCGCTGCCCGCAGCGGGCCCATGCCAGGCCGAAGACATGATCGCCTATACGCAAGGGCTGATGGACCTCGGCGCGACGGTCTGCTCGCGCGGCAAGCCGGCGTGCCTGGTCGATGCCGGCGCGTGTCCGCTGTCCGCCGACTGCGTGGCGCGCCGCGACGGGTTGACCGGCGTGCTGCCCACGCCAAAGCCGCGCGCCGCGATCCCCGAGCGCAACACGGTGATGCTGATGGTGCGGCGCGAGCGTGAAGTGTTGTTGCGGCTGCGCCCCGACAGCGGCATCTGGGGCGGCCTGTGGAGCCTGCCAGAGATGCCGGTCGAAACCGTGCCCTTCGATGCGGAAGCCGCCGAAGCCGCGGCGCTTGACTACGCCCGCGTCTACGGCGCCCCCGTGCGCGCCGCGATGGCGGGCGAACTGACCCATGTCTTCACGCACTTCCGCCTGTTGATCCGCGCGATTCGCGTCGATGTGGGGGCCGGTGACCTGATGGTGCAGGACAGCGCCACGGAAGCCACCACGGAAACCACGCAACGCTGGCTTTCGCTCGACGATCTCGATGCGCTGGGCACGCCCGCGCCGGTGCGCAGGCTACTGGAGGACCAGGCCCGCGGCGGCCTGTTCTGAAGGCTGAAGGCGGCTCCGCGCCGTTCAGACGATGTGGTTCTGTCGCATGTAGCGGTGCACGATCTCGATGCGCATGCCCGCATCGGGCAGCGCCATCAGCATCTGCTTGGCTTTCAGCGGCACCGGCAGCAGTTCGCACAGCCGGTTGGCGACCCAACTGGGGTCGTCCCACAGGTACGGCTCGTCGAACGGCATCCGGTCGGGCTGCTCCGCATGCAGCCGCGTCACGATCCGGCGCAGCGCGTCCAGGCATTCGCCCAGCAGTTCGAGCTTGCAGTCGATGATATCGGCGGGCAGTACTTCGGCACGCGCCACCAGCAGGCCGTCGTCGCGGGTCTCGTGGCTGATGATCTGGAAACGCTCGCGCCCGCGCGCGCGGATCAGCAGCACGCCGAGTTGCTCCATGTTGCAGTCTACGATTTCGGCCAGACAGCCGACTGTTTCCGGCACGGTAGCCTTGCCGGGCCGTGCCACTTCTTCGCCGCTCTCGATCAGGCAGGTGCCGAACGGCGTGCTGTCGCGCAGGCAGTTGCGCACCATGTCGACATAGCGCGCCTCGAACACGCGCAACGGCAGCCGGCCACCGGGAAAGAGCACGGTGTGCAGCGGGAACAGCGGGAGGTTGTCTAGCGTCTGCGGCTCGGGGTCGGACCCGGCGGACGTGGTGGGGCGGTAGAGGTCGGTGGAAGACATGCGGTGCCAGCGTGCATAAGGGGATGCAGGGGGGTGCCAGAATGCAGCAACGGCGCGCCGCCGGACCGTACACCGCGCTGCCGATGCCCGCAGGCACGCGCGCTTGGCGTCAGCCCGCCGGCGCGAGCTCTCGGTGTCTCACCAGCACATTACCATGCGCGCGGAAATAGTTGGCGAGCCTTTCCGCAATATAGACCGAGCGATGCTGGCCGCCGGTACAGCCGATGGCGACGGTCAGGTAGCTGCGGTTGTCGGCGATGAAACTCGGCAGCCACTTTTCCACATAGGCACGGATATCCTCGGCCATCGCCAGCACCATCGGCTGCGCCTGCAGGAAATCGATCACCGGCGTGTCGCGCCCGGTCAGCGGGCGCAGCGCCAGGTCGTAATAGGGATTGGGCAGCGAGCGCACGTCGAACACCATGTCGGCGTCGCTGGGCACGCCGTGCTTGAAGCCGAACGATTCGAACAGCAGTGTCAGGCGCTCGCTGTCGTTGCGGATCAGCTCCTTGATCCAGCTGCGCAGCGTATTGGTGCGCACATTGCTGGTATCGATGCGGTGCGCGGCCTCGGCCAGCGGGCTCAGCAGCTCGCGCTCCATTTCGATCGCTTCCATCAGCGCGGTGTCGTTGAAGGCCGGCTCGCCACCGGGGTTCACCACGCCACTATCGGTGCGGATCGACAGCGGATGGCGCCGGCGCGTCTCGGAGTAGCGCTGTACCAGCGCATCCGAGCTGGCCGTCAGGAACAGCACCTCGACCTGGTGCTCGCCGGCGAGCGTACGCACGGTATCGGGCAACTGGTCGAGCGACTCGCGGCTGCGGATGTCGGTGGCAACGCCCAGGTGCGTATAGCCCTGGCTGGAGAGGTAGCGGACCAGTTCTGGGATGAACTGCGCCGGCAGGTTGTCCACGCAGTAGTACCCCGCATCTTCGAGGACGTTCAGTGCGACGGACTTGCCGGAACCGGAAATGCCGGTGATGAGGATGATGCGCATAGCAACTGAAGCATAGCATCACGTGATGGCCGCGTCATGACAGCGGGACGACTGCTGACCCGGAAACAACGATGGCGAACCTCGCGGTCCGCCATCACTTGGCTTGCTCGGAAGAAGACCTGCCTCAGGCCGACTTCGACAGGCACTCCTTCATGTATGCCTTGTATTCGTCGCCCTTCTTGCCCTTGCCTTCCTTGCTGCAAGCGGCCATCTTTTCCTGCTGGGTCTTGGGCGCCGCGTCCGGCTTGGCCGACAGGCATTCCTTCATGAACGCCTTGCGCTCGTCCCCCTTCTTGTCGCCCGCCTGCGTATTGCAGGTCTTCATCCTTTCCTGCTGCGCGGTGGGCGCCTTGGCGGCGTCCTTCGCCGGGGCCGCCGGTGCCGACGCCGACTGGGCGAAGGCCACGGATGCCAGCAGCGGTGTGACCAGCGCGCACATCGTGATCAGTTTCTTCATGCTTGCTCTCCTTGGTGTGGAAAACATCACGGCCGCACGGTGCGAGTTACCTCGCGGCGGCCTTGGAATGGGCTCGATGCCCATTACAGCACAAAACGGCGCACTGGATGTCGGCGTTGACGGCGGGGGAGGCCGCTGTTGTAAGCAATTGAAAACGCGGGCGTGGGCAATCAGCCGCAATCAGCGCGATCAGCGCGATCAGCGCGATCAGAGCAGGCGGCCCTGGCCGCGCGAGACCGCATCGGCCTGCATCGCGGCGCGCTGGCGGTCCATGAAGTCACGCAGCGTGTCGATGCCGCGCAGGCGCAGGATGGTGTTGCGCACCGCGGCCTCGACCAGCACGGCGAGGTTGCGGCCGGCCGCCACCTGGATCTTGACCATATGGATCGGCAGGCCCAGCACGTCGAGGTATTGCGAATCGAGCGGCAGGCGCTCGAACTCGCCGTCGTTGCGGCGCACCAGCTGCACCACCAGCTTGATCTTCATTTTCCGGCGCACCGCGGTCTCGCCGAAGATGGTCTTGATGTCGAGCAGGCCCAGGCCGCGCACTTCGAGCAGATTCTGCAGCAACGGCGGGCAGCGGCCCTCGATGAAGTCCGGCCCCAGCCGTACGAAGTCAACCGCGTCGTCAGCCACCAGGCCGTGGCCGCGCGAGATCAGTTCCAGGCCCAGTTCGCTCTTGCCCAGGCCCGATTCGCCCATGATCAGCACACCCATGCCGAGGATGTCGAGGAACACCCCGTGCATGGTCACGCGCGGCGCGGAAATGCGCGACAGGTACAGGCGCAGGTGGTCGATCACCGCGGCGGACGACACCGGCGTGGTGAACAGCGGCGTGGAAGAGCGCGTGCAGCGCAGCTCCAGGTCCGGCGGCGGCTCCATGCCGTCGGCCACCACCAGGAAAGGCGGCTCCAGCAGGATTAGCTCGCCCATCTGGCGCTTGCGGATATCGTCGTCCAGCCGCTGGTAGTAGGTAATCTCGGGCTTGCCGAGCACCTGGATGCGGTTGGGGTGGATCAGGTTCAAGTGGCCCACCAGGTCCGCGGCGGAGGTGGCCTCGCGGGCGAATTCCACGTCGAAGGCGCGGTCCGCACCTTCCAGGCCGGCCACCCATGAGAGTTTGAGGTCGGCTGCGTTGTCGTCGAAGATGGACTGGGAGGTGACGCCGGTGAGTTCCATTCGGGTATGACGTGTGGGGCGGTGTGCCAGGCGCTGTGCCTGTCCGGTCTGTGCCGGCCCGTTCAGGACGATCGGTGAATCAGGGATGCCATTCGGTCAGCAGCTGGTGCACGGCTTCGGAAGTGGGCAAGGTGGCCAGCCCTTCGCGCATGTCGCGGTCCGATAGCAGCTGCGCGATCTCGGACAGGATTTCCAGGTGCTGCTGCGTGGCCTGTTCCGGCACCAGCAGGAAAATCAACAGCGATACCGGCTTGCCGTCGGGCGACTCGAACGGGATCGGCTCGGCCAGGCGCATGAAGGCGGCGAGCGGTTGCTTCAGGCCCTTGATGCGGCCGTGCGGGATTGCCACGCCGGCGCCAAGTCCGGTGGAGCCCAACGACTCGCGCGCGAACAGGTTATCCGTCACGGTGGCGCGCGCCACGCCATGGTTGTTCTCGAAAAGGAGCCCGGCCTGCTCGAACACACGCTTCTTGCTGGTGACGCTGACGTCGAGGGTGATATTGCCGGGTGGCAGCAATTTGGCCAAACGATTCATGGGCGATGCGCAGGATTTCAGTTAGCGGGCGGATCCGCCGTTCCGCAGGGCAGTGCGTGGCTCAGAGGCTGCCGGTCGCCGGCAACGCCGAGGCGTCCGGCCATTATAGAGCAGCGGCCTCCCTGTGATTGTGCAGCGCAGCGCCGCGCCTGTGGGCGTCCGCACCTCAACCGGGCGGGGCAGGATGCGGTTCTGCATGTATGGCGCAGCATACACCCTGCCGCGGCCATTGCGAACATTCCGTCTCAAACGGGTGACAGGCCTTTGCGCAGGCGCCACAGCGCCGCGGGCGCAAAAAAGCCGCGCAATGCGCGGCTTGCCTGTTCAGTTTTGATTCAGCAGCCCTCTGCGGAGCCACCGGGCATTCTCATTGCTGCATCTGCGCTGCGGCCATCTGGTACTTGACCGCTTCGCGGTCGTGGCCTTGCACGCGGTCCTTGTAGCGCAGTACCTGACGGTCCAGCTTGTCGACGAGTGCGTCGATCGCTGCATACAGGTCTTCATGATGCGCTTCAACGAAGATGTCCTTGCCCCTGAGATGTAGATTGATTTCCGCGTATTGCCGACGGTCCTTTTCCTTGTGGTTGTCGACAGAGAGCAGCACGCTAACGCCAATGACCTGATCGAAATGCCTGACGATTCGCTCCAGCTTCGTTTCCACGTACTCACGCAACGGCGGCGTGATGTCAAGGTGGTGTCCACTGATCTTGAAGTTCATAGCGCTTCTCCTTCTGAAAGAGCCTCACCAGGCAGGCGGTGGGCTCGGCTACAAAGACTTGCGGAGATTCACTGCGGGGATCTTCAGGGCTTCGCGATATTTGGCAACGGTGCGACGTGCGACAACGAAGCCTTGCTCACCCAGCAGTTCGGCGATGCGACTGTCGGAAAGGGGATTCCTCGGGTCTTCGGCTCCTATCAGTTGCTTGATCAAGGCGCGGATGGCCGTTGATGAAGCCGCGCCACCGGTTTCGGTGGACACGTGGCTGCCAAAGAAGTACTTCAGTTCGAAAGTACCCATCGGCGTTGCCATGTATTTATTGGTCGTCACCCGGGAGATGGTTGACTCGTGTAATCCCAGTGTATCGGCAATCTCCCGCAAAACCAAGGGGCGCATGGCGATTTCGCCGTGCGTGAAAAAGTTCTTTTGACGCTCGACAATGGCCTGTGAGACACGCAGGATCGTGTCGAACCTTTGCTGGATATTCTTGATCAGCCAGCGTGCTTCCTGCAGCTTCTGCTGCAGGCCCGCGGTACCCGACTCGCCCTTGGCGCCGCGCAGGATCTGCGCGTACATGTCGTTGATGCGCAGCCTCGGCATCACATCCGGATTGAGTTGCGCGATCCAGCCGCCGCCGCTCTTGCGCACGAACACATCGGGCACCACGAAGTCGGCCTCGGGGCGGCTGTATGCATGGCCGGGGTAGGGGGCCAGCGAGCGGATCAGTTCGTGGGCGGCCTTGAGTGCAGGCTCGTCTACCTGCAGGGCTTTTTTCAGGCGCGTGTAGTCGCGCACCGCCAGCAGTTCGAGGTGGTTGTGCACGATGTTCAGCGCCAGCTCGCGCTGCGGGTGCTGCAGCCGGCGCAATTGCAGGCCCAGGCACTCGGCCGCGTTGCGCGCGCCCACGCCTGGCGGGTCGAAGCTTTGCAGCAGCGTCAGCATCGCCTGCACTTCCTCGATCTCGAATTCGAGTTCTTCCGGCAGTTCGGCGCAGATCTCTTCGAGCGTCGCGGCGAGGTAGCCGTCGTCGTCGAGCGATTCGATCAGGAAGATGGCCAGGCCCTTGTCGCGCACCGAGATCTTCAGCGGCGTGAGCTGTTCCATCAGGTATTCGCGCAACGTGGGCTCGGCCTCGCGCAGCTGCATCGGCGTCTTCTCATCTTCGTCGCCTTGCGGGCGGCGGGCGAAGTCGTCCAGGCTCCAGTCGCCGCCGTAGTCTTCGCCGCTGTTGCTGTCGCCGTAGCTGTCGTCGTCGCCTGCGCTATCGGTGCGCGCCTCGCCGTTGCCTTGCGGTTCGGCTGGTGCCGGCGCCGGCGCGCTCTGCACGTTGACCGAGCCATCGGCGGCCACGCGCAGCGGGCTGTCGATCCAGTCGTTCTCGCGTTCGAGCAGCGGGTTTTCCGTGAGCGCCTGTTCGACTTCCTGCTGCAGTTCCAGCGTCGAAAGCTGCAACAGCCTGATCGACTGCTGCAGTTGCGGCGTCAGTGCCAGGTGCTGGGAGAGGCGGAGCTGTAGCGACGGTTTCATGCGACCTATTCTATGCGCATCTTTCCGTTGTTGGAACGGAAATTGCTATCGATGTCGCGGCTTGATCGACGCCGGCAGTGGGCGGCCCACATCCAGATCATGGGGCCGGTAGCAGGCAGAATCAATGGCCTGCCGCTGCGGGCAGGCGGGTACATCACATGCGGAAGTTTTCGCCGAGGTAGACGCGCCGCACCGATTCGTTGGCGATGATCTCTTCGGGCCGCCCGGCGGCCAGCACGGTGCCTTCACTGATGATGTACGCGTGGTCGCAGATACCAAGCGTTTCGCGCACGTTGTGGTCGGTGATCAGCACGCCGATGTTGCGCGCTTTCAAGAAGCTGACGATGCGCTGGATTTCGCCCACTGCGATCGGGTCCACGCCGGCGAACGGTTCATCCAGCAGGATGAAGCGTGGCGACGATGCCAGCGCGCGCGCGATTTCCACGCGGCGGCGTTCGCCGCCCGACAGCGACAGCGCCGGGTTGTTGCGCAGGTGCGCAATCTGCAGGTCGTCGAGCAGCGCGTCGAGCCTGCGGTCGATCTCGGCCTTGGCCAGCGGCTTGCCGTTCTCCACCTGCAGCTCCAGCACGGCGCGGATGTTTTCCTCGACGTTGAGCTTGCGGAAGACCGAGGCTTCCTGCGGCAGGTAGGACAGCCCCATGCGCGCACGCTCGTGGATCGGCAGGCCACTGATGTGGTCGCCGTCGAGCACGATATCGCCCTCATCCAGGTTCACCAGCCCCACGATCATGTAGAACGAGGTGGTCTTGCCCGCGCCGTTGGGGCCGAGCAGGCCGACCACTTCGCCGCTCTTCACGTCCAGCGAGACATCCTTGACCACTGTGCGCGAGCCATAGCGCTTCTTCAGGTGGCGCACGACCAGCGTGCTGCCGCCTTCGAGGACGGCTGTGGCTTGGACGGAAGGCTTTTCGGCGATGGTGGCGGTATCGGTCATTGGCACAGTCTGGCGTTCAGCGTTTCAGGCGGGGACGCGGTCCCCGCGAGGCGTCAGGGTTTGTTGGCGGGCGCGGGCGCCGGCTTCAGGTCCAGCGGCGAACCACTGCCCGAACCCTGCGCATTCGGGTCCTGCCGCGGCGACAGCACCGCGCGCACGCGGCCCGACGGATTGGCGGCCGAGGTGTTGTCGCCGCCGCCGGCAGCCGTGTAGAACTCCTTGCGGCTGTCGTAGGTCAGCACCGCGCCGCGGATCTCGTCGAGCATCTTGGCACCCTGCAGGCGCGCCATGCGCGCTTGGCCGATCAGCTTGGACAGCTCCTGCTTGCCGTCGTATTCGATGCGGTCGCCCCAGCCGTCGATGTACTCGTCGACGCCTTCGCGCTTCTGCCGGATATAGGCCTGCTTGCCCGGCTTGGAAGTGGCCACCGCGAACTGGTAGCCCTCGGGGTCGGTGCGCAGCTCGGCCGCATCCGACTTCAGGATCATCGTGCCCTTGGTCAGCACCACGTTGCCGGTCAGCGTATAGATCTGCTTGACGTCGTCGTAGCTGGCGTTGTCGGCCTCCAGCACCATCGGCTTGTCGCGGTCCGCGCGCTCGGCCAGCGCGGGCTGGGCCAGCAGCAGGCCGAAGGCCATGGCCGTGGCGAGCAGGGCCGGGGCGGCGTGTCGACGGGACGAAGTCGTCAGGGATGCAGTCATGTTGGCAGCTGTGGCTAGAGGGCGTGGTGGTGCGGGTTAGGCGGGTATTGCGTGCTTGCGGGTCTTGTGGGGCAGGCAGGGTGCGCAGCGGCATTGCCGTTGCCGGCGGCCGCCCGCGCGGGCCGGGTCAGGGCCCCGGCGTACGGCCAGGGGACGGCCCGGTGACGATGGTGCCGCGTACATTGCCGAGCAATTGTACTTCGCGGGTGACGTTGTTGAAGATCAGCCCGTTCGCGGTCATCACCGAGGGGCCGCGCGTCAGCTTCACCGGCTTGTCGGTCTTGACAATGTCGTCATTGACCAGCAACTGGAAATAGCTTGACGCGGCGGTCAGCTGCGGATCCTTGGACGGGTCGGCGCCCTGCTGGCGCAGCACATGGCCGTTGCCGTACAGGTCGATCACCGAGCCTTCCGCATTCATGCGGCCAAGGTCGGCCCGCGCCGTCACCGGCGGGCGATCCGGCTCATAGGCACGCAACGCGGGGCGAGTGACCTCGTAGGTCTGGTCGTCCTCGAAGTGAACCATGCGCTCGCCGGTAAAGCGGATCTTGGTGCTGCCGTCCTGCGCCAGTTCCGTGGCCGAGAAGCGGTCCATGAAATAGTCCGGCTCGTGCTTCTTGGTCGCCTGCGTGTCCTGGCTTTCCTTGGGCGAGTTGATCTGCACCAGCCAGAAGGTGCTGCCGGCGACGATGGCCATCAGCAGCAGCGGCAGCAGCCGCATGACGATACCGCTGAGGGAGGCGATGAGTGCCTGCATTATGTGCTTGCCCGTGACCCGTTCAGATGACCTTGGCGCGGGTCAGGTCGTGGATATGCAGCGCGCCGACCAGGCGGCCGTCGTCATCGACCACCAGCAACTGGTTGATGCGGTTGGCTTCCATGATCTGCACCGCCTCGACTGCGAGCTGGTTCTGGTTGACCACATGCGGGTTGCGGTGCATGACGTCGCCAATGGGAACGGTCTTCCAGTCGCGCGGGGTTTCCAGCAGGCGGCGCAGGTCGCCGTCGGTGAAGACGCCAATGGCATGGCCGTCGGGATTGACCACCGCGGTCATGGCCATGCCCTTGCGTGTGATTTCCATCAGCGCCTGGGCGAGCGGGGTGTTTTCGCGGACTTCCGGCACCGAATTGCCGGTGCGCATCACGTCGCGCACATGGGTCAGCAGCTTGCGGCCGAGCGCGCCGCCGGGATGCGAACGGGCGAAGTCTTCCTCGCCGAAGCCGCGCGCGTCCAGCACCGCCACTGCCAGCGCATCGCCCAGCGCCAGCGCGGCGGTGGTGCTTGCCGTCGGCGCCAGGTTCAGCGGGCAGGCTTCCTTTTCCACGCCCGCGTCAAGGTGCGCGTCGGCCAGCTTGGCGAGGTTCGATTCAGGATTGCCGGTGACCGAGATCAGCCGCGCGCCGATGCGCTTGACGATCGGGATGATCGACAGCAGTTCGCCGGTCTCGCCGGAATTGGAGAAGGCGATCAGCACGTCGTCGCGCGTGACCATGCCCAGGTCGCCGTGGCTGGCTTCGGCCGGATGCACGAAGAACGCCGGGGTGCCGGTGGAGGCCAGCGTGGCCGCCACCTTGCGCCCGATATGGCCGGACTTGCCGATGCCGGAGACCACCACGCGCCCGCTGCATTGCAGGATCATCTGCACGGCATGGGCAAAGTCGTCGGTCAGGCGGCCGGAAAGTGCGGAAACCGCATCGGCTTCAGTCTGGAGGGTATCGCGGGCGAGCCTGAGTGCTCGATTCGCATCGAAATTGGCTATCATGGCGTCGAAGTATACCAACGAATGCGCTGGCGTCCGGGGCTGCCTCCAAGTGCCCATGCGCCTGCCGTACTCACCGCGCTTGCCACGTTTTCCCGGCAGGGTGCCCGTGCCGGGTCGGACGCGCACCTGGCCGGTCACCCAACCATCTTGATGCATTCACCGCTGGAACTGACCCTGGTGCTGCTGGCCGCTGCCGTCTTCGGCGTGGTCGCTTTCCGCATGCTGCAGCTGCCGCCGATGCTTGGCTACCTGGCCGTTGGCATCCTGATCGGCCCGCATGCGCTGGGACTGGCCAGCGACACCGCGCAGACCAAGTACCTGGCCGAGTTCGGCGTGGTGTTCCTGATGTTCTCGATCGGGCTGGAGTTCAGCCTGAGCAAGCTGCGGTCAATGAAGCGCCTGGTGTTCGGGCTGGGCGGCTCGCAGGTGGTGCTGTCGATGCTGGCGGTGGTGCCCGCCAGCTGGGCCTTCAACTGGCTGTTCCCGCTGTCGTGGCAGGCCTCGGTGGCCCTGGGCGGGGCGCTGGCGATGTCGTCCACGGCGATCGTCTCCAAGATGCTGTCCGAGCGCATGGAGCTGGAGAGCGAGCACGGCCGCAACATCATCAGTATCCTGCTGTTCCAGGACCTGGCGGTGGTGCCGCTGCTGATCGTGATCCCGGCGCTGTCGCGCGATCCCGGCGACCTGGCGATGGCGCTGGGGCTGGCCACGGTCAAGATCGTGGTGGCGCTGGGCGCGATCTTTTTCCTCGGCCAGCGCCTGATGAGCCGCTGGTTCCACATCGTGGCGGCGCGCCGTTCGCAGGAACTGTTCATGCTGAACCTGCTGCTGGTGACGCTGGGCATGGCGGCGCTGACCGAGCGGCTGGGCCTGTCGATGGCGCTGGGCGCGTTCATGGCCGGCATGCTGATTTCCGAGACGCCGTACCGGCATCAGGTGGAAGAAGACATCAAGCCGTTCCGCGACGTGCTGCTGGGGCTGTTCTTCGTCACCATCGGCATGCTGCTCAATATCCGCGTGGTGCTGGACCATCTGTGGCTGGTGCTGGCGCTGCTGGTGGTGCCGATCCTGTTCAAGCTGGTGCTGATCGCGGTGCTGGCGCGGGTGTTCGGCTCGCGCCAGGGGGTGGCGATCCGTACCGGCCTGGGGCTGGCGCAGGCCGGCGAATTCGGCTTCGTGCTGCTGAACCAGATCGACGGCCTGAATCTGGTAGACCCGGTGCTGATCCAGGTGATCCTGGCCTCGATGCTGCTGTCGATGCTGGCCGCGCCGTTCCTGATCCAGTACAGCGATGCCATCGTGCTGCGTTTTGCCGCCAACGAATGGCTGATGCAGTCGCTGAACATGACCCGCATCGCCGCGCAGAGCCTGCAGACGGAAAAACACGCCATCATCTGCGGCTTCGGCCGCAGCGGCCAGAACCTGGCCCATATGATGGAGCGCGAGGGCATTACCTATGTCGCGCTCGACCTCGATCCCGACCGTGTGCGCGAGGCCGCCGCCGCCGGCGACACCGTGGTCTACGGCGACGCCGGCCGGCGCGAGGCGCTGATCGCCGCCGGCATCCACCGCGCCGCGGCGCTGATCGTCACCTATGCCAACACGCCGTCGGCGCTCAAGGTGCTGCACCACGTGCAGGAACTGGCGCCGGCGCTGCCGGTGATCGTGCGCACCGTCGACGATTCGGAGCTGGATGTCCTGCAAAAGGCCGGCGCCACCGAGGTGGTGCCCGAGATCATCGAGGGCAGCCTGATGCTGGCCTCGCACGCGCTGGTGCTGCTGGGCGTGCCGATGCGGCATGTGCTGCGCGGCGTGCAGGAGGCGCGCGACGCGCGCTACAGCCTGCTGCGCGGCTACTTCCACGGCCGCGACGACGATGAAGACATGGTCGAGCGCGATTCGGTGCGGCTGCATTCCGTGTCGCTGGGGCCGCAGTCCACCGCGGTCGGGCGGCGCCTGGGCATGCTCGGGCTGGAGCGGATCGGCGTGGAGGTGACCGCGGTGCGCCGGCGCGGCATCCGCGCCTTCGATCCTGAGCCCGAGACCGTGCTGGAACCGGGCGATATCGTCGTGCTGCGCGGCCAGCCGGAAGCGCTGGAAGCCGCCGAGATGCGGATCCTGAACGGCTAGCCGCCGTGCGGAGCGCCAATCAGTGGGAGAGCGCTTGCCGTGGGCGCGCTTCCACCCAGGACTCCGGCAGGTCGTTCAACACCGCGCGCGCGTCCAGCGAGCGTATCGGCACCGACTGGTCCGCCGGAATCCGCCCCTCGCCCTGCAGCTTCAGGTAGCGCAGGCAGCACACCCGCAGGAAGGAAGAGAAGTTGCCCGCTACCGCTTCGCTGCCGCGGTGGGCGGTCAGCTCGTCATGCAGGCGCGTGATCAACTGGTTGACGGTCATGCCGTCGCGCGTGGCCAGTTCTTCCAGCACTTCCCAGAACAGGGTCTCCAGGCGGATGCTGGTGGCTACGCCATGCAGCCGCAGCGACCGCGCCTGGGTCTGGTACGAGGCCGGATTGGCGCGGATAAAGATCTCACACATCGAAGCTCTCCGTGCTGCGCCACGAGTGGCGCGCGGGTGCATGCCGCGCCGCTTCGTGAGGGCGCGGCACCGCGTGGCGGAAGGCTCTAATGTACGATCCGCGTGCCCAGCACGGCAAGGAACTGCGCCAGCCATGCCGGGTGCGCGGGCCAGGCCGGCGCGGTGACCAGCTTGCCGTCGGTATGCGCCTGGTCGACCGGGATATCGACATAGGTGCCGCCGGCCAGCTTCACTTCCGGCGCGCACGCCGGGTAGGCCGAACAGCCCTTGCCTTCCAGTACGCCGGCGGCGGCCAGCAACTGGGCGCCGTGGCAGACCGCGGCGATCGGTTTGTCGGCCTGGGCGAAGTGGCGCACGATCTCCAGCACGCGGGCGTTCAGGCGCAGGTATTCGGGCGCGCGGCCGCCGGGGATTACCAGTGCGTCGTACCCGGCGGGGTCGATCTCGGCAAAGCTGGCGTTCAGGGTGAAGTTATGGCCGCGTTTCTCCGTGTAGGTCTGGTCGCCCTCGAAGTCGTGGATCGCCGTGGCGCACGCGGCGCCTGCCTTCTTGTCGGGACAGACGGCGTGGACGGTGTGGCCGACCATCTGCAGTGCCTGGAACGGCACCATGGTCTCGTAGTCTTCGGCGTAGTCGCCGACCAGCATCAGTATCTTCTTCGCCATCGCGGTCTCCTGTATGGTTACGGGTGTCCGGCGGCAGCCGGCAGGGCCATTGTGCTGGCCGGCCCGGCGGCGCGGGTGGTAACCCGTTACCGCGGCCGGCGCGGGCATTTTTCACCGGCGCGCGAGGCGCGCTCCTGTTCTTTCCAGACCCTATGGCAGATTCCCTCATCCAGTCCCCCGACCTCGGTGACGTCACCGGCTACCTGCGCGACCGCATCCGGACCGTGCCGGACTGGCCCATGCCGGGCGTGATGTTCCGCGACATCACGCCGCTCTTGCAGGACCCCAAGACGCTGCGTGTGCTGATCGACGTCTTCGTGCACCGCTACATGGACGCCGAACTGGACCTCGTCGCCGGCATCGACGCGCGCGGCTTTATCCTGGGCGCGATCGTCGCGTACGAGCTGAACCTGGGCTTCGTGCCGATCCGCAAGAAGGGCAAGCTGCCGTTCCAGACGGTGGCCGAAGAATATGAGCTGGAGTACGGCAGCGCGACCGTCGAGATCCATGCCGATGCCTGCAAGGCCGGCGACCGCGTGCTGCTGGTCGACGACCTGATCGCCACTGGCGGCACCATGATGGCGGGGCGCAAGCTGCTGGAGCGTCTGGGCGCCACGGTAGTAGAGGGTGCCGCGATCGTCGACCTGCCGGAACTGGGCGGCTCGAAGCTGCTGCAGGACGGCGGGTTGCCGCTGTTCACCGTGTGCCGCTTCGACGGACACTGATCTACGCTTACTGACAGAACGACACGGAGATCGACACGGAGACCATATGCCAGACCTGCTGCTGTTTCTGCTGACCTCGGTCGCGGTCACCGTCGCGCCCGGCCCCGACAACCTGCAGGTGCTGGCGCGCGGCATGGCGCAGGGGCGGCGCGCGGGGCTGGTGGCGGCGCTGGGTTTCTCCGTCGGCTGCCTGTTCCATACCGTGATCGCGGCGGTCGGGCTGGCGGCGGTGCTGCGCTCGTCGCCGCTCGCGTTCCAGCTGATCAAGTATGCCGGCGCCGCCTACCTGATCTGGATCGGCATCCAGGCGCTGCGCGCCAGGGGCGGGCTGGCGCAGGGCGGCGACGTCGACGCGGTGCCGCTGGGCCGCGTGTTCCGCCAGAGCGTGCTCGGCAACATGATGAACCCCAAGGTGACGCTGTTCTTCCTGGTGTTCCTGCCGCAGTTCGTGCGCGCCGATGCCGCGCATCCCGGGCTGCAGTTCCTGCTGCTGGGCATGGTCTTCATGCTGCAGACCGCGGTGGTGTTTTCCCTGTTCGGTTTGTGTGCGGGCTGGCTGGGGGCATGGCTGCGGCGCCGTCCGGCCACGGGGCGCTGGCTCGACCGTGCCGCGGGGGCGATCTTCGTCGGGCTGGGGATCAAGGTCGCGCTGCCCTGAGCGAGTCGACGCGACTTGCCCCCCGCTGCGCCGCGGCATGTGTTGCCTGTTGCCCGCACCCCTCGCCCGGTGCCGTTGCCGCTGCCCCGTGGCGGGCGCATAATGCCCCATTGACAACTACACGATGACCGGGCAGGGCCGCCTCCGGCAGTAATTCGGCACCGGTCACACTGAGGCGCACAATGGGCGTACTTCTTCATCTGCTCTCGGGCGTTGCCCTGCTTGTATGGGGCACCAACATCGTCAAGGTCGGCATCCTGCGCGTCTACGGCGCCAACCTGCGCCAGGTGCTGTCGACCAGCGTCTCAAACCGCTTCACCGCCTTCCTCGCCGGGCTCGGCGTCACCGGGCTGGTCCAGAGCAGCAACGCCACCGCGGTCATCGTCAGTTCCTTCGTCGGCCAGGGCCTGATCGCCGTGGCGCCGGCGCTGGCCATCATGCTGGGCGCCAACGTCGGCACCGCGCTGATGGTGCAGGTGTTCTCGCTGGACCTGTCGTGGCTGTCGCCGCTGCTGATCTTCGTCGGCGTGATCGGCCACCTGACCTGGAAGGGCAGCAAGCCGGGCCACGTCGGGCGCGTGCTGATCGGGCTGGGCCTGATCACGCTGGCGCTAGAGCTGATCTCGATCGCCACGCGGCCGGTGGTGCAGGCCGCTGGCGTCAAGGTGCTGTTCGCCTCGCTGACCGGCGACGCCGGGCTGGACATGCTGGTGGGCGCGTTCCTGACCATCCTGTGCTATTCCAGCCTGGCCGTGGTGCTGTTCTGCGGCGCGCTGGCCTCGGCCGGCGTGGTGTCGATCCACGTGGCACTGGCGCTGGTACTGGGCGCCAACCTGGGCTCGGGCATCTCGGCGCTGCTGACCACTTCGGGCAACAACCAGCCGGGCAAGCGCGTGACGCTGGGCAACCTGCTGTCGCGCCTGCTGGGCTGCCTGGTGGCGCTGCCGCTGCTGAACCAGGCCGAAGAACTGCTGGCGCTGATCGACCATGACCCGCAGCGGCTGATCGTCAATTTCCACCTGCTGTTCAATGTCGCGCTGGCGGTGCTGCTGCTCGGCGCCACCGCGCCGCTGGCGCGCCTGTGCGAGAAGGTGCTGCCCGGGCGCAATACCGGCGACAGCCAGGTCACGCCGCGCCATCTCGACCCGGCCGCGCTGTCAACGCCCACGCTGGCGCTGGCCAATGCCGCGCGCGAGGTGCTGCGCATCGGCGACCGGGTCGAGCAGATGCTCGACAACATGCTGCGCGTGATGCGCACCAACGACGCCAAGCTCGCCACCGCCACCTGCCGCATCGACAACGAGGTCGACGACCTCTACACCGCGATCAAGCTCTACCTGACCCGCATCAGCCTGGAAGCGCTGGACGAGCGCGACGGTCAGCGCTGGACCGAGATCATCTCGCTGACCATCAACCTGGAGCATGCCGGCGACATCATCGAGCGCATCCTGCTGGACACCAAGGACAAGAAGATCGCCCACAACCTGATGTTCTCCGAGGCCGGCATGCAGGAAATCGCAGAGATGCATGCGCGGCTGGTGGCCAACCTGCGGCTGGGTTTGTCGGTGTTCCTCAACGGCGACCTGAAGAGCGCGCAGGCGCTGATGGCGGAGAAGGCCAACTTCCGCGAACTGGAGCGCAAGTACGCGCGCACCCACCTGCAGCGCGTGGCGGTGCAGACGGCGGAAAGCGTCGAGACCAGTTCGCTCCACCTTGATGTGATCAGCGAGCTGAAGCGGCTGAATTCGCTGTTCTGCGCGACGGCCTACCCGGTGCTGGAGCAGGCCGGCGTGCTGAACCGCAGCCGGATGAAGGAAGACGATGTGCCGCCCGTCACGCGCGTACAGGCGGCGCAGCCCTGAGCGGCACGGCTACAGCTTGTAGCCGAACTTGCGCAACAGTTCTTTCCGCTCCGCTACATCCGCCTCGGTCTCGATCCCCAGCGGCGAGGCGCCGTCGATTACGCCCACCACGCCGCGGCCGGCATCGGTCTGCGCGATGATCACCTGCGTCGGGTTCGCTGTCGCGCAGTAGATCCGGCACACCTCCGGCACCGCACGCACCGCGCCCAGCACGTTCATCGGGAAGAACCCGTCTCCCAGGAAGATCAGGAAGCTGTGCCCCGCGCCGATGGCGCGCGCGTTCTCGCAGGCCATGTCGATCAGGTGCTCGTCGGTGCCCGACCAGCGCACCAGTCGCTTGCCCGAGGCCTCGCAGAACGCCAGCCCGAAACGGATGCCGGGCACGGTGCCCACCAGCGCCTCGTGCAGGTCTTCCACGGTCTTGATGAAATGCGACTGGCCGAAGATGAAGTTGGTGGCTTCCGGCTTGGTGACCGGTACGACCGTCAGTTCCATGGCGGGGCTCCTGTGCGATGTGTGTCGCCGTCCGGTTCATGGTAGGGCGCGAGGTGGTGAAAGCAAGCCAGCGCCTGCTATACCGGAGGGGTTGACGCACCACCGGAGCAGCCGATGCCTGCCTTTTGCCGCTTGCTTGCCCTGCTTGCCATTGTCCCCGCGCTTGCCGCCGCGCAGGTCGCTCCGGCATCACAGGGCGAGATCGCGGTGAGCGAGCTGCAGCGCCCGAATGTCCTGGTGGTGCTGCGCCATGCCAGCGCGCCGGGCGTGGGCGATCCGCCCGGGTTCCAGCTGGCCGATTGCGCCACCCAGCGCAACCTCGACGCGCGCGGGCGCGAGCAGGCAGCGCGGCTGGGAACGAGCTGGAAGGCGGCCGGCTTCCGGCCGACGCACGTGTGGAGCAGCGCCTGGTGCCGCTGCCAGGACACGGCGCGGCTGATCGGGCTGGGGCCGGTACAGGTGCAGCCGCTGCTCAATTCGTTCTTCGGGGCGGATGCGCCGCGCCGCGACGCGCAGGTTGCGCAGCTGTCGCGCCTGATCGACGGGCTCGACCCGCGGGGCGGTCCCTACCTGATGGTCACCCACCAGGTGGTGATCACCGCGCTGACCGGCCACGGCGCCGACAGCGGTGGCGGCGTGGCGATCGAGTTGCCGCAGGGCGGCACGGCGCGGCGCACGCGCGTGTTGCCGGCCGGCGGACTCGACTGAGCCCGGCCTGTTGGCCGGTCCGCAGGTCAGCCGCGCTTGAGCAGCGGCGCCAGATACTTGCCGGTGAAGCTGGCCTTGCTCTTCGCCACCGCCTCCGGCGTGCCGCGCGCGATCACCTGGCCGCCGCCGGCGCCGCCCTCCGGGCCCATGTCGATCAGCCAGTCGGCGGTCTTGATGACGTCCAGGTTGTGCTCGATGATGACCACGGTGTTGCCCTGGTCGCGCAGCTTGTGGATGACCTTGAGCAGCAGCTCGATATCGTGGAAGTGCAGGCCCGTGGTGGGCTCGTCCAGGATATAGAGCGTGCGCCCGGTGTCGCGCTTGGACAGCTCCAGCGACAGCTTCACGCGCTGCGCCTCGCCGCCCGACAGCGTGGTCGCCGACTGCCCCAGCCGGATATAGCCCAGGCCCACGTCCAGCAGCGTCTGCAGCTTGCGCCGCACCACCGGCACCGCGCTGAAGAACTCGTGCGCCTGCTCGACGGTCAGGTCCAGCACCTCCGAGATATTCTTGCCCTTGTACAGCACCTCCAGCGTCTCGCGGTTGTAGCGCTTGCCGTGGCAGACGTCGCAGGGCACGTACACGTCGGGCAGGAAGTGCATCTCGACCTTGAGCACGCCGTCGCCCTGGCAGGATTCGCAGCGCCCGCCTTTGACGTTGAACGAGAAGCGGCCCGGGTCGTAGCCACGCTCCTTGGCCGAGGGCACGCCGGCGAACAGCTCGCGGATCGGCGTGAACAGGCCGGTGTAGGTGGCCGGGTTGGAGCGCGGGGTGCGGCCGATCGGGCTCTGGTCGACGTTGATGACCTTGTCGAAATGCTCCAGCCCCTCGATGCGGTCGTGCTGCGCCGGCTCCGGCGTCGAGCCGTACAGGTGGCGCGCCACGGCGTGGTAGAGCGTATCGTTGATCAGCGTCGACTTGCCCGAGCCGGACACGCCGGTGATGCAGGTGAGCAAACCCACCGGCACCTCGGCGGTGACGTTGCGCAGGTTGTTGCCGCTGGCGTTGACGATGCGCAGCAGCCGTTCTTCGTCCGGGGCGGCACGCTGCTTCGGCACTTCGATGCGGCGCTGGCCCGACAGGTACTGCCCCGTCAGCGATGCCGGCGAATCCTCGATCTGCCGCGGCGTGCCCTCGGCCACGATCATGCCGCCGTGCACGCCCGCGCCCGGGCCGATATCGACCACGTAGTCGCAGGCGCGGATCATGTCCTCGTCATGCTCGACCACCAGCACCGAGTTGCCGATATCGCGCAGGTGCTTGAGCGTGCCGATCAGGCGGTCGTTGTCGCGCTGGTGCAGGCCGATCGAAGGCTCGTCCAGCACGTACATCACGCCGGTCAGGCCCGAGCCGATCTGCGACGCCAGCCGGATGCGCTGTGCCTCGCCGCCCGACAGCGTGTCGGCGCTGCGCTCCAGCGACAGGTAGTCCAGCCCCACGTTGTTGAGGAAGTTCAGCCGCGCGGTGATTTCCTTGACGATCTTGTCGGCGATCTCGCGCTTGGCGCCGTGCATGTCCAGCGTCAGGAAGTAGGTCAGCGTGTCGCGCAGCGGCCAGCCGTTGATCTCATAGATCGCGCGCGCCTGCTCGTTCTCGCCCAGCTTGACGTGGCGAGCCTCGGTACGCAGCCGCGTGCCGTGGCAGGCGGGGCAGGGCTGGTTGTTCTGGTACTTGGCCAGTTCCTCGCGCACGGCGACGGAATCGGTCTCGCGGTAGCGGCGTTCCAGGTTGGGGATGATCCCTTCAAACACATGCTCGCGCACCGTGGTGCGGCCGCGCTCGTTGATGTAGGTGAACGGGATCTCTTGCTCGCCCGAGCCATGCAGCACCACTTGCTGCACGTTCTCCGGCAATTCTTCGAACGCTGTCTCGGTATCGAAGTCGTAGAACGCCGCCAGGCTCTGCAGCATCTGGAAGTAGAACTGGTTGCGCCGGTCCCAGCCCTTGATCGCGCCCGAGGCCAGCGACAGGTTGGGGAAAGCCACCACGCGCTTGGGGTCGAAGAAGGTGATCTGGCCCAGCCCGTCGCAGCTCGGGCACGCGCCCATCGGGTTGTTGAACGAGAACAGCCGCGGCTCCAGCTCCTGCAGCGAGTACGAGCAGATCGGGCAGGCAAAGCGCGAGCTGAAGGTGTGCTCCTTGGCGCTGTCCATCTCCAGCGCCAGCGCGCGGCCGTCGGCCAGGCGCAGCGCGGTCTCGAACGATTCGGCCAGGCGCTGCTTGATGTCGGCGCGGACCTTCACGCGGTCGACCACCACGTCGATGCTGTGCTTCTCGGTTTTCTTCAGCTTGGGCAGCTGGTCGACCTCATACACCCTGGCCTCGGCCTCGTGCGCGGTGCCGCCGCCCGAGCGGATGCGAAAGCGCACGAAGCCCTGCGCCTGCATGCTGTCGAACAGGTCCGAATGCTCGCCCTTGCGGTCGACCACCACCGGCGCCAGGATCATCAGCTTGGTGTCTTCCGGCAGCGCCAGCGCCGCATCCACCATCTGCGACACGCTCTGTGCCTGCAGCGGCAGGTTGTGGTCGGGGCAGTAGGGCGTGCCGGCGCGCGCGTACAGCAGGCGCAGGTAGTCGTGGATCTCGGTGACGGTGCCGACGGTCGAGCGCGGGTTGTGGCTGGTGGCCTTCTGCTCGATCGAAATCGCGGGCGACAGGCCTTCGATCAGGTCGACATCCGGCTTTTCCATCAGCTGCAGGAACTGGCGGGCGTAGGCGGAGAGCGACTCCACGTAGCGGCGCTGGCCCTCGGCATAGAGCGTATCGAAGGCGAGCGAAGACTTGCCCGAGCCCGACAGGCCGGTGATCACGATCAGCCGGTTGCGCGGCAGGTCGAGATTGATGTTCTTCAGGTTGTGGGTACGCGCCCCACGGATCTTGATTTCTTCCATATGCCGAAAAGTCGTCGCCAGGCAGGCCGCCCGGGCCGGGCTGGCCGAGGCTGTCTGAAGGAAAGGCGGAATCCAGTGTTCAAGTGCGCTGGCTGGCACTTCCTGCCGCTGGCGACGGCGGAATGCGTATCCGGGCACACGCCCGGGAGCCCTCTGGCAAAGCCAGGTGACCCGGGAAGCGCGAAGGAGCAAACCTGTTAATATACCCAACTTCGGTTTCCGGGGTGGTCGGCCCAGAAAAGGGCGCGTGCCGGGGACCCGGCGCGAAGCCGCCGCCGGCCCGATTCCAGGGCGAACCCGGAAGGCGGGCGGACATCGGCTAAAGGCCATGCCGGCCGAGGCCGTCACAAACGGCCAACCGGCCGGCCCCGCCAGCCGACCCGCTTTCCAGAGATCCTCACGATCGCAATGCCGCCGATCCAGTCTTCTTCCCCGGACGCGAGCCCTGCCGGCGCGTCCCAGGCCCCCGCCCGCGAACGCATGACGCGCACCGAACTGCGCGCCAGCGTGTCGCTGGCCAGCATCTTCGCGCTGCGCATGCTGGGGCTGTTCCTGATCCTGCCCGTATTTGCCGAGTACGCCCGCACCCTGCCCGACGGGCATGACGCCCAGCGCGTCGGCCTCGCCATGGGTATCTATGGACTGATGCAGGCCTTCCTGCATATCCCGCTGGGCTGGCTGTCCGACCGCATCGGTCGCAAGCCGGTCATGGTGGCCGGGCTGCTGCTGTTTATCGCGGGCGGCCTGGTGGCGGCGTTCTCCGATACCCTGACGGGCATCATCGCCGGCCGCGCGCTACAGGGCATGGGGGCGATCTCGGCGGCGATCACCGCCTGCATCGCCGATCTCACGCGCGAGCGCCATCGCACCAAGGCAATGGCGATGGTCGGTGGCAGCATCGGCCTGACCTTTGCGCTGTCGCTGGTGATCGCATCGCCGCTGTTGCACAGCATCGGCATGCCGGGCATCTTCAGCCTGATGTCGGTGCTGGGGCTGGTGGCCATCGGCGTGACGCTGTTCCTGGTCCCGACGCCGCCCGCGCCGCACCCGGTGCGACTGCCGTTCCGCAAGGTGCTGCTCAATGCCGATCTGGCGCGGCTGAATGTCGGCGTGCTGGCGCTCCATGCGTCGCAGGTGGCCATGTTCATGGTGGTGCCGGCGATGCTGACCGATGCCGGCATGCCGCTCGACCAGCACTGGAAGGTCTACCTGCCGGTGGTGCTGGTGTCGTTCGTGCTGATGCTGGGCCCGATGATGGCGGCCGAGCGCTACGGCCGCGTACGCCCGGTGCTGCTGGGCGCGGTGGCGCTGATGACCGCGGTGCAGCTGCTGTTCGCAGCGGTGCATGGCTTGTGGGCCATCGTCGCCGTGCTGTTGCTGTTCTTTGTCGCGTTCAACGTGCTGGAGGCAATGCAGCCCTCGCTGGTGTCGCGCTACGCGGCCGCCGCGCGCGGAGCGGCACTCGGCGTGTACAACACCACGCAGGCGCTGGGCCTCTTTCTGGGCGGCGCCGTCGGCGGCTGGCTGCTCAAGTACGAGGGCCGCAGCGCGGTGTTCGTCGGCTGCGCGGCCGTGCTGCTGCTCTGGCTTATAATCGCCTGGAGCATGAAGGCACCCCCGGCCCGCGGGCAGGAAGCCGCACCGGCGCCGGCTGCATGAAGTTGCCTTGGCATCGCATCAATCCGTAACGCTTTCCGGGCCGAAGATGGCCTAGCATGATCGCGCCACCCGACACCGGCCGGGCGGCGCGATGTTCGTTTACGTTGCTGTGCCTTGGCGGCGCTGCAGTGCGGAACCAGGCAACCAGCCACGGTAGCCGCCGGCGCAGTATCGGATCACACTTGCAGTCAGCTTCACCCTCATCGTATTGCCACCGTATTGCCACGCTTTTCAACACAGCGCGTGGCTTTTGGAGAACATTCACATGGCCTCGGTCAACAAAGTCATTCTCGTCGGCAACCTCGGCGCCGACCCCGAAACCCGCTACATGCCCAGCGGCGACGCGGTCACCAACCTTCGCCTGGCGACCACCGATCGCTACAAGGACAAGCAGTCCGGCGAGATGAAGGAAGCCACCGAGTGGCACCGCGTTTCGATGTTCGGCAAGCTGGCCGAAATCGCCGGCCAGTACCTGCGCAAGGGCTCGTCGGTCTATATCGAAGGCCGCATCCGCACCCGCAAGTGGCAGGACCAGTCCGGCCAGGACAAGTACTCGACCGAAATCGTCGCCGACCAGATGCAAATGCTGGGCTCGCGCCAGGGTGGCGGTGGTGGCGATGAAGGCGGCTACGGCGGTGGCGGCGGGGGTGGCGGTGGCTACAGCCGTGAAGCGCAGGGCGGCGGCGGTGGTGGTTACGGCGGCGGCCGGGGCGGCCAGGGCGGCCAGGGTGGCCAAGGCGGTGGTCAGGGTGGTGGCGGAGCCCGTCGCCCGCAGCAGGCGCCGTCGAATGGTTTCGAGGATATGGACGACGATATTCCTTTTTAATTTAGTGTAAGTAAAAGCTGTAAAGACAAACCCCGCTCAAAGGCGGGGTTTGTCTTTTTAATCAGTACCTTATGGGCAGTGGTGCGTTGGAAGATCCGAGGGCGGTTTTGCGGGGGAGCATGAGATTTCCGTCAGGAAGCGAAAGTGTCACTTCGGCGCCCAGGAGCGAAAATCTCGGACAGGATCCAGTCGGCTTCCTTGGCAAAAAGAACTGAGTTATTCAATGGTGACTTTGCCATCCTTGACCAAGACGGCGAACTTGCTCGTCTCGTCGTTGATGCGCTTGGCAAACGCTTCCGGCGTGCTCGACATGGGCTCCGCGCCTGCGGCCAACATGCGCTGCTGGAAGTCAGGCGAATTCACGATCTTGACGATCTCGGCATTCAAGCGCGTGACCACCGGCTTGGGCGTAGCGGCAGGGGCGAGAACACCGAACCAGGTGCCGATATCGAAACCCTTGAGCCCGGACTCCTCCATCGTCGGTACTTCGGGCAACGCAGTGGACCGCTTCGCTGTGGTCACCGCCAGCGCCTTGAGCTTGCCGCCCTTGATGTGAGGCAGCACCGTGGTCAGTGTGTCGAAGGACATGGACACCTGTCCCCCAAGCAGGTCGGTAGTCAGCGGGCCGCTACCCTTATAGGGAACATGCAGCAACTTCACACCGGTGGTCGCCTGGAACTGTGTGCCGATCAAATGTTGCGCGGTGCCGTTGCCATTCGAGCCGTATGACAGTTCCGGCGAAGCCTTCTTTGCCAGCGCGACCAGCTCGGCCACATTCTTTGCCGGCGTCTTCGCACTGTTGATGACGAGCACGTTAGGCACCATCGCCAGCGTGGAGACCGGCACTAGATCCTTCTGGAAGCTGTAGGGTAGCTTCTTGTAGACGGAAGTGGCGATCGTGTGGTGTACGGCGCCCATCAGCAGCGTATAGCCATCGGGCTTGGCCTTCGCGACATAGTCGGCGCCCACGGTGGCACCGGCACCGGGCCGGTTCTCGACAATGACCGGTTGGTCCAGGGCCTTCGACAACTGGTCGCCGAGCGCGCGCGCCAGCATGTCGGTGGTGCCGCCCGACGGGAACGGCACTACTAGGCTGATCGGTTTGGCCGGCCAGTTCTGTGCCATCGCCGCGGAAGCGCCGCAAAGTCCGATGGCGCAGATCGTCAGGCCACAGATTCGGCGGATAGTCTGGGTGGTGAAAGTACGCATTGTTGTCTCCTTTGCTTGTAGTGATAGGAATGCGTGAAGGGTGGCTATACCGATACGGAGAACGCTGCGCGGCCCGCGAACGTGGCAGCGCAGCCAAGTTCCGCCTCGATGTAGAGCAGGCGGTTGTACTTGGCGACGCGGTCAGAACGCGACAGCGATCCGGTTTTGATCTGCGTGGCGGCCGTGCAGACGCTGAGGTCGGCGATCGTCGTGTCCTCGGTCTCACCGGACCGGTGCGACATCACCGACGCATAGCCTGCCTGCCGGGCCATCTCGATGGCCGCCAGCGTTTCGGTCAACGTGCCGATCTGGTTTGGCTTGATCAGGATGGCATTGGCCACGCCGCTGTCGATGCCTTCCCGGAGGATGGCGGTGTTGGTGACGAACAGGTCATCGCCTACGAGCTGCACCTGGCGTCCCAGACGTTCTGTCAGCACCTTCCAGCCTTGCCAGTCGCCCTCGGCCATGCCGTCCTCGATCGTGACAATCGGGTATTGCGCCACCCAGCCGGCCAGCAGATCGACGAAGCCGACCGCGTCGTAGCTGCGGTTCTCGGAGTGCAGCACATAGCTGCCGTCTCGATAGAATTCGGAGCTGGCGACGTCGAGCCCAAGCGCGATATCGCGGCCTGCCTGAAAGCCAGCGACGTCGATGGCCTGCATGATGACTTCCAGCGCCTGTTCGTTCGACTTCAGGTCCGGCGCAAAGCCGCCCTCGTCACCCACGGCCGTGGAAAAGCCGCGCTGTTTCAGCAGCGCCTTGAGCGTATGAAAGACTTCCGCGCCCCAGCGCACGGCTTCCGAGAACGACGGTGCGCCCACGGGCAGAATCATGAACTCCTGCATATCCACACTGTTGTCGGCATGCGCGCCACCGTTGACGATGTTCATCATCGGCATGGGCAGGCGCATCTGCTGGTTGTCGCCGCCAATCAAGCGGTAGAGCGGCACACCTTCCGATGCCGCGGCTGCCCGCGCCAGGGCAAGCGAGACAGCCAGCAGCGCGTTCGCGCCAAGGCGCGATTTGTCGGTGGTGCCGTCCAGCCGGATCAGGCACTGATCGATTTCCGCCTGCTCCGATACGCGCATGCCAGCCAGCGTGCGTGCGATGTCGACGTTGATGTGGCCTACCGCCTTGCGCACGCCCTTGCCGGAATAACGCTGACGGTCGCCGTCGCGCAGTTCGATTGCCTCACGCGCGCCCGTGGAGGCACCGGAGGGTGCCGCTGCAAAGCCTTCGCTGCCATCGGCCAGCAGCACCTGGGCGGCCACGGTCGGATTGCCGCGCGAGTCGAGGATCTCGTAGCCGCGCACTTCCTGGATCACTGACATATTGCGTCCCTCATTGGACCTGTGCGATGCGCAGCAGATTGGTAGTGCCGGCCACCGTGAAAGGCAGGCCGGCGGAAATGACGATCGACTGGCCGCGCTCGCCAAAGCGCTCCTTGACGACGGTCCGGCTTGCCAGCTCAGTCATTTCCAGCACGTCGACGACTTCATGGCACAGCACTGCGTGGACGCCCCAGGCAAGCGCCAGCCGGCGCGCCGTGGCCATGCGCGGCGTCATGCCCAGAATCGGCACTTCGGGGCGCTCGCGCGCCATGCGCAGCGCGGAGTAGCCTGAGCTGGTGTATGCAACCGTGGCCGGCACTTTGAGCAGTCCCGCCACATGGCGCACTGCGTAGCCGATGGCGTCGGCAGCCTCGGCGCGCGGCGGCGTGTGCGAAGCCTGAATCGCGTCGTGATAGAGCGGATCGGACTCAGTGCGCGTGATGATGCTGTTCATCATCCTCACGGCCTCCACGGGATATCGGCCGGAGGCTGACTCGGCGGAGAGCATTACCGCATCGGCGCCGTCGTAGACGGCCGTGGCCACATCGGAGGCTTCCGCACGCGTGGGCACCGGCGCGGCGATCATCGATTCCAGCATCTGCGTGGCCACGATGACGGGTTTGCCCGCCTTGCGGCAGGCGCGCACGATCTGCTTCTGCAGCGACGGCACTTGCTCGGCGGGCATTTCTACCCCGAGATCGCCACGTGCCACCATCACCGCGTCGGCTTCGGCAACGATGGCATCGAGGCTCTGGATCGCGGCAGGCTTTTCCAGCTTGGCGACGATACCGGCGCGGTCCTGCACGATGGCCTTGATCTCCTGGATGTCTTCGGGGCGCTGCACGAACGACAGCGCAATCCAGTCCACACCGAGCGTCAGGCCAAACTCGAGATCGCGGCGGTCTTTATCGGTCATTGCCGAGAGCGGCAGCACCACGCCAGGCACGTTGACACCCTTGCGGTCGGACAGTGCGCCGCCATTGACGACCGTGGTCTCGGCGAAGTCGCTACCGCAACGGTCCACGCGCAGGCGGATCTTGCCGTCGTCGAGCAGCAGATCGGTACCTTCGCGCAGCGCCGCGAAGATTTCCTGGTGGGGCAAGCTCACGCGGGCAGCGGAACCAGGGAGATCCTTGTCCAGGTCGAGGCGAAACGATGCCTCTGCCGCAAGCTGGATTGGCCCCTCGGCAAACGTGCCGATGCGCAGCTTCGGGCCTTGCAGATCAAGCAGCACGCCGATAGGGCGGCCACGCTCTTGCTCGATGGCCCGGATCGTGTCAAGCCGCTGCCGGTGGTCGTCGTGGCTGCCGTGGCTGAAATTCAGACGGAACACATCTGCGCCCGCGTCAAACAGGGCATCGATGATCTCGGGTGACGTGCTGGCGGGCCCCAGCGTGGCCACGATCTTCGCATTGCGAAGGCGTCTCATGGTGATACTCCATCAGGGCGCGATCAGGATCGCGCGGAAATCGTTGACGTTGGTAAGGGTGGGGCCGGTGATGACGGCATCGCCCAGCGCTTCAAAAAAACTGTGGCCGTCGTTGTCGGTCAGCGCATCCTGCGGGCGGATGCCTAGCGCCCAGGCACGCTGCAAGGTATCGGGCGTCACGATGGCGCCGGCAATCTCTTCCTGGCCGTCGACACCATCGGTGTCGCCCGCCAGCGCATGAATGCGGGCGTCGCCGCGCAGTGTCAGCGCAAGTGCGAGCAGGAACTCCACGTTGCGGCCACCACGTCCCTTGCCCCGTACAGTGACGGTGGTTTCGCCGCCCGATAGCAGCACGCACGGGGTGGGGAATAGCTGGTAGTTGGCCGATTCCAGGGCAAGCGACCCCAGTACTAGCCCGACATCGCGCGCCTCGCCTTCGATGGCATCGCCGAGCAGGTGCACGGGGAACCCCGCGTCCCGCGCGACGCTGGCAGCCGCTTGCAATGCCATGCGGGGCGTGGCGATCAAGGTGGTGTCGATGCGCGGCAGCCGCGCATCGCCGGGCTTGATGGTTTCGGCCACTTCGGATTCCAGCACGCGCATGACGTGCATGGGCACCTCCAGGCCGTAGCGGCGAACGATGTCGAGAGCGTCCTGGCGTGTGGTGGGGTCTGGAACTGTGGGGCCCGATGCGATGTCGATGTGGTCATCGCCCGGCACATCGGACAGCAGCAGATTGCAGACCCGAGCGGGATAGCAGGCCGCGGCCAGGCGCCCGCCCTTGATCGCCGATAGATGGCGCCGGACGCAGTTCATCTCCGTGATCGTGGCTCCCGACTTGAGCAGCGCGCGATTGATGGCCTGCTTGTCTTCGAGCGAAATGCCCGCCAGCGGCAGCGGCAGCAGCGAAGACCCGCCGCCGGAGACCAGGCTGACTACCAGATCGTCTTCGGTCAGGCCGGAGACCAGTTCCAGCATGCGGCGCGCGGCTTCATGCCCGGCGATGTCGGGCACCGGATGCGCGGCTTCCACCACTTCAATGCGCTCGCATGGCACGGCATAGCCGTAACGCGTGACTACGAGACCCTCCAGCGTCCACGGCCAGGCGGCTTCAAAAGCCCGCGCCATGGCCGCCGATGCCTTGCCGGCACCGATCACAACCGTGCGTCCTTTCGGACGTTCGGGCAAGTGGTGCGCCATGGTCAGCGATGGCTGCGCAGCGGCGACGGCGGCGTCGAACATGCGGCGCAACAGTGCTGAGGCTTTTTGGGTATTGATTCTCATCGTCATCGACCTCAGTGCATCAGTCCGGCGTGCGCATTAGCGGCTCGTGACAACCGTTCTCCCAGCGATGGTGCTTCTGCCGGCTCTGCCAGTACCTCGGGGTCATCCACGATCTTGCCGTCGAGTGCGTCCTCCAACTGCTTCGCAGCCAGCGGCGCAGGCGCATAACCATGCCGACGACCGAGAAAATGCCGTGTGTGAACGAATCGAGAAACTCGATCACGGGCTTGGCGCGCGGTCCGATATGGGACAGTGCAATGCCGAACAGCGTAGCGAAGACCAGAATCTGGAGGATGTCGTTACGTGCCAGCGCGTCGATTACGCTCGTTGGCACCATGTTCATCAGGAAATCGATGAACGAGTGTGGCTTCTCGGCCGCATGCGTGTAGTTGGCGATGGCCTTGGTGTCAAGGTGCGCGGCATCGACGTTCATGCCGGCGCCCGGCTGCACCAGGTTCACGACGATCAGGCCAAGGGCCAAAGCAAACGTGGACAGGATCTCGAAATAGAGCAGCGCGCGCACGCCCACGCGCCCCAGTTCCTTCATGTTCTCCATGCGCGCGATGCCGAGTACCACGGTGGCGAAGATGATCGGCGCAAAGACCATCTTGATGAGCTTGATAAATACGTCGCCGAATGGCTTGAGGCTGCTGCCGAGGTCCGGATAGAACACGCCGAGCGCAATGCCGGCTGACACGCCGAACAGTACCTGCACGTACAGCTTGCCCAATAGCCGTTGAATCATTGCTGTCTCCTGCTGATTCGAGATGAGTCGCTTGCGGTCGAAGGCTCTGCTGGCCGTTGTCGGGGACCGTAAGGGCGCAGGCGCACGCACGGCGCGCGCGTCTGCCGGCGGCCCGGTCGCAACCGGGCCGCGAAGGTGCTAAGAGAAGGCGCAGGCTGAGAGGCCGCCTTACGCGGCTTTGGGCTGCCTGTTCGCAGCCAGGAAGTCGCAGACCGCCTTGGTCACGTCGACCGTTTTCGCCTTGCCGCCGAGGTCGCCGGTATGCAGTGCAGGGTTGGCGGTCACGGCTTCGATCGCTGCCATCACGCGTTGCGCGGCTGCGTTCTCGCCCAGGTGCTCCAGCAGCATGACCACCGACCAGAACGTGCCGACGGGGTTGGCCAGGCCCTTGCCCATGATGTCGAACGCGGACCCGTGGATCGGCTCGAACATTGACGGATAGCGGCGCTCCGGATCGATGTTGCCGGTGGGCGCAATGCCCAGGCTGCCGGCCAGCGCGGCAGCCAGGTCGCTCAGGATATCGGCGTGCAGGTTGGTCGCGACGATCGTGTCGAGCGTCTTGGGACGGTTCACCATGCGGGCGGTGGCGGCATCGACCAGTTCCTTGTCCCAGGTGACATCGGGAAAGTCCTTCGCTACCTGCAGGGCCACTTCGTCCCACATGACCATGGCATGACGTTGTGCGTTGGATTTGGTGATCACCGTCAGCAGCTTGCGCGGGCGCGACTGGGCAAGCTTGAACGCGAAGCGCAGAATGCGCTCCACGCCGACGCGCGTCATCATCGATACGTCAGTAGCGGCTTCAATCGGATGGCCCTGGTGCACGCGGCCGCCGACTCCCGAGTATTCGCCTTCCGAGTTCTCGCGCACTATTACCCAGTTCAGGTCTTCCGGCGCGCAGCGCTTGAGCGGGCCATCGATGCCGGGCAGGATGCGCGTCGGGCGTACGTTGGCGTACTGGTCAAAGCCCTGGCAGATCTTCAGGCGCAGGCCCCAGAGCGTGATGTGGTCGGGAATCTGGTTGTCGCCAGCGGAGCCGAATAGGATTGCGTCTTTGCCACGCAGCGCATCAAGGCCATCTGCCGGCATCATCACGCCATGCTGGCGGTAGTAGTCGCCGCCCCAATCGAAGTTCTCGAACTCGAAGCGAAAGTCGGCGCCGGCGGCGGCCAGAGCTTCCATGACCTCACGGCCGGCGGGTACGACTTCCTTACCAATGCCGTCACCGGGAATGGTTGCAATCTTGTACGTCTTCATCATTCGTCTCCTGTCTGGTCTAAAAATTCCGTTTGGTGCGCTTCACCGCTGCCGAGAGCGTTGGACGAATTCTGGTGGGTGGACGAGGTTTTGGATCAGGGCTAAAGTTAAACCATTCTTAACTTTAGGTTGAAGGTGAAATATGGCGGCCAATAGTGCAATCCAGCCCGCAGAGCTGGGCTTCTTCGCCGCCCTCGCTACGGCGGGCAGCCTCAGCGCCGCCGCACGCGACCTCGGTATCACAACGGCTGCGGTCAGCAAGCGATTGGGCCAAATGGAGGCGCGTATCGGCATGCCGCTGGTAATCCGCACTACGCGGCGCATGAGTCTGACCCCGGAAGGCGAGGTGTTGCTCGAGCACGCGCGTCGTATCCTGGGTGAACTGGACGATTTGGAGCAATTGCTAACCAGCGCCAAGGGCCGGCCCAGCGGCCTGCTTCGCGTCAATGCCACGCTCGGTTTCGGACGCATGCATGTGGCGCCGGTCATCTCCGACTACAGCCGGATGTATCCCGATGTGGATGTGCAACTGCAGTTGTCAGCTGACCCACCGCCACTGACGGAAGAGGCGTTCGATGTTTGCGTGCGGTTCGGCGAGCCGCCAGACGCCCGCATCGTAGCGCGGAAATTGGCGCCGAATCGCCGTTTGCTGGTGGCTTCGCCCAGTTACCTGCGCGAGCACGGCACGCCCCAGGTACCGGCGGACCTACCGCGTCACAACTGCATTGGCATCCGTCAGGGTAGCGATGCCTATGGCGTCTGGCGACTCTCGGCGGTTAAGGGAACCAAGGCGCGCACCGAGGCTATCCACGTGCGCGGCAACCTGACGACCAACGATGGCGAGATCGCCGTGAACTGGGCGTTGGAGGGACACGGCATCGTGCTCCGCGCCGAATGGGATGTAGACCGCTATCTCCGCAGCGGAAGACTGGTGCAGGTGCTGCCGCAGTATGTAACACCAGAAGCAAACATCTATGCGGTTTATCAACAGAGACATCAGCTATCGTCGCGAATCCGGTTGTTTGTTGAGTATCTCGCCGACAAATTCGCAGCGTTTGGTCAATGAAACTCTGTGCGGACCATCGCCTGGTCATATGGCCATCCCGCCCGCTCGCTATTCGACTTCGCCGCTATCGGTGTCGCCGACCTGCGCTTCGCGCTCATGGCTCATGGCTGCCGCCGCGAGCGCGGTGGCGTTCGCCGGCGCGGATTCCTTGCGCTCGCTATACCGGTCCGTGAGGTAGTCGCTGCGATCGCGCACCAGCAGGGTGAACTTGTAAAGCTCCTCCATGACGTCGACCACGCGGTCATAGTAGGAGGACGGCTTCATGCGACCGGCCGCGTCGAACTCCTGGTATGCCTTCGCCACGGACGACTGATTCGGAATCGTCACCATCCGCATCCAGCGACCGAGCACGCGGAGCGCGTTGACAGCGTTGAACGACTGCGATCCGCCGCAGACCTGCATGACGGCGAGTGTGCGCCCCTGCGTCGGTCGAATGGCTCCCATCTCCAGCGGCAGCCAGTCGATCTGGTTCTTGAAAACAGCCGTCAGCGTGCCGTGCCGCTCGGGACTGCACCAGACCTGTCCTTCCGACCATTGGGAGAGCTGGCGGAGTTCGACGACTTTGGGGTGATCTGCCGGGACACTGTCGCACATCGGCAGCCCGTGCGGATCGAAGATCCGCGTCTCGGCGCCGAAGTGATTCAGGATTCGTTCGGCTTCGAGTACGAGCAGCCGGCTGTATGACGTCTCGCGCAATGAGCCATAGAGCAACAGGATGCGCGGCGGGTGGGTACTGACGCGTGGTGGTTCGAGCTTCCGCAGATCCGGGGTATCGAGTACCGCCGGCACGACGTTGATCAAGTCCGTGGTCATTGGATCCTCCGGCGGTCTTAGGACTCTGAGGCGAAGGAACAACTGGATATGGGAGAGCACGGATTGCCGCCACAGCAGTTGTCCGTGAGGTAGCCCAGCAGGGCATTCATGGTCTCGAATTGAGCCACGTAGATGATGGAACGGCCTTCCTGGCGGCTGGCGAGCAGGCCTGCGCGGTGCAACTCCTTCAGGTGAAAGGACAGCGACGAGGGCGGCATCTCCATGAGTTCCGCGATGCGCCCCGCGGGCAGCCCTTCAGGACCAGCCTGCACGAGCAAGCGGAATACGGCCAGGCGGATGGCGTGCGCAAGCGCGGCAAGCGCTTCGAGGGCTTTGTCTGTTTCCATTATTCGAAGATAGTCAAATAATGGAAATCTCGCAATACGTCATGCGATCTTTATATGTTCTTTATGCCGGTCTGCTTACTTTCTATCCGGTTTTTACGGCCCCATCGATAAGCTTGCCGGGACTCACTCAAGGATGCCAGCCGTGATCGGGGTCGTCCGTATTTGATCGCCGCCGCCGTCCCCGCGCCGGCGCCAGCCGTGTGCCGTGGCCGTGCGTCGGACAGGCGGCGGTTCTGCTAGCATGGGGCGCGAACTTTCCCATGACTGATACCGAACTCCGCGCCGCCGGTGCACGCCCCGATCCCGATGACCTGCTCAGGCAGGTGCAGGCCGAAACGGCGCGGGCCGCGCGCGGCAAGCTCAGGGTCTACTTCGGCGCATCGGCGGGCGTAGGCAAGACCTTTGCCATGCTTGCCGCGGCGCGCGCGGCGGCGGCGCACGGCGTCGACGTTGTCATCGGCGTGGTCGAGACCCACGGCCGCGCGGAAACCGAAGCGCTGGTCGACGGCATCGGGCGCCTGCCGATGAAAGCCGTGCCGTACCGCGAGCGCGTGCTGAGCGAGTTCGACCTCGACGCGGCGCTGGCCCGCCATCCCGCGCTGGTGCTGGTCGATGAACTGGCGCACGCCAACGCACCGGGCAGCCGCCATCCCAAGCGCTGGCAGGACATCCAGGAGCTGCAGGCGGCCGGCATCGACGTGTGGACCACGGTCAACGTGCAGCACCTCGAGAGCCTCAACGAGGCCGTCGGCGGCATCACCGGCATCCGCGTGTGGGAGACCGTGCCCGACACGGTCTTCGACGGCGCCGACGAGGTCGTGCTGGTCGACCTGCCGGCCGATGAACTGCTGCGCCGGCTGAAAGAGGGCAAGGTCTACCTGCCCGAGCAGGCGCGGCACGCGTCGCGCAACTTCTTCCGCAAGGGCAACCTGATCGCGTTGCGCGAACTGGCGCTGCGCCGCACCGCGGACCGCATCGACGACGATGTGCGCGCCTGGCGCCAGTCCGAAGCCGTGCAGGCGGTCTGGCGCACGCGCGAGGCGGTGCTTGCCTGCATCGGCAGCGGCGACGATGCGGAGCAGGTGGTGCGCAGCGCGCGCCGGCTAGCCGGGCAGCTCGATTGCGACTGGCACGTGGTGACCGTGGCGACGCCCCGGCTCGCACCCCTTTCCGATGCCGCGCGGCTGCGCCTGCAGGCGGCGATGCGTCTCGCCGAGGAACTGGGCGCGCGGACCGAAACACTGGCCGGCAACGACATGGTGCTGGCGATTG
Source organism: Cupriavidus sp. NPDC089707 (assembly GCF_044748965.1). Lineage (NCBI taxonomy): Bacteria > Pseudomonadati > Pseudomonadota > Betaproteobacteria > Burkholderiales > Burkholderiaceae > Cupriavidus > Cupriavidus sp. NPDC089707. The sequence goes on from NZ_JBIVHB010000001.1 coordinate 104,883, forward strand.
CGCGCTACGTGCGGCGCCATAACCTGACCAAGGTCGTGCTCGGCCGCGCGCCGGCGGACTGGCGCCGCGGCGGCTCGGTGGTGGAGCGCGCGCGCGCGCTGCTGGGCCTGGCACTGTCGCCGTTCGTCAGCGGACCGGGCTGGCTGGCCAGCCGCCGCGCCAGCTTTGCCGATGCGCTGGCGCGCGGCTGCCCAGAGATCGATATCATCCGCGTGGCCGCCGACATGACGCGCGCCGATCTGCGTCCGCGCCACGGCGCCGACGGCACGGAAGCTGCGGCAAGCCCCGATGGCGAGAGGCGCAAGGACTACGCCTGGGCCGTGGTGTGGTGCGCGGGCGCGACGCTGCTGTCGGCGCTGGCGCTGCCGTGGTTCGACGTGGTCAACATCGTCATGCTGTTCCTGGTGGCGGTGGTTGGCGTGGCGCTGCGCCATGGCCGCGGGCCGGCGGCGCTGGCGTCGGTGCTGGCGGTGGCGGCGTTCGATTTCTTCTTCGTGCCGCCGCGGCTGTCGTTCGCCGTCAGCGACGTGCAGTACCTGCTGACCTTCCTGGTGCTGCTGTCGGTCGGGCTGGTGATCGGCCAGCTTACCGCCGGGCTGCGCGAGCAGGCACGGCTGGCGGTGCAGCGCGAAGAGGATGCGCGCACGCTGTATGAACTGGCGCGTGAGCTGTCGGCGGCATTGCAGCCCGAACAGATCGTCGCGATCGGCAGCCGCTTCCTGCGCGCCGCCTTCGATGCCAGTTCGGCCTTCTTCCTGGTCTCTGCGGACGGGCGGCTGCTGCCGCCGGTGTCGGATGCCAGCCCGGCGCGCAGCACGGACAACAGCGCCGGGCACACCGACTCGATCGACCGCGTGCTGGCCGAATGGGTCTTCCACCATGGCCAGCCCGCCGGCACCGGCACCGACACGCTGCCGGGCAGCACGGTGCTGTACCTGCCGCTGAAGGCGCCGATGCGCACCCGCGGCGTGCTCGCCGTAGAGCCCGCGGTGCCGCACGCGTTCGCACAGCCCGCGTTGCGCCGCCAGGCCGACGTGTTCTGCACGCTGATCGCGATCGCGATCGAGCGGCTGCACTATGTCGAGGTGGCGCAGCAGGCGCTGTTGTCGATGGAGTCGGAGCGCCTGCGCAGCTCGCTGCTGGCCGCGGTCTCGCATGACCTGCGCACGCCGCTGACCAGCCTGATCGGCATGGCGGAAACCATGCAGCGCGGCATGCCGCCGCTGGCCCCGCCACTGGACGAAACCGTCGCCGCGATGCTGGAGCAGGCGCGCCGCATGCGGACCATGGTGGTGAACCTGCTCGACATGGCCAGGCTGCAGGGCCGCGACGTGCGCATCAGGCAGGAATGGCAGTCGATCGAGGAACTGGTCGGCGCGAGCCTGGCCGCGATGCGCGACGCGCTGGCGCGTCACCGCGTAGTTGTGGCCGACCTGTCGCAAGTGCCGCTGGTGGAGTGCGATGCCGTGCTGGTCGAGCGCGTGCTGTGCAACCTGCTGGAGAATGCCGCCAAGTACACGCCGCCAGGCACCGAAATCCGGTTGTCGGCCATGGCTGCGGGCGGCGAGGTCCGGGTCGTGGTCGAGGACGACGGCCCAGGCGTGCCCCGGGGCAGGGAGCGGCAGATATTCGAGAAATTCACGCGCGGCGAACGCGAGTCCGCGACCGCCGGCGTCGGCTTGGGCCTGGCCGTATGCGAGGCCATCATGCAGGCGCATGGCGGCCGCATCTGGGTGGAACCGGCGCAGCGGCAGGGTCAGCAAGCGCGCCCCGACGACAGCACCGGCGCGCGCTTCACGATCGCGTTGCCGCGCGGCAACCCGCCAACCATCGAGCCCGAGCCGGCCGCTCTGCCTGAGCCGCCCGGGCCGTCGCCAACCAAGCAAGGAGAGGCATAGATGCCGTTCGATTTTTCGCCCACGATCCTGCTCGTCGAGGACGAACCGCATATCCGCCGCTTCGTCCGCCTGACGCTGGAGGCCGAGGGCTGCACGGTGCACGAGGCCGAGTCACTCAAGCGCGGCCTGGTCGAGGCCGGCACGCGGCAGCCGGACCTGGTCATCCTCGACCTGGGCCTGCCGGACGGCGACGGGCTCAAGCTGATCGGCGAGGTGCGCACATGGACCGCCGTGCCGATCCTGGTGCTGTCCGCGCGCAGCGGCGAAGCCGACAAGGTCGGCGCGCTGGATGCGGGGGCCGACGACTACCTGACCAAGCCCTTCGGCGTCGCCGAGCTGGTGGCGCGGCTGCGCGTGCTGCTGCGCCGGCATGCCCGCGCCAACGCGCAGGGTTCCATCCAGGTCGCGTTCGGCGATATCCAGGTCGACCTCGCCAACCGCGTGGTCACGCGCGGCGGGCAGGCGGTGCACCTGACGCCGATCGAGTACCGGCTGCTGGCCGTGCTGATCGCGCATCGTGGCAAGGTCATGACGCACCGCGAACTGCTGCGCGAGGTATGGGGACCCGCGCATTCGGAAAGCAGCCAGTACCTGCGCGTCTACATGGGACACCTGCGGCACAAGCTTGAAGCGGACCCGGCGCAGCCAGCCCACCTGCTGACCGAAGTGGGGCTGGGCTACCGGTTCGCCGGATAAGGCCGCGCCGTGACGAGACCCCGCACCGGGGTCCCTGCTGAGCGGGGGCGCAGCGGTGCTTTCAGCCGGTAGTCGCGCTACCACGCGCTACCACGCGCCTCCCGGCCCGCGGGCGCGGTGGCCGGCAAACCGCTCCAGCATGAAATCCACCAGCGCCCGCACCTTGTCGGGCCGGTGGTTGCGCGCCGGGAACACCAGGTAGATGTCCGCCGGCGCCAGCTGCCACTGCGGCAGCACGCGGCGCAGCGCGCCGCTGCGCAGGTGCCCGGCCACGTCCCATTCGGAGCGCACCAACAGCCCTTGCCCGTCGAGCGCCCACGCCAGCGCCGATTCGCCGTCGTTGGTGCTCATGGTGCCACGCACCTTGACCGTTTCCTGGTGCGCGCCGTTGCGCAGGTGCCAGGTGCCAAAGGTCTCGTCGGCCTCGCGGATAAAGATGCAGTTGTGCCGTGCCAGCTCGCGCGGATTCGCCGGCTCGCCGGCGGCCTGCAGGTAGGACGGCGCGGCGCACAGCAGGCGGCGGTTGTTGGCGAGCAGCCGCGCGGTGAGCCGCACGTCGGGCAGTTCGCCGAAATGGATCAGCGCGTCCAGGCCCTGTTCGACCAGGTTGAGCGGCCGGTCGCTCAGGTGCAGCTGCACCTCGATCCTGGGAAACGCGCGCGCGAATGCCGACAGCGCCGGCGCGATATGGCGGCGGCCGAAACCCAGCGTCGCGCCGATCTTCAGCAGGCCGTGCGGCGTGCTGCTGCTGCCGGCGATGGCGCGTTCCAGCGCTTCCATTTCCGCCAGGATGCGCGCGCCTTCGACCAGGTAGCTTTCGCCCTCCGGCGTCAGGCTGATGCGCCGCGTGGTCCGGTGCAGCAGCCGCACGCCCAGCCGCGCTTCCAGCGCGGCCAGCCGCTTGCTGACCGCGGGCGGCGTTACGCCCAGCTCCTGCGCCGCCGCGGCCAGGCTGCCGTGCTTGTTGATGCACTGGAAAAAGGCCAGGTCGGAGAAGTTGTCCATTGCTGAATTACAGGAACTAAAGAAGTAACGGAGTATGAATTATGTATCTCCGGGGCAATGATACGATCGTTTCCACAACAATTCATCCCACAGGAGACGCCCGTGAAACTTGTCCGCCTGACTGCCTTGCTGGCCTGTGCCGCGGCTTTCGCCGCCACCGCTGGCACCGCCGCCGCCCAGTCCTATCCCCAGCGCCCGGTCCGCCTGATCGTGCCGTATGCCCCCGGCGGCAGCGCCGACATCGCCGCCCGCCTGGTCGCCGATGCCTGGGCCAAGAGCCTCGGCGGCACCATCGTGGTGGAGAACCGCGCCGGCGCCGGCGGCAACATCGGCGTCGACGCGGTCGCCAAGGCGCCCGCCGATGGCTACACCGTCGGGTTGCAGACGGTGTCGCTGGCCATCAACCCCGGCCTGTTCCCGCGCATGCCGTATGACACGCTGAAGGATCTCGCGCCGATCGGCATGGTCGCAAGCTCGCAGCACGTGCTGGTGGTCAACAACAACATCCCGGCGAAGACGCTGCCGGAGCTGATCGCCGCGGCGAAGGCCCAGCCGGGCAAGCTGACCTACGGCTCGGCCGGCAATGGCAGCACCTTCCATATGTCGGCGGAGCTGTTCAAGTCGGTGGCCAACGTGTCGATCGTCCACGTGCCGTATCGCGGCGGTGGCCCGGCGCTGGTCGACACCATTGCCGGCCAGGTCGACATGAGCTTCCCGGTGGTGTCCGCGGCCCAGCAGCATGTGCAGGGCGGCAAGCTCAAGGCGCTGGCCGTGACCGGTTCGAAGCGCTCCGCCCAGCTGCCGAACGTGCCGACGGCGGCGGAGGCCGGTTTGCCGGGCTACAACTTCGAAACCTGGTTCATGGTGTTCGCGCCCACGGGCACGCCCACGTCGGTCATCGACAAGCTGAACACCGCGCTGAATGCCGCGCTCGCGACGCCGGCCACGCGAGACCGGATGCTCAAGGAAGGCTTCGAGCCGACGCCGACCACGCCCGCGGCCGCCCGGCAGCGGCTGGAGAAAGAAATGCCCGTGTGGGCCAACCTGATCAGGCAGCGCGGCATCACCGCGGAATGACCGTCATACCGTTTCCAAGGCTCGTGCCATGACACCCCGCACCCTGTACCAGAAGCTGGTCGATTCCCATACCGTCGCCAGGATCGACGACGACAACGTGCTGTTGTATTGCGACCTGCACCTGATGAACGAATACACCAGCCCGCAGGCCTTCGCCGGCCTGCATGAGCAGGCGCGCGGCGTGCTGGTGCCGGGGCAGAACGTGGCCGTGGTCAGCCATATCATTCCCACACACCCTGGCGCGATCCGCGTGATCGCCGATCCGGCGTCGGCGCTGCAGGCCACCAACCTGCACGCCAACTGCGAGCGTCACGCGATCCCGCTGTTCGATACCAACGACACGCTGCAGGGCATCGAGCATGTGGTGGCGCCCGAGCACGGCATGATCCGCCCGGGCACGGTGGTGATCTGCGGCGACAGCCACACCACCACGTACGGTGCGCTCGGCGCGCTGGGTTTCGGCATCGGCACGTCAGAGGTCGAGCACGTGCTGGCCACGCAGACGCTGGTCTATCGGATGGCAAAGACCATGCGTATCCGCGTGGACGGCAAGCTGCCGCTCGGCACCACCGCCAAGGACCTGATCCTGCGCATCATCGGCGCGATCGGCGCGCAGGGTGCGCGTGGCTACGTAGTCGAGTACTGTGGCTCGGCCATCCGCGACCTGAGCATCGAAGCCCGCTTCACGCTGTGCAACATGACGGTCGAGGCCGCCGCGCGCGGCGCGCTGATCGCGCCGGACGAGGCCGCCATCGAATACGTGCTGCGCCGCGCGCCGGATATTGGTGGCGATGACGGTGGCGCCTGGCGCGACGCCGCGCTGCAGTACTGGCAGACGCTGCACAGCGATGCCAGCGCGCGGTTCGACATGGAATACGTGTTCGATGCCAGCCAGGTCGAGCCGCACGTGACCTGGGGCACCAGCCCCGACCAGGTGTTGCCGGTATCGGGCCAGGTTCCGTTCCCGGAAGACCAGATCGACGAAGCGGAGCAGCGCTCGGTCGAGCGCGCGCTGGCCTACACGCACCTGCAGCCGGGCGCGATGCTGGCCGGCACGCCGATCCAGCACGTCTTCATCGGCTCATGCACCAACGGCCGCATCGAAGACCTGCGCGCGGTCGCCGGCGTGGTGCGCGGCAAGACCGTCGCCGCGGGAGTGCGTGCGATGGTCGTGCCGGGATCGGGCGCGGTGAAGGCACAGGCCGAGCGCGAAGGGCTGGCTGGCATCCTCATCGCGGCGGGGTTCGAATGGCGCCAGCCCGGCTGCTCGATGTGCCTGGCCATGAACGACGACGTGCTCGCCGACGGCGTGCGCTGCGCCTCCACCACCAACCGCAATTTCGAAGGCCGGCAGGGGCGGGGTGCCATCACCCACCTGATGAGTCCGGCCATGGCTGCCGCGGCGGCCATTACCGGCGCGATCACCGACGTCCGCAAGCTGGAGCTGTCCCATGCCTGAACTTTCCTGCCTCACCGGCAAAGCCGCCGCGATCCGTTTCGAAAACCTCGACACCGACCAGATCATTCCCAAGCAGTTCCTGCGCGGCATCGACAAGTCGGGCCTGGCTGAAGGCATTCTCTATGACCACCGCTTCGACGCCACCGGCGCGCGACGGCCTGATTTCGTGCTGAACCGGCCGGAGTACGCCGGCACCAGCATCCTGGTGGGCGGCGCCAACTTCGGCTGCGGCTCCAGCCGCGAGCATGCCGTATGGGGCCTGCAGCAGCTCGGCATCCGCGCAGTGATCGCGCCCAGCTTCGGCGAGATCTTCTACTCGAATGCGATGAACAACCGGCTGCTGCTGGTGATGCTGCCGCGCGGGGTGATCGAGCGGCTGATGGACGCGGTCGATGCCGACAGCGTTAATGAGCTTCGCATCGAAGTCGAAGCCATGCAGGTGCGCACGCCGGTAGGCGACTTCCCGTTCGAGCTGTCGGCGCGGCATCGCCGCATGTTCCTGGAGGGACTCGACATGATCGGCCTGTCGTTGAAGCAGCGCGACGAGATCGAGCAGTTTGCGCGCCGCTACTGGGATGCGTTCCCGTGGGCGAAGGATGTAGCCCGGCGCACGCGCGACCGGCTGGGCACGACCTGAGTCTTCAGGTGCCGCGCCATCCCCGGCGCGGCAAGATCCGCATGTGACGTCATGCGGACACATTCGTATGCGGATCTGAGCACCTGCCGCCATGCGCAAACCGAATTCCATGCGCCCGCGGCGCCGCGTGGCTATGCTTGGCATATTTCCGCCAGCTTCAGGCAGGCATGCAGCTCCGGACAATGCCATGACGACGAACGACGACAGCGCGGGCCCCGCGCCGGCCGACGCGGCCCGCCCCGCCAACCCGCGCCTGCTGGCCGCGATGAGCCACGAGATCCGCACGCCGCTGTATGGCATGCTCGGCACGCTGGAACTGCTGTCGATGACCGAGCTGGGTGCGGCGCAGCGCCAGCAGGTGGCGACCATCACCGCGTCGTCGCGCGTGCTGCTGCAGATGCTCGACGACCTGCTCGACTTCTCGCGCATCGAAGCCGGACAGATCAGGCTGGACGCGGTGCCGTTCGACCCGGTGGCGCTGGCCAAAGCCGTGGCGCGCGCGCAGGAGCCGCTGGCCATGCGCAAGGGTGTGGCCCTGGACTGCGACCTGCGGCCGGGCGTGCCGTGGCTGCTGGGCGATCCGCTGCGCGTGCGGCAAGTGCTGGCCAACCTGTTGCGCAATGCGATCAAGTTCACCGCGCAAGGGCGCGTCACGCTGCGCATGTGGCAGGAACCGCAGCCCTTGGCGGAGCAGGTCAGGTTGATGCTGGAAGTGGCCGACACCGGCCCGGGCATCGATGGCGCGCTGCTTCCGCACCTGTTCGAGCCCTTCACGCAGGGCGATGTACCGCGCGCGGACGGGCACGGCGGCGCCGGGCTCGGGCTGGCCGTCTGCAGGCACCTGGCCAGGCTGATGGGCGGCGACATCACTGTCGAGAGCACATCGGGCGAGGGCAGCCGCTTTACCGTGGCGCTGCAGTTGCAGGCCACCGCATCACGACCGCCGCCTGCTGGCGCCGCCCGCGCCGATACGGCGCCAGCGATGCCGACGCTGCCGCAGCTCGGGCTGCGCGTGCTGGTCGTGGAGGATCATCCGCACAACCGGGAACTGCTGCGTGGCCAGCTGGAGCGGCTTGGCTGTTCGGTGCAACTGGCGAGCGACGGCGCGCAGGGGCTGGCGGCCTGCACATCAGGGACCTTCGACGTCGTGCTGACCGATGTGCAGATGCCGGTCATGGATGGCTACACGCTCAGCCGCCGGCTGCGCGCGGCAGGTAACCGGGTGCGCATCGTCGCGCTGACCGCCAACGCGGGCGATGGTGAAGCCGGTCGCTGCCACGCCGCTGGCATGGACCGCTGCCTCGTCAAGCCGGTGCTGCTGCAAGCGCTGGCGGTGTGCTTGCAAGAGGTGGCGCCAAAGGGCGCGCAGACGTCGCCGCTTGCCAGCGACGACGCCGATGCCAGCGCCGCGCTGCTGTCGCAGCGCGTGCATGCCGACCTCGATGCCTTGCTTGCCGCTGCCACCAGCGGCGACCTGGGCGCGGTACAGACGCACGCGCATCGCATGCGCGGCGCGCTGGCGAACATCGATGCCGCGCGCGACGCGGCGGAGCTGTGCCGCGAACTGGAGGCTGGCGCTGCGTGGGCGGTGCAGGCGGCGCAGGACAGCATCGGCGATCTCCGTCTGATACTGGATGCCTGCTTTCCTGGCCAGCGCAATTCGCGCTTCTCGCCATGATCCGGATCTCGATCGCGGATGAAAATGAAGCGTCAATGGATCGCAGCGGCGATCGCCATCGGCGTCGGGGCCGCATGGGCGAGCTCGACTGTCGCAGCTTCTCCGGTGTATCGAGGTGATTTGCCTGTAGCCGTGCTTCAAGCTAGAGCGCCGAGCGCCTGCAGGGCTTCGTCCCGCTCCCAGGCGACGCAATTGCGGCCGCGGCTCTTGGCCGCGTATAGCACGTGGTCGGCACGCATCAGCAGCGTGTCCAGGTCTTCGCCGGGCCGCAGCGTCGCCACGCCGAAGCTTGCGGTCACGCGGTGCACGCCGGGCAGTACCGTCATCGGCGTGTGTTCGAGCGTATGGCGCAGGCGCTCGGCCAGTTGCAGCGCGGCGTCGGGCGCGGTATCGGGCAGCAGCACGACAAACTCCTCGCCGCCCAGCCGCGCCGCGATATCGCGCCGGCGAATGCCGCCGGCGATGATCTGGCCGAACTGCGCCAGCACCGCGTCGCCGGCGCTGTGGCCGTAGTTGTCGTTGATGAACTTGAAGAAGTCGAGGTCGCACACCAGCAGGCTGAGCGGCTGCCCGGGCGGCGGCGGGATCTGCTGCATGGCGAGCGCGGCCAGGCCGCGGCGGGTATGCAGCAGCGTCAGCGGGTCGGTGTCGCGCTCGTGCCGCAGGCCGACGATGATGTCCTGCACCGTTGCGGCCAGCAACGCCAGGGCCAGCGCCATCAGCAGCAGCGCCAGCGTGGCCTGCAGCCACAGCCAGTAGGCCGTTTGGATAAAGGTGGCTGGATCGTGCGATGCGGCCGGCACCACGGTCAGTACGGTGCGCGGCAGGAAATGCAGAGCGAACAGCAGGTAAACCCAGAACAGCATGCGGTCCGCCAGGCGCCCGGTGCGCAGCCGTGACAGTGTCGGCATGCCCAGCAGCAGGATCATGGCGATGCCGACGTTCAGGATGTAGATGCGCGCCACCAGCCGCGGCTGCACCAGGTCGAACCACGCGATCGCGCCGAGCAGCGCGAGCGGCAATGCCACCTGCGCGCAGGTATCGACCCGCGCACCGAAGCGCCCCAGCATGCCGCGCAGCAACAGCACGCCGCTGCCCAGGTACAGCATGCCGGTCACCGTGGCCTGTCCGCCGCCGGGGCGCGGTGGCCAGACGATCTGCAGGGTGATGGCGATCGCGTACATGCCGTACGCGGCAGCCGGCAGCAACAGGTAGTGCCGGGTGCGCTCATAGCGCCAGGCGAGCACGAAGCACAGCGAGAATGCGATGGCGATGGCGGGATTGACCAGTGCCAGGAATCGACCAGCGTCTTGCAACACGAGAGTCCCCTGTTCTTGTTGTTCTCTGGCAGGGGTGGGTTGCAAGCCCCCGGCGATGCCGCGCATGCGTCGCGGCATCGCGTGGCCTGAGGGAGCATGGCCAGGGAACATTATGGGGCGCATGCGCGCCCGGGCAGGCGCGGCGCTTGCCGCGGCTTGCTGAGTGTTTCCGTCAGGTCTCATTCTAGCCACCACCGCGGTACGCGGCGCATGGTGCCTGCTGCTTCCGGGCAAACAATTGTGAACGTTCGGGACGTGACGGGACGTGACGGGACGTGGCTGCCGGGCCACGGTTGCCACGGTTTCCCGCTTTTGTGACTAATCTGGTAGATGCTGTCCGGATCCTCCGGCAGTTCGGTTTTCCGTACGCAAGGAGATCACGATGAATACCAAGAAAGCGATGCCGGTTCTGCTGCTGGCGGCAAGCGTGCTGGCGGCGCCGTTTGCCATGGCGCAAGGCAGTGGCCCGACCACCCGGCCGATGACGGAACCCGCGGCGTCAGCGCCGCCGCCAGCCCCGCAAAGCTCGCCGTATATGCAGGTGCAGCAATGGAAGAAGGGCGATCGCCTGCCGACCGAGTTCAGGGACCGCCAGTATGTGATCGACAATTACAAGCAATACAACCTGCCGGCGCCGCGCAAGGGCACGCGCTGGGTAGGGGTTGGCGCCGAGTATTATCTGGTGGCGCCCAATGGCGTGATCCAGCAGGTCGGGTCGGGCTCCTGACCCACATCGGCGGGGGCGCCCACCCTGGGCCGCAGCAAAGCCAAAGCCGCCGCGCGGGGTACGCGGCGGCTCTTTCTTGTGCAGTGCGCCGCTTCAGATGCCAAGTATCTTCTTGGCCTCGAGCAGCGACTTCATCGCTTCGTCATGCTTGCCGGCCTTGTGGTAGGTCGCGCCGTCGGCACGCAGCTTGGCCACCTTGGCGGCATCTTCTGGCGACAGCGCTGGCTTGGTCGAGAGCTTGGCGTCGATGGTCTTGATCTCGTTGGGGCAGTTGTGGGCGAGTGCCAGGCCGCTGGCGCCGCACAGCACCAGCGCCGCTAGGATCGGGATGGATTTACGCACGTCGGCCTCCGCTTGGGGATGGTGGGATTTCCAGCATAGTGCATGGCCCGCGTGGCGGGCATGCCCGCTGCCGGCTGGCGGCCGGTGCCAGTACTGCTGGTTTTCCCACGCGCCTTCCGATGTTATGTTGGAGGCCGTCCTTTTTTGCCCGCCAGGAGCCGGACGCCGGTTGCGCATGGAAAACTCTGCCGAGAATTTTTTGCTGGCCCTGCTGTGCGCCGCGGTGCTGACCGTGACCGTGGTGGGCATTCACTACGAAGCCCTGCGCGTGCTGTCGTCGCTGCATCCGCGGCGCTGGAGCGGGCGCGTCAATATCGGTGTGCTGATCGTCTGCATCATCCTGGTCCACTGCCTGGAAGCGATGGTGTTCGCGTTCGGCTTCTGGTTTGCCGACAACGTGCTCGGCCTCGGCTGGCTGGCGGGATCGACCGCGCCCGGCATGCCGACCCGCCACGGCCAGCCGTCGCTGCTGGTCTATGCCTACTTTGCGCTGGAGACCTTCACCACCCAGAGCCTGGGCGACCTCTACCCGGTCGGCGCGACCCGGCTGATCGCGACCATCGAGCCGCTGGTGGGCCTGATCCTGATCGGCTGGTCCGCGTCGTTTACCTATGTGGTGATGCGGCGCGACTGGCAGCTCGAGGAGGAAGGCGAGCACCGCGGGCGCTAGCGCAGCGCACGCCGCGGCCGGCGCCGGCAACAAATGCCGGAAGTGCCGCAGATGCCGCTAGTGCCAGACGAGCCGCGAACGTTTAAGCTGGCGACTTCAGCAAATCAACCAGCACATCTGCCGAGGAGCCACCATGCCGAGCCGCCAGCTCACCCTGATCCGCGTAGCCGCAATTGCCACCCTTGCCGTGGCTTGCAGCGCCCACGCGCAGAAGCAGGACGGCCAGGCCGCCGCCGCCGCCGCCATCAACGAGGCAGTCCAGGAGGGCACTACGCCCTACCGCCCCGATCCGGCCGCGACGCCGGCCAGCATCGAGTCGGCGGAATGCCGTGAGCTCGCCGCCCAGATCGCCACCGCGCCCAAGCGCGAGTACCGCACCACCGACTCGACCATCGAGACCGCGCAAGGGCGGCAGGTGCCCGAGCTGGAACGCGAGCGGCCGCGCAAGTCGCTGCAGCAGGCGTACCAGGAGAAGTGCATCCGCTAAGCCGGTTGCGCCGCGGAAGGCCGCGCCAGGCGCGGCGTCCGCGCGCCTCTTCGTCCCCCACCTCCCGGCGCGGTTCCGCGCCGGATTCCCCCGCCTCCTTTGTTCGTTCCTCTGCTGCGCCGCACAAGCCTGGCGCGCCGATGCCCCGCGTTCGCGCACATCCTTCCACTGTGCCAATAGCCGTTTCACCACGCCGGTGAAAAATACATATGTTTCATGGTTATCCATGATGGAACAATTGTTGCTGGTTGCCTAGCATTGGCGATGTGATGGCGCATCGCCGACCGCCACCCCGACAACCAAGCTACCCACGCATCCAAGGAGAGCCTGTATGAAAGCAGCAGAAGTCACGCGTCCGTGCGACGGTTCATCGACCCCGCGCCGGTCCACGGCCGCAGCGGCTGCCGCCGCGGCGCTGGTGCTCTGCAGCGGTGCGGCCGGCACGGCGCATGCCGCCGACGTTGCCGCCAGCCCGACCCTCGGCAAGATCAAGTCGTCAGGCTCGATCGCCATCGGCCATCGCACCTCGTCGATCCCGTTCTCGTACTACGACGCCAACCAGAAGGTGATCGGCTTCTCGCAGGACATCTGCGACCGGGTGATCGATGCGGTCAAGCGCGAGACCGGCGTGCCGGCGCTGCAGGTGCGCATGGTGCCGGTGACCTCGCAGAACCGGATCTCGCTGGTGCAGAACGGGACCGTCGACCTGGAGTGCGGCGTCACCACCAACCTGAAATCGCGCCAGCAGCAGGTGGCGTTCTCGACCACGTTCTTCGTCGCCGGCACGCGGTTGCTGGTGAAGAAAGGCAGCCCGGTGCGCGACTTCGGCGACCTCTCGGGCAAGGCGGTCGTGACCAATGCCGGCACCACGTCGGAGCGCATCCTGCGCCGGCTCAACGACGAGAAGCACGCCAACATCACCATCCAGAGCGCCAAGGACTATGGCGAGTCGTTCCTGATCCTGCAATCCGGCCGCGTGGCGGCGTTCATGATGGACGACGTGCTGCTGTCGGGCGCGCGCACGCTGGCGCCCAACCCCGCCGAGTGGGCCGTGGTGGGCACGCCGCAGTCGTTCGAGGCCTATGCGTTCATGCTGCGCAAGGACGATCCCGGCTTCAAGCAGGTGGTCGACGGCGCCATCAGCGGGCTGATCCGCAGCGGCGAGATCAACAAGCTCTACAACAAGTGGTTTGCCGCGCCGGTGCCGCCCAAGCAGGTCAATTTCGAGCTGCCGATGAGCGAGCCGCTGAAGAAGGCCTACGCCAGCCCCAGCGACGAGGCCTTCGAATAATTTCCTTCAGCCGTCCCCCTCAGCCATCTCCATCAGCCGCGGCCGGCGGGCACGTAGGCGCCGGTGCGGTGCAACTCGCCCTCGGCCTGCTCGAGCGCGCGGATCGCGCCCTTGCCCTTGCGCGCCAGCAGTTGTTCGACCAGCGCCTCGACCACGGCCACGCCGGCCGTGATCGACGGGAAGAACGACGGGCTCTCGACCGAGAACAGCAGCGTGCAGTCCGCCGCCAGGGCGATCGGCGCCACGGTGCTGTCGGTCAGCGCGATCACCTTGCAGCCGCACTCGCGCGCGGCCGCCGCCACGCGGATGCTTTCCTGCGAATACGGGGCAAAGCTGGCCACCACCACGGCGTCCCTGGGCGCCAGCCCGCGCAGCTCCATTTCCAGCGTGCCGGCATCGGCGCGGATCAGCTGCACTGAGCTGCGGAACAGCCGGTAGACATAGTGGAAGGTGAACGCGATCGGGAAGCACGAGCGAAACCCTGCCACATGGACGTTCTGCGCGTGCGACAGCAACTCCGCCGCCTGCTGCAGCGTCTTGTCGTTGTTGGCGGCGATCAGGTCGAGATTGTGGTGCTGCGCGTCGAGCATCTCGCCCAGCATGCGGCTGGCGCTGCTTTCGCGCACCACCTTGCGCGCGCGGCGCGCATAGGGCTGGCTGCCGCCGCGCAGCGCATCGACAAAGAGTTCGCGCAGGCCCTGCCAGCCTTCGAAGCCAAGGTGCTGCGACAGCCGGACCAGCGTGGCGGGCTGCACGCCGGCGCTGGCGGCGATCTTGCGCATGGACAGCACCGGCACGTCCTGCGGGTGGTCGAGCAGATAGCGCGCGCCGCTCTGGAACTGCGTGCTCAGGGTCGGGAAGCTGGCGCGGAGCAAGGCCAGCAGCGCGTCGAGGTCCTGGGGCGGCGGCGTGGAATCGGCCTCGGTAGGTTGCGGCGGATGGGTGGGGCTGTCGGACGGCATGGGCACTCCGGATTCGTGGTTGTAACGATTGTTGCACAGCCGCGCTCAGGCGGGCCGGCCGGTGCCTCGTATGACGCTGTGCCAAAGTCGTCACGTCGATAGCTGACGGGCAGAAAGCTCGGTTAACGTCCGCGTGCTGTCAAAGCTGTACACGGCGGTTCAGACAAGCCCCCGATTGTGGGATTGCCGCAACGCAGGCTCACTGTCATCAGAATTTCTTTACCCACTTAAAAGGCGGTGACTTACACTCCGCGCCATAACCTCCGGAAATCGGTCATCCGGAACATAATTGGTACGGAGCGCGAGCATGGGACATAGAAGCCCGGCAGTGCGACACGGCGGCTCGGTCAAGCCGCCGTTTCGGGTCAAGGGTCAAATCGGATCAGGCACAGACACGGCGGGCGCCATGCCGGGCCGTGGCGCGCCCGCGCGCGGCTTCACGCTGGTCGAGCTAATGATCGCCGTGGCGATCATCGCCATTCTGGCCGCCATCGCCATTCCCAACTACAGCCGCCATGTGGTGCGATCGCACCGCGCCGCGATCGAGTCGTTCATGCTCGAAGTCTCCGGCGCGCAGGAGCGGTTTCTCGTCGACAACCGCGCCTATGCCGCCAGCCTCGGCGCGCTCGGCATGTCGGTGCCGGCCGCCCAGAGCACGCGCTACAACGTCACCGTGACCCCCAATGGCGCGCTGCCGCCGGGCTACAGCATTGTTGCCACGCCCACCGGCAGCCAGCTGAGCGCCGACACCGGCTGCGGCACGCTGACGCTGACCAGCGCTGGCGCCAAGTCGGCGTCCGGTGGCGGCACCGACTGCTGGAACTGACCATGACATCCACCTACCGGATTCGCCAGCGGCACCCGCAGCATGGGGCGCTGCGTGGCTTCACCCTGGTCGAACTGATGTGCACGCTGGCCGTGCTGGCGATCCTGGCGTTCGCCGCCGCGCCCTCGTTTGCGTCGCTGATGGCGGGGCAGCGCGTGCGCAGCGCCTCGCTCGACCTGAGCTCGGCGCTGCTGCTGGCGCGCAGCGAGGCGGTCAAGCGCAATGCCACCGTGACGCTTGCGCCCGCCGGCGCAGCCTGGACCGCGGGCTGGTCCGTCAGCGCCGGCGCGCAAACGGTGCGCACCTTCGGGCCCTACGGCGACCTCACCATCACCCCCAGCGCCGCCGGGGCGGTGTCGGTCGGCAACGACGGCCGGCTTGCCGGCGCGGCGATGCGCTTCGAGCTGGCTCCCGCCAATGACACCACGGCCGCGCTGCGCGTGTGCGTGCAGGTCAGCGAGACCGGCCGCGTCGCCTCCGAAACGGGAGCCTGTACATGACCAGCATCCTTGACCGCATGGATCGCGCTGCCCGCACTGCCAGCACGGCCCGCCGCCACGGGCAACGGCCGGCGCGCCTGCCGCGACGCACCGCGCAGCGTGGCCTGCTGCTGATCGAAGTGCTGGTGGCGGTGGTGATCCTGCTCGCCGCGCTGCTGGGCACGGCGGGCCTGGTGGCGCGCTCGGGCCAGAACGAGATGGAGTCCTACCAGCGCGTGCAGGCGCTCGCGCTGCTGCAGGACATGGCCGCCCGCATCAATGCCAACCGCCAGGTGGCGCAGTGCTATGCCAATGGCGCCAACGGCGTGCGGCTGGGCACCGGCAGCGCCGCGCCGGCGGCCTGCACGCTGGGGACGGCCGCGCAGAACGCCACCGCCAACGGCGACCTGCTGGCATGGAATACCGCGCTGCTGGGCAGTGCCGAGATGACGGCCGCGGCCAGCGGCGTGGCGGCGCAGGCGGTCGGCGCCATGATCGGTGCGCGCGGCTGCATCGACACCGTCGACGCAGCCGCCAACGTTTACCGCATCACCGTCGCCTGGCAGGGCCTGGCTGCCACCGGCGTCCCTGCGCTCGGCTGCGGCCAGAACCAGTACGGCAGCGAGGCCCACCGCCGCGCGGTCAGCACGCAAATCCGCATCGGCTCGCTGGGGACCGTGTCATGAAGCGCTTGCCTTCGCGCATCGCACAAGGCCGCCTGCGCCAGCGCGGCGTGTCGCTGGTCGAGCTGATGATCGGCATCACCATCGGCCTGCTGATGCTGACCGCGCTGGCCAGCCTGTACTACGCCAACAGCCTGTCGCGAACAGAATTCGTCAAGTCGGCCGAGCAGGTCGAGAACGGCCGCTATGCGCTGGAGCAGATCCGGCGCGAGGTGGAGCTGGCGGGATTTTTCGGGGCGGGCAGCATCGCGCGGGGCGCCACGGTCGCCGGCCCGGCGCTGTGCGCGACGGACCCCGCGGCGCTCGGCTTCGCCGCCGGCGGCACCGTGCCGCTGCCTCTGGCAGGCTATGTGGCCGGCGTGGTCGCGCCTTGCCTGCCGGACCTTGCCGCCACCTCAGAGGTGTTGGTGGTGCGGCGCGTGTCGACCACGCCGGTCGCGGCCCCGACGCCGGGCGTGCCTTACCTGCAGGTGTCGGCCTGCCCGGACGACAGCACTGCCTTTGTCTTCGATGCCAGCTCGGCGGCGGCTTTTCCGCTGCGCACCAAGGCTTGCGATGCGGCGGTACCGGCAGCGCTGCGCGAGGCGGTAGTGCGCGCGTTCTACGTCGCGCCCTGCGACCGCTGCAGCGACGGCGGCGACGGCATCCCCACGCTGAAGATGGCCGAGCTGGTCAATGGCGCGTTCCAGTCGCGTTCGCTGGCGCAGGGCATACAGGACATGCACCTGGCCTACGGCGTGGACCTGGACAGCAACGGCTCCGCCGACTGCTATGTGGACGATCCCGGCGCCAACAATGCCGCCGCCTGCCCCATCGTGCCGGGCTACGACTGGACGAATGCGCTGACCAACTGGAGCAATGTGACCACCGTGCGCGTGAACCTGCTGGCACGCACGCTGCGGACTTCCGGCGGCAAGGTGGACACCCGCACCTATGACCTGGGGCGTGCCGCCGCCAGCGGCCCGTTCAATGACGGCTACAAGCGCCATGTCTACGCCCAGGTGGCGCGGCTGGTCAACGTGGCCGGACTGCGCGAGCAATGATGCGATACCGCGAAGGGCAAGCAATGACGATGTCATCCGGCCAGGCGCTGCGCCGCAGGCAAACCGGGGTCACGCTGGTAGTGACGCTGGTGTTCATGGTGCTGTTCCTGTTGATCGCCGTGGCGCTGGTCAATTCGGGCCTGGTCAACGTCAAGGTCGCGGCCAACCAGCAATACACGGCCGAAGCGCGCGACGTCGCGCAGCAGTCGATTGAGCAGGTGATCTCCGACGACTTCACCAAGGCACCGGCTGCCATCAGCGTGCCGGTGGATGTCAGCGGCGACGGCAAGGCCGACTACGTGGCCCAGGTGGCGAAGCCGGAATGCATGGCAAGCAAGCCCATCAAGAACGTCGAGCTCGACCTGAAGGATCCCGACGACGTGTCGTGCATGATCGGCAGCGGCGTGCAGAACACCGGCATCGTCACGGCCGGCAACAACGCGGGCAACTCGCTGTGCAACGCCACCCAGTGGGACGTGTCCGCCACGGTCGACGACAGTGCCGGCACCGGCGCCGTGGCAACCGTCCACCAGGGCGTGGCGGTGCGCATGCCGACCGGCTCGGCCTGCCCCTGACCACACCGGCGTTGCCAACCATTCACCATTGATCGCACAGGAAACCGGATGACGAGCCCAGCCCGCCGGAATCGGCGCCATGCCGCCTTCGCTGCAGCCCTGCTTGCCCTGGCCGGATGGCAGGGTGCGCATGCCGAAGACATCGACCTGTTCACCGGCCTGCAGAGCAATGCCGGCACCAAGCCCAATGTGTTGCTGCTGCTGGACAATGCGTCCACGTGGAATGCGGCCACGACCATCCGTGGCTGCGATGTCCCCGATGTGGTCAGCGCCAACAACGCCGGCACCGACGTCGGCGCGATCCAGTGCGCGCTGTACCGCGCGGTGAGCACGCTCGTGACCAACCCGCAGCTGTCCGGCAATATCAACATGGGGCTGATGATGTTCGGCACCGGCACCAACCCCGGCGGCAAGTTCCGCTATCCGTCGGCGGCGCCGTACACATTGCCGCTGATGGACGCGGGGGACAATGGCAACGGCGCGAAATTCCTGGAGTACATCAAGAGCATCGACCGCCAGGCCGACAATTCGAACAACTCCCAGGTGGGCGGCGGCATGCAGGAGGCCTGGGCATTCTTCAGCGGCAAGAAGGGCTTGTCAGGTACGCAGTACGCGTCGCCGATCACCAACCCGTGCCAGAAGAACTTCGTCATCTACATCGCCAACGCGGTCAACAACGGCAAGCCGCAGGACACCGGCACCGAGCCCAAGGACGCGCTGGCCGCGGCGGGCGCCAGCACCAGGCAGATGACTCAGCTCAAGCTCGACACGGCGGCCAACAAGTACGAAAGCAACTGGGGCGACGAGTGGGCGCGGTTCATGTACGAAACCGACGTGAACGGCAATCTCGACAATAACCAGAACATCATCACCTATACGATTGCCGTCACGGACGGCAAGAATCCTGACTATGTCGAGTCGACCCGCAGCATGGCCGACAACGCCGGCGGCAAGCGCTACGTGGTCAGCCTGGGCGACGTGGATGCGCTGGTGCAGGCACTGCTGCAGATCTTCAACGAGATGCAGGCGGTCAACAACGTGTTCTCGTCGGTGAGCCTGCCGGTCAGCGTGAACGGGCAGGGCTCGTACCTGAACCAGATCTACATCGGCATGTTCCGGCCCGACGCCACTGCGGCGCCGCGCTGGATGGGCAACCTGAAGCAGTACAAGCTGGGCTACGACAACAAGAACCAGATCGTGGTGCTGGACGCCAACCCCAGCGGTCCCAACCAGCAGAGCGCGATCAGCAACGCCGGCACGGGCTTTATCTCGCCCAACGCCAAGAGTTTCTGGACCGCCGAGCCGCCACTGGGGTTCAGTGGTTCGAGCTATACCGGCAGCCCGGTAAGCGGCTGGCCCGCCAAGGGCTTCTGGGTCAACAGCCCGACCGGCGCCGCGGGTGCGCTGGATTCGGCCGACGGCGTGGCGGGTGTGGTCGGCGGCGACGGCGAAATCGTCGAAAAGGGTGGCGCCGGCGAAATGCTGCGCAGCCAGTTCACCACCGACCAGGGCGGGCGCAAGCTCTACACCTGCCCGTCGGGAGCATGCAGCGGCAAGACCCTGGCCTCGTTCGATACGTCCAACGGCTGGCTG
Organism: Cupriavidus sp. NPDC089707; assembly: GCF_044748965.1. NCBI lineage: Bacteria > Pseudomonadati > Pseudomonadota > Betaproteobacteria > Burkholderiales > Burkholderiaceae > Cupriavidus > Cupriavidus sp. NPDC089707. The sequence goes on from NZ_JBIVHB010000001.1 coordinate 124,330, forward strand.
GCCGGCACCAGCGGGCAGGCCGCGCTCAACACCACGGCTGCCGACGTCAACAACCTGATCAATTGGGTGCGCGGCCGCGACGTGCGCGCGCTGAGCGAAAGCACGATCGCCGGAGCGGAGTTGCAGAAAGGCCCCGGCGGCAGCGTCACCGTGCGCGGCTCGGTGCATGGCGACGTGCTGCATTCGCGCCCGGTGGTGATCAACTATGGTGGCGCGACCGGCGTGGTGGTGTTCTATGGCGCCAACGACGGCGTCTTCCATGCGGTCAATGGCAACCAGACCACCGGCATCGGTGGCGTGCGGCCTGGCGGGGAACTGTGGGGCTTCATTCCGCCGGAGTTCTATAGCAAGCTCGGCCGTCTCTACACCAATACGCCCGAAGTGCAGCTGAGCGGATCGCCTACCGGTTCGGGCGCGAAGGCGCGCGACTATTTCTTCGATGGCACCACCACCGTGTTCCAGGACCTGCGCGATCCGGCCAAGCCGCGCGTGGTGATCTACCTGACCGCGCGCCGCGGCGGGCGCCTGACCTACGCGCTGGATGTGACCGATCCGCTGGCGCCAGAATTCCTGTGGAAGGCCGACAGCACCAGCATCGCGGAACTGGGCCAGACCTGGTCGCAGCCGCGCGTGATCCGCGTCAAGGGTTATACCAACCCGCTGGTGGTGATGGGTGCCGGCTATGATCCCGCCGAGGATGCCGAGCCTTCCCAAGGTGGCGGCAGTTCGGGGCAAGGGCGTGGCGTGATCGTGTTCGATGCCTTCGAGGGCAACGTGGTGCGCGCATGGCTGGCCGACTGCACCGGCCTGTCCGCGACGGTGTGCACGACGCCTTCCGGCATGAACCGCGCGATCCCGTCCGACGTGGCGGTGGTGGACCGCAATGGCGACGGACTGGTAGACAAGGGCTATGTCGGCGACGTCGGCGGCAATGTCTGGCGGCTGGACTTCGAGCCGGCGGCCGGCACCGGGTCGGATGCCTGGACACTGCAAAAATTTGCGTCCCTGGGCGGCGCGCAGGGCACCAACGATGCGCGCAAGTTCATGTATCCGCCGGATATCATCACCACCGGCAGCTACGATGCGGTGATGATCGGCAGCGGCGACCGCGAGCATCCGCTGTACACCACCAGCACCACGCCGGGCCTGGCCTACAACGTCAGCAACCGCTTCTACATGCTGAAGGACACGACGCTCACCGGCGGGCTGCCGTCGACATGGACGCCGCTGACCGAGGCCGACCTGTTCAACGCGACTTCGACCGCATACGCCGACACGACTGCCGGCAAGGGCTTCTACCTCGTGCTGGGCACCGGCGAGAAGGTGGTCAACGCGCCGCTGACCGTGGCCGGCTACACCTACTTCGGCACCAATCAGCCGAGTGTGCCCAAGTCGGGGGTGTGCTATCCGGATCTGGGCAAGGCGCGTGGCTATGCGGTCTCGTTCCTTACCGGCAAGGGCCTGAACAACGACCGCCATGTCGTGTTCAACAACGGTGGGCTGCCGCCGTCGCCGGTGTTCGGGGTGGTTGCCGTCACGGATGCGGCAGGCAACACCAGCAACGTGCCGGTGCTGATCGGCGGCGGCAACCAGACCGGTCCCGGGGGCGGCGACAATACCTCGTCGCTGGGCGCGCAGAAAATCTCGCCGCCCGGAATCGGCAAGCGCAAGCGCACTTACTGGTACACGCAGACCGACCGGAAGTGACCGGCAGCGGCACGCCTACCGGGGTGCCGCCACCATCGTAGCTTCGTCCTCCTGCCACCACCCGCCGCCCAGCGCCTGCATCAACGCCGCCGAGTCCGCCAGCCGGTCGGCGCGCGACTGCGCCAGGTCCAATGAAGCCTGTCGCGCCTCGCGCTCGGCATCGAGCACGGCCAGCTGGCTGACGCCGCCGAGGCGGTACTGTTCCGACACCACCGCCAGCGTGTCGCGTGCCTGGCGCGCGTTGTCGGCGCGTTCGCGCAGCGTGGCGGCGTCGGCTTCGAGCGCGCGCAGGGAATCCGCCACGTCCTGCAAGCCTTGCAGCACGGCCTGCCGGTAGGCGGCCAGCGCCTGCTCGTACGCCGCTTCGGCGGCGCGCTTGCGGGCCTGCAGCTCGCCGCCGCGGAACACCGGTTGCACCAGCCCGGCGGCCAGGCTCCACACGTTCAGACTGCTGAACAGGTCGCGCGCGGCGGTGGCCTGGGTGCCGCCGCTGGCGCTCAGCGTGACCTGCGGATAGAGATTGGCGGTGGCCACGCCGATATCGGCGCTGGCCTGGTGCAGCAGCGCTTCGGCCGCGCGGATGTCGGGCCGGCGCCGCGCCAGCGTGGCGGGCAGGCTGACCGGCAGCGTGTCGGGCAGGTGCAGTGCGTCCAGCGTGAATGTCGGCAAGGACGCCGCCGCCGGGGTCTGGCCGGTGTAGACGGCGAGCTGGTGCCGCGTCGCTTCCAGCTGGCGCTGCAAGCCCGGCACCAGCGCCTGCGTCTGCGCCAGCTGCGCGCGCTGGCGCTGCACGTCGATGCGCGCAACGCCGCCGGCGCGCAGGCGTTCCTCGGTGATGCCGAGCTGGCGCCACTGGGCTTCCGCCAGCGCCACGGTGTCGGCCAGCTGCGCGCGCAGTCCGGCCTCGCGGATCGCCGCGGTGGCGACGTTGGCGGCCAGCGCCAGCCGCGCCGCTTCCAGTTCGTAGCGCTGATAGTCGACCGCTGCCTGGAGCCCTTCGAGTTCGCGCCGCTGGCCGCCGAACAGGTCGAGCACATAAGACACTTGCACCGTTGCGCCGTACAGCGTGAATGGCCCCGGGCTGGGGATCGACGAAATGCCCATCGACTGGAAATCCACCTGCTGGCGCGTGGTATTGAGCTGGGCGTCGACCGCGGGCCAGCGCGTGGCGCCGGTGCGCGCGGCGAGGTTTTCCTGCGCCTCGCGCAGCCGCGCGCGTGCCTGCGTCAGGGTGGGGCTGGCGTGAAGCGCCATGCGGATGGTGGTGTCCAGCTCGGCGCTGCGGAACAGCGTCCACCATTGCGCCGGCACGTCTGCGCCGGCGGCGAGCGTCTGCGCATGCGATTGGGCGTGCTGATCGCCGCTGTCGGCCGCCACGGTGGCAACCGGTTGCGGGCCCGGCACGTAGCCGGCATCGCCGGTCGGCGCGGGGCTGCGGAAATCGGGGCCGACGGCACAGCCGGCCAGCAGCGCGGCCGCAGCCATCCAAGGAAAAAGTCGGGTCATGGCGGCAATCCTTCAGTCCAGCGTGCGGCGGTAGAAGCGCACCGCGATCGTCATCACCACCACGATGAACAGCGCCATCGGCCACACCTGCGGCCAGAGCTCGGCCCAGCCGCTGCCCTTGAGAAGGATGCCGCGCACCATGCGGTTGAAATACGTCATCGGCAGGATGTTGCCGATCGCCTGCGCCCAGCCGGGCATGCCCGCGAACGGGAACATGAAGCCCGACAGCAGGATGTTGGGCAGGAAATAGAAGAACGTCAGCTGCATCGCCTGCAGCTGGTTCTGCGCCAGCGACGACAGCGTGATGCCCACCGTCAGGTTGGCCGCGATAAACAGCAGTGCAGCCAGGTACACCGCCGTCACCGAGCCGACGAACGGCACGTCGAAGACCCAGCGGGCGGCCAGCAGCACGATGGTCGACTGGATCAGCCCGATGAAGATGTAGGGCACGATCTTGCCGGTCATGACTTCGAGCGGCCGCACCGGCGTGGCCAGCAGGTTTTCCATGGTGCCGCGCTCGCGTTCGCGCGTCATCGCCAGCCCGGTCATCATCACCATGGTCATCGACAGGATCACGCCCATCAGGCCGGGAATGATGTTGTACTGGGTCAGCCCCTCGGGGTTGTACAGGCGCTGCACCTGTACGTCGAACGGCGCCTTGCCGCCCGCCAGCGGCGCCAGCGAGCCTTTCAGGTCATGCGTGCCGACGCTGAACGGCAGCTGCGGCAGCGCGGCGATCGCCTGGCCCGTCGCCGAGGGATCGGTGGCATCGGCCTCCACCAGCAGCGCGGGGCGTTCGCCGCGCAGCAGCTTGCGCGTGAAGTCGGGCGGGATGCTGAGCACGAACTGCACGTCACCCTTCATCAGCGCCTCTCTGCCGGCGGCTTCGTCGGGCAGCGTCGCGACCACCTTGAAGTAGGTGGAGTTCTGCATGCTGGCAATAAAGGTGCGCGTGAATTCGCTCTGGTCGGCGGCGATCACCGCGGTCGGCAGGTGGCGCGGGTCGGTGTTGATGGCAAAGCCGAACAGCAGCAGCTGCATGATCGGCAGGCCGACGATCATGCCGAAGGTGACGCGGTCGCGGCGCAGCTGCAGGAATTCCTTCAGCACGATGCTCCACCAGCGCTGGATCGAGAAGCGCGTGGCGTTGGCGCGTGGCTTGCGGGAGTTCTGGATTGCGGCGGCGTTCATGTCGGCTCCTTCGCCTTGCGCGTGCCCATGTTGTCCTCGGCCCGGCTCATCATGTGGATGAACACGTCTTCCAGGCTGGTCTCGGTCTGCGCCACGCGGCGCCCCGGTCCTGCCAGGCGTTCAAGCGTGGCGGCCAGCGCCCGCGCATCGCGGCCGGTGACGTGCAGCGCGGTGCCGAATGCCACGGTCTGCTCCACGCCGGGCGCACCCTGCAGTTGCTCCGACAGCGTGGCGAGGTCGTCGCCTTCCACGCTCCATGTCGACAGCTGCTGGCTGGCCACGACTTCGTCGGCGGTACCTTGCGCCAGCAGCTTGCCGTAGGCGATATAGGCGAGCTTGTGGCAGCGCTCGGCCTCGTCCATGTAGTGCGTGCTGACCAGCACCGAGATGCCGCGCGCGGCAAGCAGGTGCAACTGCTCCCAGAAGTCGCGCCGCGCCTTGGGATCGACACCGGCGGTAGGTTCGTCGAGCAGCAGCAGTTCCGGCTCGTGCAGCAGGCAGGCCGCCAGCGCCAGCCGCTGCTTCCAGCCGCCCGACAAGGACCCCGCCAGCTGTGCCGAGCGCGTCGCCAGGCCCAGGTCTTCGAGCGCGCGGTCGACGGCATTGCGCCGGTCCGGCATGCCGTACATGCGCGCGACGAAGTCGAGGTTCTCGCGGATGGACAGGTCGTCCCAGTACGAGAACTTCTGCGTCATGTAGCCGACGCGGCGCTTGATTTCGTCGGACTCGGTCAGGATGTCGAAGCCGAGGCAGGTGCCCTTGCCCGAATCCGGCGTCAGCAGGCCGCACATCATGCGGATGGAGGTGGTCTTGCCGCTGCCGTTGGGGCCGAGGAAGCCGAAGATCTCGCCGCGCGCGACCTGCATGCTGAGGTCGTTGACCACGTGCTTGTCGCCGAAGTGCTTGTTCAGCCCGCGCACGTCGATGGCGAGTCCGTGCTCGGCGCCGTTGGCGTTGGCGTTGGCGTTGGTGTCCGCATTCATTGCCGCACCACCTCGACGGGCTGGCCGGGCCGCAGCTTGATGGCATCGGCGGCAGACGGGCGTGCTTCCACCAGGAACACCAGCTTGCTGCGGGTCTCGTTGCTGTAGATCACCGGCGGCGTGTATTCGGCTTCGTTGGCGACATAGGTGATGCTGGCCGCCACCGGCGCGGCGCAGCCATCGCAGCGCACCTGCACCGCCTGCCCGTTGCGCAGCGCGCCGACCACGGCCTCGGGCACGTAGAAGCGCACCTTGACGTTGCCGGGCGGCAGCATGCGCACCACCGGGCTGCCGGCGGGCACCCATTCGCCGAGGCGATAGGGCGTGTCGTAGACCAGACCGGCCTGCGTGGCGGCCACGGTCTTGCGCGACAGCTTCCAGTCCGCCTGCGCCAGCGCGGCGCGCGCTGCAGCCACTTGCGCGGCCTGTGCGGCCTGTTGCGCGTCGCGCCCGGGCAACCGTGCCACGTCGATATCGCGCTGCAGCTCGCGCACGCGCGCCGCATCGCTGCGGGCCTGGGCGCGCGATTCGTCGAGCTGCGCCTGCGCAATGCCGCCGATCTCGAACTGGCGCTCGTCGCGCCGCAGCGCGGCGGCGCTGCGTTGTGCCTGGGCCTGCGCCTGCGCCAGCTGGGCGCGGCTCACGTCGACTTCGACCGGTCGCTTGCCGGTTTTCATGTCCTGCAGCTGCGCTTCGGCGGCGCGCAGCTGGTCTTCGGCCTGCTGGCGCGCCGCGCGTTCGTCGTCGGATTCGAGCGCGAACAAGGCTGCGCCCTGCGTGACCTGCTGGCCGCGCTGCACGGAGAGCGTGTCGAGGCGGCCGGCAAAGGGCGAGGCGACGCTGACGAACTCGCCTTCGACGTAGCCTTGCCAGGTGTCGGGGCCGGCCTTGCTGCAGGCGGTGGCCAGCAGCGTGGCGCCGAGCAAGGCAGCGATGGAGCGCGCGCGTGGCAGCGCGGGAAGGAAGGAAACAGCGGTGTTCATGCAGCGGACTCCGGGGAATGCCTGGGCACGCGGCCCTTCTTTTTCGATGCGGGTGCAGGCGAGGCTTCGGCGCCGGCAGCCGGCGCGGGGGCCAGCCCGTGCGTGAGCAGGGCCGAGACATGGCGCACCAGCGCGTCGGTATCGACCGCCTCGGCACCCGGCAGCCGGCGCCAGATATGCGTGGTGGCCAGCGGCAGCAGCGTCAGGCCTACCAGCGACGGTATTACCAGCGCCGGCTCCAGCCCGCGGTTGAGCTGCCCGTTGGCGATCGCCGCCGCCAGCGGCGCCATCATGGCGCCGGCACGCTGCAGCGCGAACCGCTTCAGCACGCGCTCGCGCAGCGCACCGTCGTCGCTGGCGACCTCGCGGATCCACAGGCCGGGAAACCAGGGCGTATCGGCCACGGTGCGGACGAGCCGGGTGGCGATGCCGACCAGCATCGCAAGCGGCTGCTCGTCCTGTGGGCCGGCGGCGAAGAACTGTGCCACCAGCGGCTGCACCTTTTCCTCGATCACGGCATCGAGCAGCAGCTCGCGGTCGCTGAAGTAATAGTGAACCAGCGCGGGCGTGACGCCTGCCTGCAAGGCGATGGCCTTGACCGGCGTGCCGGCGACGCCTTGCCGCGAGAACAGGTCGGTGGCGGCATCGAGGATGCGCTCGCGCTGGCCGGGTTGGCCCGCGGCGGGGCGGCCGGGCGTGCGGCGCTCCGGCGGCTTCGGGGTGGCGGGTTTGCGTGGCATGGGTGTGCATCGAACCGTGTCTAGAACAATATTAATTTTCTAGTTAATTAATTCAAGCCCGGTTACAACGTCGGCATTCCCGCACCTGGCTCGCGGTGGACATGCTGTTCCGCAACAAGGACGGGCGTCGGCGTGACGCTGCTGCAGGAGGTGACGGATTCGCTGGGAGTTCGCGCGGGAGGCTGTCGGACGACAAGACTGAGACCTATGCCTTTACCGAGATCGGCAGGCAGGTGTCAGCGGGCGGCGTGCTGAAGGGGGATGCGTGGGGACGTGCCCACGATGCGCCGGGCGTGGCGGTGGCGATCAATATGCTGGGCTGCCAGCACCGCGACTATCTGGCCGCGGGCGGGCAGGGCGCGTTTCCTGGCGACGGCGCGTAGCGCTACGGGCCCGAGCAGATCCTGGAGATCTACTACAGCTTGCAGCCGGTGAAGTACCTGAGCATCAGCCCGGACTTCCAGTTTGTGCGCAATCCCGGGTACAACCGGGATCGCGGGCCGGTGAAGTTTTATGGGGTGAGGTTTCACGGGGAGTTTTGAACCGCGTCCGCATTCGGTGATGCCGTTTCAAATCCCGCGGGCCGGTCCCCTTTCCCGCTTGCGGGAGAGGGTTAGGGAGAGGGCCAGAGCGTCGCGGGCTGACACCGCTTGCCGCGAGGCACGCGCCTGCCCTCTCCCCCGGCCCCTCTCCCGCAAGCGGGAGAGGGGAGCAAACAAGCGATAGCTTCGACGTTATCGCCAGTTCAAACGCTACTGCCGCGCGTTGCGCTTGTTATCCGGCCACGCCGTATTGAAGTTGGTCCGGAACGGATTGATATCCAGCCCCCCACGCCGCGTATAGCGCGCATACACCGCCAGCTTCACCGGCTTGCATTGCCGCAGCACGTCCATGAAGATCCGCTCGACGCATTGCTCATGGAACTCGTTGTGGTTGCGGAACGAGATCAGGTACTTGAGCAGCGCTTCCTGGTTGATCGGCGCGCCGACGTAGCGGATCTGAACGCTGCCCCAGTCGGGCTGGCCCGTGACCAGGCAGTTGGACTTGAGCAGGTGCGACACCAGCGTTTCTTCCACCGGCGTTTCTTCCTGGTCGGCAAACAGCAGTTCGGGCGCGGGCTCGTAGCGGTCGACTTCAATGTCGAGCCGGTCCAGCAGCAGGCCGTCGAGCTCGCCCATCTGCTGCTTGCCGAGATCCGCCTCGGTGACCAGCCGCACCTGCACCGTGCCGCCGGTGGCTTCGGACAGGTCGTGGTGCAGCAGCTGCTGCATCGCTTCCGGCGAAGCGATCCTGGTCTGGTTGAACGAGTTCAGGTACAGCTTGAACGACTTGGACTCGACGATGTTGGGCGTGTCCGAGGGGATGATGAAGGTGGCCAGCGCCACCTGCGGCTTGCCCTTCAGGTTCAGCCACGACAGTTCGTATGCGTTCCAGATGTCGACGCCGAAGAACGGCACCGGCTTGCCTTCGGGCAGGCCGATCTCGGTGCGCTTGGGCTGGCGCGGGATCGGGAACAGCAGCGAGGCGTCGTATTCGGTCTTGTAGGCCGAGGGCTTGCCCAGCGGCGAGTGTTCGGGGAGGCTCATGGGGCGCTCAGCAGATTCAGGCAGCAATCAGGACAGCAATCAGGACAAGAACAGCTTGTACACCGGGTTGTCCGTTTCGTCCCAGTGTACGTAGCCCAGCGTCGAAAGGAACGCGCGGAAGGCGCGCTTTTCGTTCTTCGGCACCTGGATGCCGACCAGGATGTTGGAGGTGTCCGCCCCCTGGTTGCGGTAGTGGAACAGGCTGATGTTCCAGTTCGGGCTCATGCTCGACAGGAACCGCATCAGCGCGCCCGGGCGCTCCGGGAACTCGAAGCGGTACAGCAGTTCGTCATGCGCCAGCGCCGAGCGGCCGCCCACCATGTAGCGGATGTGCTGCTTGGCCAGTTCGTCGTTGGACAGGTCGAGCGTGTCGAAGCCGTGCTTGCGGAAGCTGGCGGCGATCTTGTCGTTCTCGGCGCGGCTGGCGATCTGCACGCCGACGAAGATATGCGCCACGTCGGTATCGGCGATGCGGTAGTTGAACTCGGTCACGCTGCGCGTGCCCACCAGCTCGCAGAAGCGCTTGAAGCTGCCGCGCTCTTCGGGGATGGTCACGGCGAACACGCCTTCGCGCGCCTCGCCCACCTCGGCGCGCTCGGCGACGAAGCGCAGGCGGTCGAAGTTCATGTTGGCGCCGCACGCGATCGCGACCAGGTGCTGGCCCTTGAGCTTCTCGCGCTCGGCATACGCCTTCAGGCCCGCCACCGCCAGCGCGCCGGCCGGCTCCAGGATGCTGCGGGTGTCCTGGAACACGTCCTTCACGCCGGCGCAGATGGCATCGGTGTCGACCAGGATGATGTCATCGACCAGCTCGCGCGTGATGCGGAAGGTCTCCTTGCCGACCAGCTTGACCGCGGTGCCGTCCGAGAACAGGCCCACTTCCTTCAGCTCGATGCGCTTGCCGGCGTCGACCGAGCGCTTCATCGCATCCGAGTCGACGGTCTGCACGCCGATCACCTTGATCTCGGGGCGCACCGCCTTGATGTAGGCAGCGATGCCCGAGATCAGCCCGCCGCCGCCGATGGCGACGAACACGGCATGGATCGGGCCCGGGTGCTGGCGCAGGATTTCCATGGCGATGGTGCCCTGGCCCGCGATCACCTCGGGATCGTCGAACGGATGGATGAAGGTCAGCTTGTGCTTCTTCTCCAGCTCGGCGGCGTGGTGGTAGGCATCGCTGTAGGACTCGCCGTGCAGCTCGACCTGGACCCACTGGCCGCCGCGTTCGCGCACCGCGTCGATCTTCACCTGCGGCGTGGTCACCGGCATGGCGATGATGGCCTTGCACTGCAGCCGGGCCGCGGACAGCGCCACGCCCTGGGCATGGTTGCCGGCCGAAGCCGCGACCACGCCGCGCTTGAGCTCTTCTGCCGACAGCGACGCCATCTTGTTGTACGCGCCGCGCAGCTTGAAGGAGAACACCGGCTGGGTGTCTTCTCGCTTGAACCAGACCGAGTTGCCGGTGCGCGCCGACAGCTGGTGCGCATAGGTCAGTTCGGTTTCCTGCGCCACGTCGTAGACCTTGGCGGTCAGGATCTTTTTCAGGTAATCGGGGCGGGCGGCGGACGAGCGGGTCATGGTGTCAGGGCAGGGGCCGCGGGGGCGGCGCAAAAAAACCGGAAATTCTGGCGGAAACCGCCAATGATAAAGGATGGCGGCGCTGCGACCACACCGGGGCGGCTCCACCGTCGCCCGCGGGAAGTCGCGCGGGATGGCCGTGGGCGTGCCTTGAAGTGGCTGGGAATGCACTGGCGGCAGGGCTTGGCACGATGCACAGGGGCTGGCCCCGGACTTGCATCGGCTGACGATTGCGCTGCCGCCATGTAGGACGGAGCCCGGTGGACGCCGGTCAAAACGACGTGTTACGGTGTAACGCGATGCCTCAGCTACCGCTTATCGAACCCAATACCGCCCTGTTTCTCGACTTCGACGGCACGCTGGCCGACCTCGCGCCGCGGCCCGAACTGGTGCAGGTTGAACCTGAACTGGTCGGTACGCTGCGCACGCTGTACCAGCGGCTGGACGGCGCGCTCGCCGTCATCTCCGGCAGGCCGATCGTCGAGCTGGACCATTTCCTGCAGCCCCTGCAACTGCCGGCGGCCGGCATCCACGGGGCTGAATTCCGCACCGACGGCGGCATGGTGTCCAAGACACCCGCGCCGGGCCTCGAACCCCTGATCCCGCACCTTGAAGCGCTGGTGCACGCCTACCCGGCGTTGCGGCTGGAGCGCAAGTCCGTTGCCGTTGCCATCCACTACCGCCAGGCACCCGAGCTGGCCGGCGTGGTCGATGCCGCGGTCACTGACGTATTGCGCCACGCGGTCGGGCTGGAGGCCCTGCCCGGCAAGATGGTGGTCGAGATCAAGCCCGCCGGCGTCGACAAGGGCGACGCCATCGCCGCCTTCATGAAGTCCGCACCGTTCTGCGACCGCACGCCGCTGTTTGCCGGCGACGACATGACCGACGAGCCCGGTTTTGCCGCCGTGCGCAAGCTCGGCGGGCTGGGCGTGCTGGTGGGCCGGCGCGAGTCCGTGGCCGGCGTCAGCGTGGAGGGGCCCGCTGCGCTGCGCAGCTGGCTGCACCGCTCGGCGCGGGCGCTGGATCAATCCGCGCGCGCCGCCGGCCAGCCCGGCGCCGTGCCGCACGAGGCCGAGCCAGGCCGCCATGGCGCACCGCGCCACAACCCGCATCCGACAGCATCCTGAGGGAGGTACTGCTGTGACCAATACGAGCAGCCCCAGCGAGCTGGGCAAGCCGCCCAGCGAAGGCGTGAACAAGACCGTCGACGGCAGCAGCCGGTATGCCGAGCCGTCGCTGTCGCTGGGCATGATCGGCAATTGCGCGATCTCCGCGCTGGTGGATGGCCGCGGGCGCATCGTCTGGTCGTGCCTGCCGCGCTTTGATGGCGATCCGGTCTTCAACGCGCTGCTGGACCCCAGCGAGAACGCGGGCCAGTTCTCGATCGAGATCGAGGACTTCCACAGCGCCAGCCAGTGGTACGAACCCAATACCGCGGTGCTGCGCACGCGGCTGACCGACACCCATGGCAACTGCCTGGAAATCACAGACTTCGCGCCGCGCTTCTTCCGGCTGGGCCGTTATTTCCGCCCGACCACGCTGGTCCGGCGCATCCGTCCCGTGCGCGGTGCGCCGCGCGTGCGGGTGGTAGTGGCGCCGCGCTTCGAATGGGGCCGCAAGAAGCCGGACATCACGCGCGGCAGCAGTCATGTGCGCTACATCGGGGAATCGATGACGCTGCGCATGACCACCGACGCGCCGCTGGCCTACGTGCTGTCGCACACGCCGTTCCTGGTCACGCGCGGGCTCAACTTTATCCTGGGCCCCGACGAGACCCTGGCGCATGGCGTGGAAGAGATCGCGCGCGATTTCGAGCAGGAAACCACCGCTTACTGGCGCCTGTGGAGCCGCCGGCTGGCGGTGCCGCGCGAATGGCAGGACGCGGTGATCCGCGCCGCCATCACGCTGAAAATGTCGCTGTACGAAGAGACCGGCGCCATCGTCGCGGCGATGACCACCAGCATCCCCGAGGCGCCCGGCAGCGGCCGCAACTGGGACTACCGCTTCTGCTGGTTGCGCGACGCGTTTTTCGTGGTGCGCGCGCTCAACAGCTTGTCCGAGGTCGGCACCATGGAGGACTACCTGCGCTGGCTCTCCAACGTGGTGATGCAGTCGCAGGACGGGCATATCCAGCCGCTGTACGGCATTGGCCTGGAACGCGAGTTGCCCGAGAGCATGCTCGACCACCTGTCCGGCTACCGCGGCATGGGGCCGGTGCGCGTGGGCAACCAGGCGCAGGAACACTTCCAGCATGACGTCTACGGCAACGTGGTGCTGGGCGCGGCGCAGGCCTTCCATGACCACCGGCTGCTGCACCGCGGCGGCCCGGCCGAGTTCCGCCGGCTGGAAGAAGTAGGCGAGCAGGCGGTGAAAGTCTTTGGCACGCCCGACGCCGGCATGTGGGAGCTGCGCACGCGCGCCCGCGTGCATACCTCGTCGGCGCTGATGAGCTGGGCCGCTTGCGACCGGCTGGCCAAGGTCGCCGAGAAGCTTCAGATCGCGACGCGCGCGGCGTACTGGCACGATCATGCCAACCGCATGAAGGAACAGATCCTGGCCGAGTCGTGGAGCGAATCGCGCCAGGCCTTTGCCGAAAGCTTTGGCGGACGCGAACTCGACGCCAGCGTGCTGCTGATGGCCGAGGTCAACTTCATCGATCCGGGCGACCCACGTTTCATCGCCACGGTGAAGGCGCTGGAGACTTCGCTGTGCGACGGGCCGTATATGCGCCGCTACGAGGCGCCCGACGATTTCGGCAAGCCCGAGACCGCGTTCAATATCTGCACCTTCTGGCGCATCGACGCGCTGGCGCGCATCGGCCGGCGCGAAGAGGCGCGCGAGATCTTCGAGGCGATGCTCGCCGCGCGCAATCCGCTTGGCTTGCTGTCCGAGGACACCCATCCCGTGACCGGCGAGATGTGGGGCAATTTCCCGCAAACCTACTCGATGGTCGGGCTGATCAACGGCGCGATGCGGTTGTCGGCGCCGTGGGACACGGTGATCTGACCGCGCACCCGCGCTCCGGGAATCCCGCACGACAAGAACAAAGGAATCCAGAAAACAACATATGCCAAGACTCGTAGCGGTATCCAACCGTGTCGCAGATCCGCGCAACGTGGCCGCCGGCGGCCTCGCCGTGGCGCTTTCCGAAGCCTTGCGCCAGACTGGCGGGATGTGGTTTGGCTGGAGCGGCAAGGCGCTGGACTCTGCCCAGGGCGGCACCCCCGGCGAAGGCGAGCTGCACTTGCAGCAGGCCGGCAACGTGACGCTGGCTACGGTGGACCTGAGCCGCGAAGACCACGACGCGTATTACGTTGGCTACAGCAATGGCGTGCTGTGGCCGGTGTTCCACTACCGGCTCGACCTCGCCGACTTCGATTCCAACTTCCTCAACGGCTACCGCCGGGTGAACCAGCTGTTCGCGCGCAAGCTGGCGCCGCTGCTCAAGCCCGACGACGTCATCTGGATCCACGACTACCACCTGATCCCGCTGGCGTCTGAGTTGCGCGCGATCGGATGCGGCCAGAAGATCGGTTTCTTCCTGCACGTGCCGCTGCCGCCGCCGCTGATTTTGGCGGCCATCCCTCAGCATGAGTGGTTGATGCGCGCGCTGTTTGCGTACGACCTGCTCGGCTTCCAGAGCCACGCCGACGTGGAGCATTTTTCGCGCTACGTGCAGGCCGAGGCCCAGGCTGAGCCGATGGGCGAGCACCGTTACCGCGCTTTCCATCGCACGGTGCGGGCGCAGGCCTTCCCGATCGGGATCGACGTGGATGAGTTCATTGCACTCGGCCGCGGCGAGGAGGCGCAGGAAACCTACGAGATGATGTGTGCCCAGTACGCGCGTCGGCGGCTGCTGCTTGGCATCGATCGGCTCGATTACTCCAAGGGTTTGCCGCAGCGGCTGAAAGCGTTCTACCGGCTGCTGGCGGAATATCCGGAAAACCGGATGAGCGCCACGCTGGTGCAGATCGCCGCGCCGTCGCGCGAGTCGGTCGATGCCTATGTAGACCTGCGCAGCGCGATGGAGCAGTTGACTGGCGCGATCAATGGCGAGTTCGGCGAGCTGGACTGGATGCCGGTGCGGTATATCCATCGCACTACCGCGCGCAAGCGGCTGCCTGGGCTATGCCGCGCGAGTCGCGTGGCGCTGGTGACGCCGCTGCGGGATGGGATGAACCTGGTGGCCAAGGAGTTTATTGCCGCGCAGGATCAGGAGGATCCGGGGGTGCTGGTGCTGTCGCGCTTTGCCGGGGCGGCGGAGCAGTTGAAGGAGGCGCTGCTGGTGAATCCCTACGATACCCGCGCGACTGCGCAGGCGATCCAGCAGGCGTTGCATATGCCGCTGGCCGAGCGCCAGTCGCGGCACCAGAAGTTGCTGGAGCGTATTCGGGCGCAGGATGTGCACTGGTGGAGTAGTGAATTCCTGCGCGCGCTGGCTGAGACCGAGGGCGGTTGATGGCTTCGTCGCCCGCCGGTCGGGGAGAGGACCATGAGTGAAGATCTGGCATCGCAAACATGCACGCCATGCCGTGGCGGTGTCCCGCCCCTGACGCCTGATGAGGCTGAGGCGTTATTGCCGCAGGCGGTGGGGTGGGACTTGGTGGATGGGGCTACGCGGTTGGAGAGGCGGTTTTCATTTGCCAATTTTGCCGAGGCGTTGGCGTTTGTTGGCCGCGTTGGGCAACTGGCGGAGGAGCAGGGGCATCATCCGGAGATCAGTTTTGGGTGGGGGCATGCCACGGTGTCGTGGCGGACCAAGAAGATCAAGGGGCTGCATCGGAATGATTTCATTATGGCGGTGAAGACGGGGGAGTTGGTGGGGTAGGGTGTTTATTTTGGTAGTGCCTTGCGGCTGGCAGGCAAAGACACAGACACAGACACATAGGCAAAAAAACTCACCCCAAATCCCCCGGCGTATCAATATCCCGAAACGCCCCCTCATCCTCAGTCAATATTCGCGTCACCGGCTTCCCCTGAAGAAAACCCCGCGCCCCTTCATCCCCATCGAGCTTCAGCAGGTCGTCCCGCCAGGCAGCACCGAAGCCCACGGGATGCCCCCGCTGGCCATTGCGCCATGGCGCGGCAATCGTTCCAGGGGTGGTGATCGTCAGCGCCACCGCGCGTACCAATTCCATCGGCAGCCAAGGCATATCAGCAAGCGCAACCACCCATCCCCGCGCATCTGGCGTCGCCGCTATCGCCGCGCGCAGCGCGGCCCCCATGCCCTGCTCGGCGTCGGCCGATTCGAGCACACGGCAACCCCCGCGCCTGAGTTCTTCCGCCAACGCCGGATTACCCGGCCGAATCACCGCAACCGAATCCGGCAACGCCGCAGCCAACGTACGCGCACTGCGCCAGGCAACGGTGCGTCCACCAGGCAACACTTCAAGCAACTTGTTCCGCTTGCCGGCAGCATCGAAGCGTCGGCCAAAACCCGCCGCCAGCAAAATCCCGGTAGGCAGGTCGGTGCGAAGCAAGGGAGCATTGGGGGCGGCAGTCATGGCGGGCACTCGGTTATCACGCGTCAGGTCGACGGAGGAGAAACATCGCAGCTGCTGCCGGTGCCAGCAGCCATCTCGCGCGCGGCCTTGGCGCCTTCCACTTGCAGGATGTCAGGCAGCGACACATGGTTCTTGGCCGCAACCACTTCCGCCAGAATCGAGATGGCGATTTCCGGCGGCGTACGGCTGCCAATATAGATGCCAACCGGCCCATGCAGCCGCGCCAGCTGCAACTCGGTCAGATCGAATTCCTTCAGCCGCTCGCGGCGCGCCTGGTTGTTGCGGCGCGAACCCAGGGCCCCCACATAGAAGGCCCTGGTGCGCAGCGCTTCCATCAGCGCCAGGTCATCCAGCTTGGGGTCGTGCGTCAGCGCAATCACCGCACAGCGCTCGTCCAGCTTCATGTCCGTCACGGTATCGTCGGGCATGGTGCGCACCATGGCCACGCCGGGGATATCCCACGTCTCCGTGTATTCCTCGCGCGGATCGCACACGGTGACCTGGAAGCCCAGCCCCACGGCGATCTGGCACAAGTATTTCGACAGCTGTCCCGCGCCGATCACCAGCATGCGGTAGCGCGGGCCGTGGATGGTTAGTAGCGTGTGGCCGTCAAACACCAGCCCGTCGGTGGCACTGGCCGGCCCCAGCGTGGCTACACCCGTAGCCAAGTCAAGCGTGCGCGCGACCAGCCGGCCGTTTTCCACGGCATCGAGCAATTCAGCAATGCCGCTCGCCGGCTTGAGCGGCTCGGTGACCAGTTCGATGGTGCCGCCGCAGGGCAGCCCGAAGCGGTGGGCTTCCTCGGCGCTGATGCCGTACTTGATGGCCTCGGGCTGGGCCGACGTGATGCCTTGCCGGCGCACGCGGTCTATGATGTCGTCTTCGATGCAGCCGCCCGAGACCGAGCCGACCACCAGGCCATCATCGCGCACCGCCAGCATCGCGCCCTCAGGGCGGGGCGACGAGCCCCAGGTGCGCACTACCGTGACCAGCAGCACGCGATGGCCCTGTTGCTGCCAGTGCACGCTGTTCTTCAGGACTTCGAGATCCACGCTGTCCATGATCGTTTCCGCTTCGGTTCCTCTGTCTGTTCATTCTCGCCAGCGGCTGCGGCGGGGGCGCCCTCGGCCGCTGGCGTTTCATCTGTGGTGTCGGGCGTTACCGCCTCGGCGAAGCGCGCAAAGAAGCTATCGGCCATCTTTCGTGCCGCGGCGTCCACCAGCCGCGAGCCGATCTGCGCGATCTTGCCCCCCACATGGGCGTCGACGGTGTAGCTCAGCACGGTCTCGTCGCCGTCGGGGTCGAGCCTGACGCGGGCGGTGCCCTTGCCGAAACCGGCAGCGCCACCCTGGCCGTCGAAGCGGATGGTGTAGCTGTCCGGGGCCTGGATGTCCTCCAGCGCCATGCGGCCCTTGAAGCGCGCCTTGACCGGGCCTACCGCGGCCATCAGGACCAGCTGGTAGGCGTTGTCGCCGTCGGGCTCGATACTCTCACATCCCGGGATGCATTGCTTGAGCAGCTCGGTATCGTTGAGCGCTTCCCATGCCGCTTGCTGGGGAATCGGCAGGCGCTGGCTCTGGTTCATTTCCATGGCGGGGCTTCCTTTCTTGGTGGGTGGGGGGCGCCGGCCCGCGCGGGGCCGCCCTGGTCGGACAGCAGGGATTCGAGCGCCAGCAGGCTGTCCAGGTTGTGCGCCGGGCGCAGCGCGTCGACATGCGGCAGGATCGCCTGCACGCCGCGCGCCTGCGGCGTGAATCCAGGGTAGCGCAGCAGCGGGTTGAGCCAGACGATGCGGTGCGCAAAGCGGCGCAAGCGAGCCATTTCGCCGCCGAGCAGGTCGATATGCTCGTGGTCGAGCCCGTCGGTGACCAGCAGCACGGTGGCGCGGCCGGACAGGGCGCGGCGTGCCCAGTGGCGGTTGAAGTTCGCCAGCGCGGCGCCGATGCGGGTGCCGCCGGCCCAGTCGCGCACCTGGCCTGTGATCACGGCGACGGCTTCGTCGGGATCGCGTTCGCGCAGCGAGCGGGTGATGTTGGTCAGCCGCGTGCCGAACAGGAACACCGACAGCCGCTCGCGCGACTGCATCAACGCGTGGCAGAAGTACAGCACCGCGCGCGAGTACTGGCTCATCGAGCCGGAGATGTCGAGCAGCAGCACCAACGGCGGCTTGCGCTCGGCGTGCTTGCGGTACTTCCAGCGCAGCCATTCTCCATGCTGGCGCACCGCCAGGCGCGCGCTGGCGCGCAGGTCGGCATGGGTGCCGCAAGTGGCGGCGCGCAGCCGGCGCGTGCGCTGCAATGCAAGGTGGGTGCGGCGGGTGCGCACCAGATGCTGCAGGGCACGCCACTCCTGCGCGGTCAGGGTTTCGAAGTCACGCTGCGCCAGGCGTTCCTGGTCGGAGAAGGTCAGCGGCACGTGGATGCGTTCCGCCTCTGTCTGCGCCGGGCGCGATGGCATTTCCGGCTGGCGCGCGGCCAGCGCATCGGCAAGACGGTTGCTGCGCCTGGGCGGCGGCGCGCCCGCGTCGACACGCGGCAGCAGCAGCGCACGCAGCTTGCCTTCCCAGTCGGGGTCGCGCCAGAACAGGTCGAAGGCGGCGTCGAACAGGGGCCGCTGGTCGGGGCCGGACAGCACCAGCGCCGCCAGCGCGGCACGCACGTCGTCGCGCCGGCCGATGTCGACCAGGCGCAGTGCGGTCAGTGCATCGACAGTGTGCGCCGGCGACAGGGCGAAGCCGCCGTCGCGCAGCAGCCGCATGAAGTGGGTGACGTTGCGCGCCAGCACCGGCAGTCCTGCTTGCGGACCGCCGCTGCGCGTCCCGGCGTGCAGCATGGGCACGGTTCAGCCTCCGGGCGCGGCGCCCGCCAGCAGCTCCGCCACGGTGGGGCCGTCGACGCGCGCCAGGTCGTCCTGGTATTTGAGCAGCACGCCCAGCGTGTCTCGCACCGATTGCGGGTCGAGTTCGGTCACCCCCAGCGCCGCCAGCGCGCGGCACCAGTCGATGGC
This sequence comes from Cupriavidus sp. NPDC089707, assembly GCF_044748965.1. Lineage (NCBI taxonomy): Bacteria > Pseudomonadati > Pseudomonadota > Betaproteobacteria > Burkholderiales > Burkholderiaceae > Cupriavidus > Cupriavidus sp. NPDC089707. The sequence goes on from NZ_JBIVHB010000001.1 coordinate 143,114, forward strand.
CTCGGCGATGCCAGGCGCCTTGAACAGGTCGATGCCGCGCAGCCGGTGCACGAAGTCGATCGCCTGCGCTTGCAGCGCGGCGGCGGCCCCGGGCGCGCGCGCGGCGACGATCTGCAATTCACGGTCGCGGTCCGGATAGCCAACCCATTGATACAGGCAGCGGCGCTTGAGCGCATCGTGGACCTCGCGCGTGCGGTTGGAGGTGATCACGATCAGCGGCGGACGCTCGGCGCGGATCACGCCGATCTCGGGGATCGAAACCTGGAATTCGGACAGCACTTCCAGCAGAAAGGCCTCGAACGGTTCGTCGGCGCGGTCGATCTCGTCGATCAGCAGCACGCGCGGCACGCCCGGCGCGGCGGGATCGGGCAGCAGCGACTCCAGCAGCGGGCGCTTGAGCAGGTAGTCGTCGTGGTACAGCGATTGCGCCTCGGGCCGCTCGCCGCGGGCCTCGGCCAGGCGCAGCGCCATGATCTGGCGAGGGTAGTCCCATTCGTAGAGCGCGCTGGCGGCGTCGAGTCCCTCATAGCACTGCAGCCGCAGCAGACGCGTGCCGAGCACGCCCGCCATCGCCTGCGCCAGGGCGGTCTTGCCCACGCCGGGCTCGCCTTCGAGGAACAGCGGGCGCTGCATGCGCAGGGCAAGGTAGAGCACCGTGGCGGTTTCGCGGTCGGCGAAGTATTGCTGGTGTTCAAGCTGTGCGAGGGTGTGATCGATGGAGGTGGGGAGCATGGGGCGTTCTTGTGTGCCGACGCGCCTCGCACGCCAGCGGTTTGCTCCCCTCTCCCGCTTGCGGGAGAGGGGCGGGGGAGAGGGCAGGAGGTTCGCTCGCGACAACGCCTGATTCAGGCGCCGGCCCTCTCCCCCAACCCCTCTCCCGCCAGGCGGGAGAGGGGGGACAACATGCGGCAGTGGAGAAACGCTAGTTCTTCAGCACCGCCTCCACTGCCCTCGCCGCCAGCACCGGAATCAAATGCGCCCGGTATTCCGCCGACGCATGCAGGTCGGCATTCAGCTTCCCCGCATCGACCTTCACCCCACGCGCCGCCTGTGCGGTGAAGCTGGCAGAAAGCGCCTGCTCCAGCGGCTGGCACCGGAACACGCTGTCGGCAGCTCCGGTGACCGCCACGCGCACCGTATTCCCGGAGCGCGCCACCATCACCCCCACCAGCGCAAAGCGCGATGCTGGATTGCGGAACTTCACATATGCCGCCTGCTCCGGCATCGGGAAGCGCACCGCGGTGATCAGTTCGTCCGGCTCCAGCGCGGTCTCATACAGCCCCTTGAAAAAATCATCCGCCGCGATGCTGCGCCGGTCGGTGACCACCGTAGCGCCCAGCCCAAGCACCGCCGCCGGATAGCAGGCCGCCGGATCATCATTCGCCAGCGCGCCGCCGATGGTCCCCATCGCGCGCACCTGCCGGTCGCCGATGCCGCCGGCCAGCGCCGCCAGCGCCGGGATACGCTGGCGTACCTGGGCGTTCTCGGCCACGTCGGCATGGCGCGCGGCAGCGCCGATGACGATGTCGTTGCCGTCGACGCGGATCTCGGCCATGCCGGGAATGCGCGCCACGTCGACCAGCGTGGACGGCGACGCCAGCCGCAGCTTCATCGCCGCCAGCAGGCTCTGGCCGCCGCCGAGGAACTTGGCGTCGGGATCGGCCTTGAGCTTGGCCACGGCCGCCTTGGCATCCGCGGCGCGTTCAAAGTTGAATGCGTACATGTCGGTTTCCTTTGCCGTGTGGATGGATCAGGGCTGAGGCCGCGCGGCCTGGATCGCCTGCCATACGCGATGCGGCGTGGCGGGCATCTGCATATCCTTCACGCCCAGCGGCGACAGCGCATCGACCAGCGCGTTGATGAATGCCGGCGGCGAGCCGATCGCGCCGGCCTCGCCGCAGCCCTTCACGCCCAGCGGGTTGTGCGTGCACGGTGTGCCGCTGGCGGTCTCGACGGTGAAGTCGGGCAGGTCGGCGGCGCGCGGCATGGCGTAGTCCATGTAGGAGCCGGTCAGCAACTGGCCGCTGTCGTTGTCGTACACGCACTGCTCCAGCATGGCCTGGCCCAGCCCCTGGCCGATGCCGCCATGCACCTGGCCCTCGACGATCATCGGGTTGATGATGTTGCCGAAATCGTCGACCGCGGTGAACTTGACCACCTGCGACTCGCCCGTGTCGGGATCGACTTCCACCTCGCAGACATAGGCGCCGGACGGGTAGGTGAAGTTGGTCGGGTCGTAGAACGCGTTTTCGTTCAGGCCCGGCTCCAGCTTGTCGAGCGGGTAGTTGTGCGGCACGTAGGCGCTCAGCGCGACCTCGCCGAAGGTCTTGGTCCGGTCCGTGCCCGCCACGCGGAACACGCCGTTGCTGAACTCGATGTCGTTGTCCGACGCCTCCAGCAGGTGCGCGGCGATCTTCTTGGCCTTGGCCTCGATCTTGTCGAGCGCCTTGACGATGGCCGAGCCGCCCACCGCCAGCGAGCGCGAGCCGTAGGTGCCCATGCCGAAGGGCACGCGCCCGGTGTCGCCGTGCACGATCTCCACCTGCTCGAGCTGCAGGCCAAGCCGGTCGGCCACCACTTGCGCGAAGGTGGTCTCGTGTCCCTGGCCGTGGCTGTGCGAGCCGGTGAAGACCGTCACCGTGCCGGTCGGGTGCACGCGGATCTCGCCCACCTCGAACAGCCCCGCGCGCGCGCCAAGCGCGCCGGCGATATTCGACGGGGCCAGCCCGCACGCCTCGATGTAGCAGGAGTAGCCCAGGCCGCGCAGCTTGCCGCGCTGCTTTGCTTCATCGCGCCGTGCCGGGAAGCCCTTGATGTCGGCCAGTTCCTGCGCGCGCGCCAGGCATGGCTCGTAGTCGCCGGTATCGTAGGTCAGCCCCACCGGGGTGGCATACGGGAACTGCCGGATGAAATTCTTGCGGCGCAGTTCGGCCGGATCCGTGTTCAGCTCGTGCGCGGCGGTCTCGACCAGCCTTTCGACCACGAAGGTCGCTTCAGGCCGCCCCGCGCCGCGGTAGGCGTCGACGGGCGCGGTGTTGGTGAACACCGCCTTGACCTCCGCATAGATCGCCGGAGTGGAGTACTGGCCGGCCAGCAGCGTCGCGTACAGGATGGTCGGCACGCTGCTCGCAAAGGTCGACAGGTACGCGCCCATGTTGGCGACCGTATGCACGCGCATCGCCAGGAACTTGCCGTCGGCGTCGAGCGCCAGCTCGGCCTTGGTCACGTGGTCGCGGCCATGCGCGTCGGTCAGGAAGGACTCGGAACGGTCCGCGGTCCACTTGACCGGCCGGCCGACCTTCTTCGAGGCCCAGGTCAGCGCCACGTCTTCCGGATACAGGAAGATCTTGGAACCGAAGCCGCCGCCCACGTCGGGCGCGATGATGCGCAGCCGCGATTCCGGCAGCCCCAGCACGAACGCGCCCATCAGCAGGCGTTCGACGTGCGGGTTCTGGTTGGCGACGTAGACGGTGTAACTGTCGTCCTGGCGCGTATAGCTGGCGTTGACCGCGCGCGGCTCGATCGCGTTGGGGATGAGCCGGTTGTTGACGATCTCCAGCGTGGTCACGTGCGCGGCCTTGGCAAAGGCGGCGTCGGTGGCGGCCTTGTCGCCGTGGCCCCAGGTGTAGCAGGTGTTGGCCGGCACGTCGTCGTGCACCAGCGTCGACGCCGACGCGGCATCCGGGGCGCGGACCACGGCGGGCAACTCTTCGTAGTCGACGTCGATCTTCTCGGCGGCGTCGCGCGCCTGCAGCAGCGTCTCGGCGATCACCAGCGCCACCTGGTCGCCCACGTGGCGCACCTTGCCCTGTGCGATCACCGGGTGCGGAGGCTCCTTCATCGGCGTGCCGTCGATGCTGTGGATCAGCCAGCCGCAGGGCAGGCCGCCCACCTTGTCTGCGGCGAGGTCGTCGCCGGTCAGCACGGCGATCACGCCGGGCGCGGCCAGCGCCTCGGTCTTGTCGATCGAGCGGATGCGCGCGTGCGCATACGGCGAGCGCAGGAAATACGCGTAGCTCTGCTGCGGCAGCACGATGTCGTCGGTGTACTGGCCGCTGCCGGTCAGGTAGCGGTAGTCTTCCTTGCGCTTGACGGGTGCGCCGACCAGGCGTTGATTCTCGGGTGCGTTCATGGCCGGTCCCCCTTATTCAGCGCTGGCGGCGGTGCCCTGCATGGCCGCCTGGCCCTGCTGCACCGCCCGCACGATGTTGTGGTAGCCCGTGCAGCGGCACAGGTTGCCTTCCAGGTGGGCGCGGATGGTGGCGGCGTCGGCGTCGGGATGCTGCTGGACCAGCGCGGTCGCGCTCATCACCATGCCCGGCGTGCAGAAGCCGCATTGCAGCCCGTGGCATTCGCGGAATGCCTCCTGCATCGGGTGCAGCCCGTTGCCGACCCGGTCGCCGGCCAGCCCTTCGATGGTGGTCACGGTGGCGCCGTCCGCCTGCAGCGCCAGGATGTTGCACGACTTGACCGCCCGGCCATCCAGGTGGACCGTGCAGGCGCCGCATTGCGCGGTGTCGCAGCCGACGTGGGTGCCGGTCAGGCGCAGCTGTTCGCGCAGGAACTGGACCAGGAGGGTGTTGGGTTCTACCTGCGCGTCAACGGGCTTGCCGTTGACCGTCAGGCGGATCGGAATCGCCATGCTTGTCTCCATGTGGGGTGGACGCGCATGACCAATTCCCAAATCCCGAAGCAACTGCGCGGGACTGGCCACGACGCGGTACTGCCGCTTGGTATTGCCGCTCAGGACGGCTATAGGACGGCTAATTCGTGATATTGGTGCTGCTGCTGCAACTGCTCCAGGTGCGCCAGCGAACGCTGGGGCCGGCGCATTGGCACGGCCGGCGAACGTTTGGCCGCGACAGGCTCTAACAGTTAATCACAAATCCCTGACAGGTGCCATGAGGTTTGCCCGCGCCCCAACCGGGGTAGGGCGCCCTCGGAGGGGCCGCTGCTAGAATGGCCCGGCCCCTCCGCCTGCCCCGACATGGAAGCCTTCTTCGACTGGCTGTTTCAAACCGTCGCCTTGCCCAATGTGGGCCTGCCCGCGATCTTCGTGGTCAGCCTGGTGTCGGCCACGCTGCTGCCGCTGGGCTCGGAGCCGGCCGTGTTCGGCTACGTCAAGCTCAATCCCGAGATGTTCTGGCCGGCGATCCTGGTGGCCACCGCCGGCAATACCGTCGGCGGCGCGATCGACTGGTGGCTGGGCTATGCGGCCAAGCTGGCGCTGGTGCGCTATCACCTGCGGCGCCGGGCGCGCGAGCACGAGCTGGAACACGAACAGCACCGCGCGCACGCGCGCAAGCCGCCCAAGCCCAAGCTGGACGCCAAGTATTTCCGCTGGATGCGCCGGCTGGGGCCGCCCACGCTGCTGCTCTCATGGCTGCCGGGGATTGGTGATCCTTTGTGCACGCTGGCTGGATGGCTGCGGCTGTCGTTCTGGCCCAGCCTGGCCTGGATGGCGGTCGGCAAGTTCCTGCGCTACCTGGTGATGACTGCCAGCCTGTTATGGATCCCGGACACTTTTTGGCAGAACATTGCGCAAACGGTCAAGTCATTCTTTTGATATAAGCGCCTCATAAGGCGCATTCAGCGTGATGTCGCCACCGCCTGGTCACACCTAATCCCTTGTTCCGACAAGGATTCCGCTTTGCTGCAGTGCGGCGAAACCGGGCCTTGCAGTACAATCGCCCTTTAATGAACGATTCGCGCACTGTCCCCGTGCGCAGCAGGAAGCGGTCCCCCCAATGAACGCCCCACTCGTGCTCGACGCCAAGCTCGCCGCGCAGGACGCCCCGCCGCGCCTGCGTGAAATTCCCTATAACTACACGTCCTTCTCGGACCGCGAGATTGTCATCCGCCTGCTGGGCGAAGAGGCCTGGCGCATCCTGGACGAGTTGCGCAGCGAGCGCCGCACCGGCCGCTCCGCGCGCATGCTGTACGAGGTGCTGGGCGATATCTGGGTGGTTCGCCGCAATCCCTACCTGCAGGACGATCTGCTGGAAAATCCCAAGCGCCGCCAGATGCTGGTCAGCGCGCTGCACCACCGCCTGAACGAGATCGAGAAGCGCCGCGCCGCCGACCGTGCCGAGCACGCCGAGCCCGCCGCCGAGGATCGTTCGCACCGCGTGGAGCAATTGGTCGCCTTTGCCAAGCAGGCGATCGAAGACTTCAAGAACGAGTTCGCCGCCGCCTACGACCTGCGCAAGCGCGCGCAGCGCGTACTGGGCCGCGTCACGCAGAAGGACAACATCAAGTTCGATGGCCTGTCGCGCGTGTCGCACGTGACCGACGCCACCGACTGGCGCGTGGAATATCCGTTCGTGGTGCTGACGCCGGATACCGAGGAAGAGATCGCCGGCCTGGTCAAGGGCTGCTTCGAACTCGGCCTGACCATCATCCCGCGCGGGGGCGGCACCGGCTATACCGGCGGCGCCGTACCGCTGACGCCGATGAGCGCGGTGATCAATACCGAGAAGCTGGAACAGCTGGGGCCGGTCGAGCAGACTGACCTGCCGGGCGTGTCGCACAAGGTCGCGACGATCTTCTCCGGAGCCGGCGTGGTAACGCGCCGCGTGGCCGATGCAGCCGACAAGGCTGGCCTGGTGTTCGCAGTAGACCCGACTTCGATCGACGCGTCGTGCATCGGCGGCAATGTCGCCATGAACGCCGGCGGCAAGAAGGCCGTGCTGTGGGGCACCGCGCTGGACAACCTGGCCTGGTGGCGCATGGTGGACCCGGAAGGCAACTGGCTGGAAGTCAGCCGGATGGACCACAACCTGGGCAAGATCCACGACGTGCCGGTCGCCACCTTCGAACTGAAGTGGTCGGACGGCAACCGCGCTCCGGGCGAGAAGGTGCTGCGCACCGAGACGCTCGCGATCGAAGGCCGCAAGTTCCGCAAGGAAGGCCTGGGCAAGGACGTCACCGACAAGTTCCTGGCCGGCCTGCCCGGCGTGCAGAAGGAAGGCTGCGACGGCATCATCACCAGCGCGCGCTGGATCCTGCACCGCATGCCGAAGTTCATCCGCACCGTGTGCCTGGAGTTCTTCGGCCAGGCGCGCGACGCCATCCCCAGCATCGTCGAGATCAAGGACTTCCTCGATGCCGAGACCAGGAAGCCCGGCGGCGCCATCCTGGCCGGCCTGGAGCACCTGGACGAGCGCTACCTGCGCGCGGTCGGCTATGCCACCAAGAGCAAGCGCAACGCCTTCCCGAAGATGGTGCTGATCGGCGATATCGTCGGCGACGATGAAGACGCCGTGGCGCGCGCCACCTCGGAAGTGATCCGCATGGCCAACGGCAAGAGTGGCGAAGGCTTTATCGCCGTCAGCCCCGAGGCCCGCAAGAAGTTCTGGCTCGACCGCTCGCGCACCGCCGCGATCGCGAAGCACACCAACGCCTTCAAGATCAACGAAGATGTGGTGATCCCGCTCAACCGGATGGGCGAGTACACCGACGGCATCGAGCGCATCAATATCGAGTTGTCGATCAAGAGCAAGCTGCAGCTGGTCGACGCGCTGGAAGCGTTCTTCGCGCGCGGCAACCTGCCGCTGGGCCGCAGCGACGACGCCAACGAAATCCCCAGCGCCGAGCTGCTGGAAGATCGCGTCCAGCACGCGTTGACGCTGCTGCGCGAAATCCGCGCGCGCTGGCGCTACCTGCAAGACCACCTGGATACACCGCTGGTGCGGGCCAAGGCCTCGCTGATCGGGCACGGGCTGGGGCTGCTGGGGCAGGAATTCGAGGCGCGGCTGCAGCAGCAGCCGGACGCCAACGTGTTCCACCTGCTGCAGGACCGCACCATCCGCGTGTCGTGGAAGAACGAAATCCGCGCCGAGCTGCGCAAGATCTTCAACGGCGGCGAGTTCAAGCCGATCCTGGACGAAGCCCAGAAGATCCACAAGCAGGTGCTGCGCGGCCGCGTCTTCGTGGCGCTGCACATGCACGCCGGCGACGGCAACGTGCACACCAACATCCCGGTCAACTCCGACGACTACGACATGCTGCAGGACGCGCACCGCGCGGTGGCCCGCATCATGGACCTGGCGCGTTCGCTGGACGGCGTGATCTCGGGCGAGCACGGCATCGGCATCACCAAGCTGGAGTTCCTGACCGAGGAAGAAATCGGCGACTTCCGCGCCTACAAGGCCAAGGTCGACCCGCAGGGCCGCTTCAACAAGGGCAAGCTGTTGCCTGGCGCCGACCTGCGCAATGCCTACACGCCGTCGTTCGGCCTGATGGGGCATGAGTCGCTGATCATGCAGCAGAGCGATATCGGCGCCATTGCCGAGAGCGTCAAGGACTGCCTGCGCTGCGGCAAGTGCAAGCCGGTGTGCGCCACGCACGTGCCGCGCGCCAACCTGCTGTACAGCCCGCGCAACAAGATCCTGGCGACCTCGCTGCTGGTCGAGGCCTTCCTGTACGAAGAGCAGACCCGCCGCGGCATCTCGGTCAAGCACTGGGACGAGTTCTCCGACGTGGCCGACCACTGCACCGTCTGCCACAAGTGCGTGACGCCGTGCCCGGTCAAGATCGACTTCGGCGACGTTTCGTTGTTCATGCGCATCGTGGTTCGCAAGATGGGGCAGAAGAAGTTCAACCCCGGCACCGCGGCGTCGATGTTCTTCCTCAACGCCACCAACCCCGAGACCATCAACCTGACCCGCAAGGTCATGATCGACTGGGGCTACAAGGCGCAGCGCCTGGGCAACGAGGTGCTGAAGAAGCTGGCGAAGAAGCAGACCGCGCATCCGCCCGCCACCGTGGGCAAGCCGCCGGTGCGCGAGCAGGTGATCCACTTCATCAACAAGAAGATGCCGGGCAACCTGCCCAAGAAGACGGCGCGCGCGCTGCTCGACATCGAAGACAACGAGATCGTGCCGATCATCCGCGACCCGAAGGCGACCACGCCGGAATCGGAAGCGGTGTTCTACTTCCCGGGCTGTGGCTCGGAGCGGCTGTTCTCGCAAGTGGGCCTGGCCACGCAGGCGATGCTGTGGCACGTCGGCGTGCAGACCGTGCTGCCGCCGGGCTACCTGTGCTGTGGCTATCCGCAGCGCGGCAGCGGCCAGTACGACAAGGCAGAGAAGATCGTCACCGACAACCGCGTGCTGTTCCACCGCGTGGCCAATACGCTGAACTACCTCGACATCAAGACCGTGGTGGTCAGCTGCGGCACCTGCTACGACCAGCTCGCCGGGTATGAATTCGAGAAGATCTTCCCCGGCTGCCGCATCATCGACATCCACGAGTACCTGCTGGAGAAGGGCGTCAAGCTGGAGGGCGTGACCGGTACGCGCTACATGTACCACGATCCCTGCCATACGCCGATCAAGACCATGGATCCGACCAAGCTGGTCAACGACCTGATGGGCGGCAACACGGGGCTGGGCAAGATCGAGAAGAACGAGCGCTGCTGCGGCGAGTCGGGCACGCTGGCGGTGACGCGTCCGGATATCTCGACGCAGGTCCGCTTCCGCAAGGAAGAGGAAATGACCAAGGGCGCCGACAAGTTGCGCGCCGACGGTTTCACCGGCGACGTCAAGATCCTGACCAGCTGCCCGTCGTGCCTGCAGGGTCTGTCGCGCTACAAGGAAGATGCATCGGTGCAGGCGGACTACATCGTGATCGAGATGGCCAAGCACCTGCTGGGAGAGAACTGGATGCCTGAGTACGTGGAGAAGGCCAATGCGGGTGGGATCGAGCGGGTGCTGGTGTAAAGCCTGACGGCGCTGGCTTTTGCCACCGGTTTTCTCCCCTCTCCCGCGAGCGGGAGAGGGGCGGGGGAGAGGGCCGGCGCATCGCATGGCGACGGCAGTCACTTTGTGGATGCTCCCGCCCTCTCCCCCAACCCCTCTCCCGCAGGCGGGAGAGGGGAGACAACACTCAGCGTGAAAGGTAGCGCGCCGCATGATCAAGAGCCCCAACTGCCCCCTCTGCGAAACCGACGGCGGCGAACTGGTCTGGATGGGCGACCGCGCCCGCCTGATCCTGGTCGAGCATGACCGCTTTCCCGGTTTCTGCCGCATCGTCTGGAACGACCACGTGGCCGAGCTCACCGACCTGGACGAGGCCGACCAGGCCTGGCTGATGCGGCTGGTGGCGCGCGTGGAGCGCGTGGTGCGCGAGGTGATGGCGCCCGACAAGGTCAACCTGGCGGCGTTCGGCAACATGGTGCCGCACCTGCACTGGCACATCATCCCGCGCTACCGCTGGGACACGCATTTCCCCGAGGCGATCTGGGCGGCGCCGCAGCGCGCGGCGGACAGCGTGCGCGTGCAGGAGCTGGCCAGCCGGCTGCCGGCGCTGCGTACGGCACTTTCGCTGATCGAAGCTGACGACGCCTGAAGCCGGGCGCGGAACCCGCGCCGGCCCGCAACCGTCTGAATCCTGTTGCCGCCGCGGTCGCGCCCGCGCGCCGCGGCACGAGAACAACAAGCCCGGCCACGCATTCCGCTGGCGGGCCAGAAAGCTGCCGCTATGTCCTCGACCCCGACTTCCGTCACCGTACCGGGCCCGGCCGTTCCTGCCAAGGCCCTCAAGATCCAGAGCCGGCTGCGCATGGCCGCGACCTGGGCGCTGATCAAGCCCTACTGGAAATCCGACGACCGCGTCGCCGGCCTCGGCCTGCTGGCGCTGGTGGTGGTGCTCAACCTGGGCATCGTCTATATCAACGTGCTGCTCAACGAGTGGAACCGCGTGTTCTACAACGCGCTGGAGCAGCGCGACTACGCCTCGTTCAAGGTGCTGCTGCTGCGTTTCTCGTGGATCGCGGCGTTCTTCATCGTGGCGGCGATCTCGCGCCAGTACTACACCATGATGCTGCAGATGCGCTGGCGTACCTGGATGACCGGCCGTTTCATGGGCCATTGGCTCGGGCACCAGGCCTACTACCGCATCGAGCAGACCCATACCACCGACAACCCCGACCAGCGGATCGCCGACGACCTGCGCCTGTTTACCGACGGCGCGCTGTCGCTGTCGCTGGGGCTGCTCAATTCCGTGGTGACGCTGCTGTCCTTCGTCGGCATCTTGTGGGCGGTGTCGGGGCCGATCAGCTTTGCGCTGGGCGGCAAGGAATGGACCATCCCCGGCTACATGGTCTGGTTCGCGGCCGGCTATGCGGTGATCGGCTCGCTGGTGGCGCATCTGGTAGGGCGCCCGCTGATCGGGCTGAACTTCCAGCAGGAACAGTACGAAGCGGATTTCCGTTTCACGCTGGTGCGCCTGCGCGAGAACAGCGAGCCGGTGGCGCTGTACCGCGGCGAGGCGACCGAGCAGGCCGGCCTGCGCGCGCGCTTTGACCGCATCCGCGCCAACTGGAACCAGCTGATGCGCTATACGCGGCGGCTGACCTTCGTCAGCTCCGGCTATGCGCAGTTCGCCATCATCTTCCCGATCCTGGTGGCGGCGCCACGCTACTTCGCCGGCAAGATGACGCTGGGCGGGCTGATGCAGACCAGTTCCGCGTTCGGGCAGGTGCAGGGAGCGCTGTCGTGGTTCGTCGACAGCTATGCCACGCTGGTGGGCTGGAAGGCCGCGGCCAACCGCCTGATCGATTTCCAGGAAGCGATCCGCGTGGCCGAACGCCAGGACCTGGCCCCCGGCGGCACGCGCGACGTCGAGGTCGAGCATACCGGCAAGCCGCAGGAAGGCATCGTGATCGACGGCCTCGCGCTGGCGCTGCCGGTGCGCGCCGCGCGCGGCAGCGCGATCGGCCAGCGCCAGCTGGTGGCGCCGTTCTCGCTGTCGGTCGCGCCGGGCGAGCGCTGGCTGGTCAGCGGCCCGTCCGGCTGCGGCAAGAGCGTGCTGTTCCGCGCGCTCGCCGGCATCTGGCCGTATGGCAGCGGCACCGTGACCATGCCGGAGGGCAAGCGCATGCTGTTCCTGCCGCAGCGCAGCTACCTGCCGATCGGCACCCTTGCCGACGCGCTGGCCTACCCGGACGCCGGCACCGAGCACAGCTCGGAATCCCTGCAGGCGGCGCTGCGCCAGGCGCGGCTGGCGGCGCTGACCGACCAGCTCGACGTGTTCGACAACTGGTCGCTGCGGCTGTCGCCTGGCGAGCAGCAGCGGCTGGCGTTCGCGCGCGCGCTGCTGCAGAAGCCCGATTACCTGTTCCTGGACGAAGCCACCAGCGCCCTCGACGAGGACACCGAAGGCGCGATGTACCGGCTGATGGTCGAGGCGCTGCCGGACGCGGCCATCATCAGCATTGCGCACCGCAGCACGGTGGCGGCCTTCCATGGCCGGCGCCTGCGCTACGTGCCGCAGGATGCGGAGGCCGCGCGGGCTGCGCAAGCCGGCGAGCCTGGGGTAAGCTATCGGGTCGTAAGCGAAGCGTGATGCGGCGCGAGGCGGCGCCTGGGGCGCCGCCTCGCGCATGCCGCTGCGCCGGATTCCCCTACAGAGCGCCCGTGAAGCGGGCCGCGATCATCATGGCTGGCCTGGAAAAAGACACTCCCCATCCCACCGCGCTGACCGTCCACACGCAATCGCGCGTGCTGGAGGTCGGCTTCGACAACGGCCGCAGCTTCCGGCTGCCGTTCGAGCTGCTGCGCGTGTATTCGCCTTCGGCGGAAGTGCAGGGCCACGGCCCCGGGCAGGAGATCCTGCAGACCGGCAAGCGCGACGTTGGCATCAGCGCCGTCGAGCCGGTGGGCAACTACGCCATCCTGATCCGCTTCAGTGACGGCCACGACACCGGCATCTATTCGTGGGAATTGCTGTACCGGCTGGGCGACCAGCAGGACGCGCTGTGGCAGGACTACCTGGAGCGGCTGGAAGCCGCCGGCGTCGATCGCGATACCCCCATGCCTGGCGCCGGCGCGGCCGGCGGCCACGGTTGCGGCCACCACCATTGAGCCGCCCCCGACAACCCTGGAGTCTGAGAAATGAGTGAAACCCACTTCGGGTTTGAGAAAGTCGACGAAATGGAAAAGGCCGGCAAGGTCGCCGGCGTGTTCCATTCGGTGGCGAGCAAGTACGACGTGATGAACGACCTGATGTCGGGGGGCATGCACCGGCTGTGGAAGATGTTCACCATCGCCCAGGCCAATGTGCGGCCCGGCCACAAGGTGCTGGACATCGCCGGCGGCACCGGTGACCTGGCCAAGGCGTTCGCGAAGCAGGCCGGCCCGACTGGCCAGGTCTGGCTGACCGACATCAACGAGTCGATGCTGCGCGTCGGCCGCGACCGGCTGCTGGACAAGGGCATCGTCACGCCGGTGGCCCTGTGCGACGCCGAGAAGATCCCGTTCCCCGATAACTACTTCGACCTGGTCACGGTGGCCTTCGGCCTGCGCAACATGACGCACAAGGAGGCCGCGCTGGCCGAGATGCACCGCGTGGTCAAGCCGGGCGGCAAGGTCATGGTGCTGGAGTTCTCCAAGGTGTGGAAACCCCTGGAGAAGGCGTACGACGTCTATTCTTTCAAGGTACTACCCTGGTTGGGCGAGCGCGTGGCAGGGGATGCCCCCAGCTATCGCTATCTCGCGGAATCGATCAGAATGCATCCAGACCAGGTTTCACTTGTACGCTTAATGGAACATGCGGGCCTGGAGAATGTCGAATACTTCAATCTGACGGCCGGAGTGGTGGCGCTCCACGTCGGGCGGAAGTATTAAGAACACTTGAAATCGCCATGCTCACCCTAAGATGGGGTGAAACTGACAGGGGATAACAGCATATGTCGTCAATTCGTGGAAAATTCCTGATGGGGTCGCTGGTCACCGCGCTAGCCTTCGGGATGGCGTTGGACGCCGAGGCCAAGCGCATGGGCAGCTCGCGCAGCGTTGGCAAGCAGTCTGAATCGGTGACGCAGCGCCAGCAGACGCAGCCCACCTCGCCCACGCAGCAAGCGCAGCAACCTGCACAACAGGCGGCACCGGCCACGGCCGGGGCGGCCGGCGCGGCTGCGGCCGCGGCGCCCAAGCGTAACTGGGGCGGCATCCTGGGCGGCATCGCAGCCGGCCTGGGTATCGGCTGGCTGCTGTCGCACTTCGGCCTGGGCGGCGCTGCGCTGAGCTTCCTGTCGAATCTGATCCTGATCGCGATCGTCGCCTTCGCGGTGATCTGGCTGATCCGCAAGTTCCGCGGTGGCAGCCAGCGCACCCAGCAGCCGGCGTATGCAGGCGCGGCAGGTGCCGGCAATGCCGGTGGCATGGGCCGCAGCGCCGAGCCGATGCTGCGCCAGCCGACGGCGACCCCGGCCTCCAACCCGGTGATGCCGGGCGCGGCGGCAGCACCGGTGGCAACCGATGCCGTAGCCCCGCAGCCGTGGGGCGTGCCGGCCGACTTCGATACCGAAAACTTCCTGCGCAACGCCAAGGTCCACTTCGTGCGCCTGCAGGCAGCCTGGGACGCCGGCAATCTCGACGACATCCGCGAATTCACCACGCCGGAAATGTTCGCCGAGATCAAGATGGACCTGTCCGAGCGCGGCGCCGAAGTCAACAAGACCGACGTGGTCACGCTGGAAGGCCAGTTGCTCGGCATCGAGTCGACGCCGGCCCAGCATATCGCCAGCGTTCGCTTCTCCGGCATGATCCGCGAGAAGGCCGGCGAGGCAGCGCAGCCGTTCGCCGAGGTCTGGAACCTGGCCAAGCCGGCGACCGGCACCGGCGGCTGGCTGCTCGCCGGCATCCAGCAGGAGTCGTGATGCCGCGCCTCCGTGGCGAGTGATGCGCCCGGGGGAGTAGCTTAGAATGGAGGCCCACGTGAAAACGTGGGCCTTTTTTGTTTTTGGGCGCCCGGCCTGCAACCTCGCCGGATGCCTCACCGCCAGCCAACCCGCGCTGCCATGAACACTCTGCCTTCCGCCCTGGCCACTCCCGCGATCTCGGCTCTGAACCACCTGCTCGAGCAGGAGCCATGGGCCCGCAACCAGCTCGCGCCATTTGCCGGGCGCGTGATCCGTTTCGATGCCGCCGCCTTCGTCCTGTCGCTGAAGGTGACAGAACACGGTGGCACCGAGCAGGCCCCGGAAGCCGAGGCCCCCGCGGTGACGCTGCGCGTGCCGGTGCAGCAGTGGCCGCTGGTTGCGGCGGACGTTGCCGAAGGCGGCCAGGCCGCGGCCATGCGCCATGTGCGCATCGAAGGCGATGCCGAACTGGCCAACACCGTGTCGGCGCTGGCGCGCAACCTGCGCTGGGATGCCGAAGAAGACCTGTCCCTCGCCCTGCGCGGCATCCTGGGCGGCCCGCTCAGCGACAGCGTGGCGCAGCGCATGGTCGGCAGCGCGCGCCAGGTCCACGAACAGGCCACGCGCATCGGCCGTGCGCTGGTCGACAATGTCACCGATTACCTGCTTGACGAGCAGCCGACGCTGGTGCGCCACGCCGCGCTGGATGCCTTCGGCGCCGACGTGGGCCAGTTGCGCGACAGCCTGGCCCGGCTGGAGAAGCGGCTGGAAAAGCTCGAGCGCGCCGGTGCCTCAGCCAACCCGGCCGCCAACCCGGCCGCCAACCCGGCCGCGCCCGGCCAGCTGCCGTCGCCGCACCGCTGAGTTCGGCCCCGCCCGTATCCACCCCATGCCAACCGCTACCCTGACTGCCTGCCCCGGCCCCGAGAAGACTCCCGAATGACCCGCCTCCTGCGCCTTGGCAAGATCCTCTTTGTCATCCTCTATTACGGCCTGGACGAGCTGGTGCTGTCTGGCTTCAGCAACCGCAAGATCCGTTTCCTGGTGCGCGTCATCACCATCGGGCGCAAGCTCGACATGCCGCGCGGCGAGCGCCTGCGGCGGGCGCTGACGGCGCTGGGGCCGATCTTCGTCAAGTTCGGCCAGGTCCTGTCGACGCGGCGCGACCTGATGCCGCCCGACATTGCCGACGAGCTGGCCAAGCTGCAGGACCAGGTGCCGCCATTCGACTCGGCGGTGGCGGTCAGGATCATCGAGCGTTCGCTGGGGCGGCCGATTGCCCAGCTGTTCGAGACCTTCGAGCACCAGCCGGTGGCCAGCGCCTCGATCGCGCAGGTCCACTTCGCCACGCTCAGGGGCGGCCCCAACCACGGCCGCGAGGTCGCGGTGAAGGTGCTGCGCCCGGGCATGCTGCCGGTGATCGACAGCGACCTGGCGCTGATGCGCGACATGGCCACCTGGCTGGAGCGCTTCTGGGCCGACGGCAAGCGCCTGAAGCCGCGCGAGGTGGTGGCCGAGTTCGACAAATACCTGCACGACGAGCTCGACCTGATGATCGAGGCGGCCAACGCCAGCCAGCTGCGCCGCAACTTTGCCGACACCAGCCTGCTGCTGGTGCCCGAGGTGTTCTGGGACTGGTGCAGCACCTCGGTGTTTGTGATGGAGCGCATGCACGGCATCCCGATTTCGCGCACCGAATCGCTCAAGGCGGCCGGCGTCGACATGCACCAGCTGGCCGAGGAGGGGGTCGAGATCTTCTTCACCCAGGTGTTCCGCGACGGCTTCTTCCATGCCGACATGCACCCGGGCAACATCCTGGTGTCGGTGCAGCCGGAGTCCTTCGGCCGCTATATCGCGCTGGACTTCGGCATCGTCGGCGCGCTGTCGGAGTTCGACAAGAACTACCTGGCGCAGAACTTCATTGCCTTCTTCCGCCGCGACTACCACCGCGTGGCGCTGCTGCACGTGGAATCCGGCTGGGTCCCGCCCGAGACCCGCGTGGAAGAGCTGGAAGGCGCGGTGCGCGCCTGCTGCGAGCCGTACTTCGACAAGCCGCTGAAGGAAATCTCGCTGGGCATGGTGCTGATGCGCCTGTTCCAGACCTCGCGCCGCTTCAATGTCGAGATCCAGCCGCAGCTGGTGCTGCTGCAGAAGACGCTGCTCAATATCGAAGGGCTGGGCCGCCAGCTCGATCCGGACCTGGACCTGTGGAAGACCGCCAAGCCGTTCCTGGAGCGCTGGATGTACGAGCAGGTCGGCTGGAAGGGCGCCTGGGAGCGGGTCAAGGTGGAAGCGCCGCAGTGGGCCAAGATGCTGCCGGACTTCCCGCGGCTGGCGCACCAGTTCCTGGAGCGGCGCGCGCTGGCCGGCAACGGCGAGCAGGACAAGCTGCTGGCGCAGCTGGTGGCCGAGCAGCGCCGCACCAACCGGCTGCTGGGCACGGCGCTGCTGCTGGTCGGCGGTTTTATCGCCGGCATTGTGCTCACGCACGTGCTGGCGTGGGGCGCCTACTGGTAGGCGACACCGGCTATATAAACAAGCAGGCAAACGAGGAGACCATGACCGCCGCGCCCAAGCCCGCTCCGGCATTCAGCACGCGCAACGCCGCCGACCCATCGTTCTGGGATGAACGTTTCGCGCAGAGTTACACGCCCTGGGACGCCGGCGGTGTGCCGGAGGAATTCCGCCAGTTCATCGCTGACCGCGCGCCGTGCCCGACACTGGTGCCCGGCTGCGGCAACGGCTGGGAGGCAGCCTGGCTGTTCGAGCAGGGCTGGCCGGTGACGGCGATCGATTTTTCGGCGCAGGCGGTGGAATCGGCCAAACGCGCGCTGGGCCCGGCCGGGGTGGTGGTGCGGCAGGCCGATTTCTTCACCTTCACGCCCCAGCCGCCGTGCCAGCTGGTCTACGAGCGTGCCTTCCTGTGCGCGCTGCCGCCGGCGATGCGTGACGCGTATGCCGTGCGCGTGGCCGAGTTGCTGTCGCCGGGCGGCTTGCTGGTTGGTTACTTCTACCTGGGCGAGAACCGCGGCGGTCCGCCGTTCGCGATGCCCGAGGCCGAACTGGCGGCTCTGCTGGGAACAGCCTTCGAGCGCCTGGAAGACCGGCCCTCGGCCGCGCCGCTGCCCGTGTTCCAGGGGCAGGAGCGCTGGCAGGTGTGGCGACGGCTGGGCGGCTGAGCGTACGCTTCCGGCGCCTTGTGGCGCCCCGGATGCATCCGCGTGGCGCTTTTGCCCCACCCGGGAATTTTTTTCGCCCGCGCTGGTCTGCGTCGCTATAATCCGCGTTTTGATTCGGCTACGACCGCAGGCCCTGCCGCGCGCTCCCGCTCCGGGAACTCGCCAAGAAGCTCCTCACGCGGCCCCGACCGATGAATTGGACTCCGGGCAGGTGTGCACCTGACGTATCACGCAAGCCGCCCGGCATTCGGTTTTTCGCCACAAGGGCACTTTCTGCATAGGGCAGCGGCATGCTGATCTGGTTCGTCATCATCTACTGGGTAATCTCGGTCGGCATCGGCCTGTGGGCGGCGCTGCGCGTACGCAACACCACCGATTTCGCCGTCGCCGGGCGCAGCCTGCCGTTCCACATCGTCACCGCCACCGTCTTTGCCACCTGGTTCGGCTCCGAGACCGTGCTGGGCATCCCGGCCGTGTTCCTCAAGGAAGGGCTGTCCGGGGTGGTGTCCGACCCGTTCGGCTCGTCGCTGTGCCTGATCCTGGTGGGCCTGTTCTTCGCCCGGCCGCTGTACCGGATGAACCTGCTGACGATCGGCGACTACTACCACAACCGCTACGGCCGGCTGGCCGAGGTGCTGACCACCCTGTGCATCGTGGTCTCGTACCTGGGCTGGGTCGCGGCGCAGATCAAGGCGCTGGGGCTGGTGTTCTATACCGTGTCGGACGGCGCGCTGCTGTCGGCGATCAAGAGCTGCGCCTCGGCAACGCTTCTGGCGCCGTCGGTGACCTTTGCCGAGAACATCCTGCGCCCGTACTTCCGCCATCTCGACGACAGGCAGTTCCTGCGCGTGATGCAGGCCGTGGTGCTGGTGTTCACCACGCTGGTGACGCTGTTCGCGCTGAACTCGCACCTGTCGATCTTCCATATGGTCGAAAATGCCTACAAGGTCACGTTGGTGTCGTCATTCGTGCCGCTGGCCTTCGGCATGTTCTGGAAGCACGCCACCCGCCAGGGCGGACTGGCCGCGATCCTGCTGGGCCTGACCTCGTGGCTGACCTGCGAGGTCGCCTTCGCCGATGCGGTGGTGCCGCCGCAGATGGTGGGCCTGCTGTTCTCGATCGGCGGCATGGTGGTCGGTTCGCTGCTGCCGCAGTGGATCGCGGATCACGCGCCGGTCAAGGAAGTGCATATCGCCTGACCCGGCGCGATCGCCACCCTCAGGCGGGGCTCCGATAGCCCTCCATTTCCGGCCATCAGCCAGCCACAGAACGGTTTATAATTCAAGGCTTTGCATCGCCTGTGGGGCCGCCTGCGCGGGTTTCCGTGCTCCTGGCACCGGCGGCGATGCCCGCCTTTATACCGATTTCCGTAGTTTTCTCGCGAAAAGACACCATGCCGATCTATGCCTACCGTTGCGACGCCTGCGGCCACGGGCGCGATGTGCTGCAAAAAATGAGCGATGCCGCGCTGACGGACTGCCCGTCGTGCGGCGCCGCCGGTTCGTTCAAGAAGCAGTTGACCGCGGCCGGCTTCCAGCTCAAGGGCTCGGGCTGGTACGTGACCGACTTCCGCGGCGGCAGCAGCGGCACCAGCGCGCCGGCCGCGGGCGGTGCGGCTGCCGGCGCGGCAGCGACCAGCGCCCCGGCCGCTGCCACTGCCGCCGCCGAATCTTCTTCGGCCAGCACGGCCGCCGCCGCACCTGCCGCCGGCGGTTGCGGCAGCGCCTGCGCCTGCCACTGATCCGGATCGCCACGTGGTCGCCAAGAAGACTTCCGCCCTCAAGACCTGGTTCCTGACCGGTCTGCTGGTGCTGGTGCCGCTGGGCATCACGCTGTGGGTGCTCAGCCTGATCATCGGTACGATGGACCAGAGCCTGGCACTGCTGCCCGAGACCTGGCGCCCGGACCGGCTGATGTTCGGCAAGCGCGTCACCGGCCTCGGCGCCATCCTGACGCTGCTGTTTATCCTGCTGGTCGGCCTGCTGGCGCATAACTTCATCGGCCAGCGCCTGGTGCGCTGGTGGGAAGCGCTGCTGGGCCATATCCCGGTGGTTGGACCGATCTACACCAGCGTCAAGCAGGTGTCGGACACGCTGCTGTCGTCGTCGGGCAATGCTTTCCGCAAGGCGCTGCTGGTGCAGTATCCGCGCGAGGGCTCGTGGACCATCGCCTTCCTGACCGGCCGCCCCGGCGGCGATGTGCAGAACCACCTGCAGGGCGAGTACGTCAGCGTCTACGTGCCGACCACGCCGAATCCGACTTCGGGCTTCTTCCTGATGATGCCCAAGGCCGACACCATCGAACTCGACATGACGGTCGACGCCGCCCTCAAGTACATCGTCTCGATGGGCGTGGTGGCGCCGGCCGAACTGACCCGCAAGAGCGACAGCGGGCCAGCGCCGCAGCGGCCGCCGGCCAGCCGCGCCAGCAGCGGGGAAGCGGTCGAGACGACCGATCCTTAAGCATTCAAACAGATACGAGCCCGCCCGATCTGCTTCGGGCGGCAGCGTTTTACCGGGAATCTCCTTATGTCCTCCATGCGTACTCACTACTGCGGTCTGGTGACCGAACAATTCTCGGGCCAGGAAGTGGCCCTGACCGGCTGGGTCCAGCGCCGCCGCGACCATGGCGGCGTGATCTTCATCGACCTGCGCGACCGCGAAGGCCTGGTGCAGGTGGTGTGCGACCCGGACCGCCCGGAGATGTTCAAGGCCGCGGAAGAGATCCGCAATGAGTTCTGCATCCGCGTCACCGGCAAGGTGCGCCCGCGCCCGGCCGGCACCGAGAACGCCAACCTGACCTCGGGCAAGATCGAGGTACTGTGCCACGAGTTGACCGTGCTGAACCCGTCGGTCACGCCCCCGTTCCAGCTCGACGACGACAACCTGTCGGAAACCACCCGCCTGACGCACCGCGTGCTGGACCTGCGCCGCCCGCAGATGCAGTACAACCTGCGCCTGCGCTACAAGGTGGCGATGGAAGTGCGCAAGTACCTGGATGCCCAGGGCTTTATCGACATCGAGACCCCGATGCTGGGCAAGAGCACGCCTGAAGGCGCACGCGACTACCTGGTGCCGTCGCGCGTGAACCCGGGCCACTTCTTCGCGCTGCCGCAGTCCCCGCAGATCTTCAAGCAGATGCTGATGGTCTCGGGCTTCGACCGCTACTACCAGATCACCAAGTGCTTCCGCGACGAAGACCTGCGCGCCGACCGCCAGCCCGAGTTCACGCAGATCGACTGCGAGACCTCGTTCCTGAGCGAGCAGGAGATCCGCGACCTGTTCGAGGACATGATGCGCACGGTGTTCAAGAACGCCATCGACGTCGACCTGGCCGCCTTCCCGGTGATGGAGTTCCGCGAGGCCATGGCCCGCTTCGGCTCCGACAAGCCTGACCTGCGCGTCAAGCTGGAATTCACCGAGCTGACCGAGGTGATGAAGGACGTCGACTTCAAGGTGTTCTCGGGCCCTGCCAACAGCGACAACGGCCGCGTGGTCGGCCTGCGCGTGCCGGCCGGCGGTGCCATCTCGCGTGGCGAGATCGACGCCTACACCCAGTTCGTCGGCATTTACGGCGCCAAGGGCCTGGCCTGGATCAAGGTCAACGAAGTGGCCAAGGGCCGCGACGGCCTGCAATCGCCGATTGTCAAGAACCTGCACGACGCCGCCATTGCAGAGATCCTGAAGCGCACCGGCGCCCAGGACGGCGACATCATCTTCTTCGGCGCCGACAAGGCCAAGGTGGTCAACGACTCGATCGGCGCGCTGCGCCTGAAGATCGGCCACTCCGACTTCGGCAAGGCCAACGGCCTGTTCGAGGACGCCTGGAAGCCGCTGTGGGTGGTGGACTTCCCGATGTTCGAGTACGACGAGGAAGACGCCCGCTGGGTCGCCATGCACCACCCGTTCACCAGCCCCAAGGACGAGCACCTGGAATACCTGGAGACCGACCCGGGCAAGTGCATGGCCAAGGCCTACGACATGGTGCTGAACGGCTGGGAAATGGGCGGCGGCTCGGTGCGGATCTTCCGTTCGGAGATCCAGAGCAAGGTGTTCCGCGCACTCAACATCAATGACGAGGAAGCCCGCGCCAAGTTCGGCTACCTGCTGGACGCGCTCCAGTACGGCGCGCCGCCGCACGGCGGCCTGGCCTTCGGCCTGGACCGTATCGTGACGATGATGGCCGGCGCCGACTCGATCCGCGACGTGATCGCCTTCCCCAAGACCCAGCGCGCCCAGGACCTGCTGACCCAGGCCCCGAGCTCGGTCGACGAGAAGCAGCTGCGCGAGCTGCATATCCGCCTGCGCGCTGCCGAGCCGAAGCCGAACGCCTGAGCTGCTCAAGCTCCCGGGTAAAGAAAGCCGCGCCAATGCGCGGCTTTTTTGCTTTTTGCGCAATACTGGTTCCGCGGTGCCGCCAACTAGCGCTTTGGTTTCGATTTGTTACTGGTCGGAACGAAGCCCGCGACGGCCGTGTCTCCTTTCTTTGACACGTAATTTGCCGAGGGGCCCCCGCGATGAAGGCTCCCGGCGCTCGGGAGGAAATTCGTGAACATGAACCTGGATACCGAACTGATCCGCCAGTTCCTGCTGGCTCACCAGGAAACCATCCTGACCTGGCTGGTGGCAGGGCTGGTGATGATGCTGCTGGCCCGCTTCGAGCTGCGCCGCGCCCAGCGCCGCGCGGCGCTGGCCATGTCCGAATCGGTGGCGACCACGGTGGCAGCCTGCGTGCCCGATATCGCCCATGCTGTGCAGGCGGCGTCGCCGCAGCCGCTGGCCGAGCCGGTCGAGATGCAGCGCGCCGAAGCGTTGCGCCGGCTGGCGCTGGACACCGTCGGCGCGGTCATGACGCGCGGGCGCTGGCTCGATGAACTGGGCAACCTGCGCCTGGCGGACGACGCGCTGCTGGACGGACAGCGAGCCGGCGGCGCCGATCCGCTGCTGGTGGTGGCGCCGCAGCCGGCGGTGCAGGCCTACCTGGCGGCCCAGCGCGTGTTCGAGGACGAGGCCGCGCAGGTGCAGGCGCTGCGCCGCGATGCCCAGCGCCACCAGGAAGCGCTGCAGGCGCTGGACGCCGAGGCGGCGCATATCGAGCAGGAAACCGGCAGCATTGTGCTGCGCTTCGAGCAGGTCAATGCGCAGGCTGCGCAGGGCGTCGATGGCGGCGACTACCAGCGCTTCCTGATCCAGAAGTACAACGCTCTTGGCCAGCGTGAGAAGGAAATCGCACAGGAGCGCGTACACCTGCAGGCCCAGGCGCGGCTGAGCGCCGACGTGCTGGCCGAACGCGCCCATGCTGCCTCCCGGCGCTACCGCGAGTCACTGGCGCCGCTGATGGAGCAGCTGCGTGCCGCCTGGGGCCATGGCGATTCGCCGCAGGTGTTCGATACCTGGCAGCATAAGGTCACCGGGCAGGGCCCCGAACCGTACCTGGCGCCCCACGCCCCCGCGCGCAACGCCGCTTGAAGCGGGGCCATCGGACCGGGGAATAGCGCTTTCGCGTGGCAAGCTCGCGCGCCTGCGCTATCCTTGGGTTTGTCCTTTCGCCCAGTCCCATGCCCTACAAGATTCCGGAATCCGTGCTGGTCGTGATCTACACGCCAGATCTTCAAGTCTTGCTGCTGGAACGCGCCGATCGCCCGGGGTTCTGGCAGTCCGTGACCGGCAGCCTCGATACCCTGGACGAACCCCTGGCAGTGACCGCAGCGCGCGAGGTGGCAGAGGAAACCGGCATCATCGCCGGGGAGCACCTGCTGGCCGACTGGGGCCATTCGATCCAGTACGAGATCTACCCGCAGTGGCGGCACCGCTATGCCGAAGGCGTCACGCGCAATACCGAGCACTGGTTCGGCCTGCGCGTGCATGAAGCGCTGCCGGTAACGCTGGCGCCTCGCGAACACCTGCAATATAAGTGGCTGCCGTGGGAGCAGGCCGCCGGGCAGTGCTTTTCCAGCAGCAACGCCGAGGCCATCCGGCAACTGGCCTGGCGTACCACCGGGGCGGCCGGAAAGCAGGCACTGTGCGGAGCGCAGCCATGAAGCTGCGCGTGGTCACCTACAACATCCACAAAGGGGTGACCGGCCTGTCGCGGCGCCCGCGCATCCAGAACGTGCGGGCCGGCCTGCATGCGATGGATGCGGACATCGTCTTCCTGCAGGAAGTGCAGGACCGCAATGACCGCCTGGTGGCGGCGGCGCTGTTCGATCCCGACCATACCCAGCTCAATTACCTGGCGACCGATGCGTACCCGCATTCGGTCTACGGGCGCAACGCGGTCTATGACTACGGCCATCACGGCAACGCGATCCTGTCGCGCCATCCGATCCTGATGTCCGAAAACCTCGACATTTCCGACCATCGTTTCGAGCAGCGCGGGCTGCTGCATGCGGTGGCGGACATCAAAGGCATCGAGACCCACCTGATCTGCGTGCATTTCGGCCTGTTCGCCCGCAGCCGCGCCCGCCAGGCCGAGGCGCTGGTCGAGCGCGTGCGCAACGTGGTGCCCGAGGGGGTGCCGCTGGTGATCGCCGGCGATTTCAACGACTGGAACCACCGGCTCGATGCGCAGATCTGCAATACGCTGCATGCGGTCGAGGCGTCGCACGCGCGCGGCGCGCGGCTGCACACTTTCCCGAGCCATATGCCGTGGTGGCAGCTTGACCGGATCTACGTGCGTGGCTTCGAGATCGAGCGCGCGCACGCGCTGACCGGGCGGGACTGGGCGCAGCGGTCGGATCATGTGCCGCTGGTGGCGGAGCTGGGGCATCCGCTGGGTGAGGCGATGGAGGCGGTGGCGGAGCAGCGGGACAAGGCTGCCTGAGGGTGTCCTGCACGACACTGGCTTTCTCCCGTCTCCCACAAGGCTGGAGACGGGAAGCACCTTCCGCAGTCAGCGGCTTGAATAGTCGCGGATAAAGGCGAAGACGGCGTCCGCGTTGTTCAGGTCCAGCACCGGCAACGACGTCATCGCCGCGGTGGCCGCCACGTCGTCGCTCGCTACCGCGACCACGCCGGGCACCTCGTCCCACAGCGGCGTACGCCCCAATCCGGGCCGGAACACCTCAAGCTTGGGAAAATCGCTGCGCTTGTAGCCCTCCACCAGCACCAGGTCGGTGTCGGCCGGCAGCACCGCCAGCGCATCGTTCAACTCAGGCGACGGCACTGCCTCGGGGTAATGTCGCATCAGCGTCAGGTGGCGCGCGCCGACCAGCACGACGTTGGCGCAGCCAGCCTCGCGCATGCGCCAGGAGTCCTTGCCCGGCGTGTCGGGATCGAAGCCGTGGTGGGTGTGCTTGACGCCGGCCACGCGCAGGCCAGCAGCGACAAAACGGGAGATCAGCTGGTCGAGCAGCGTGGTCTTGCCGCTGCCGGACGAGCCGGTGATGCCGAATACCTTCACGATCGGTTCCGTGGGGGGCGCGTCGATGATGGCAAGGACGATAGCAGAGATCGGCGCACATGTGCACGCGGCGCCTTCCGGGCAGCATTCTGTCCGATAATCTCGGCATGTCACGGATATCCCACTCCGAGCGGCCGGATGCGACCGCCGCTGGCACCGCCGAACACACCGCCGAACACACCACCGACGGGCAACGCCACCGCATGCTGCGCTGGACATGGCGCCGCGGCAAGCCGACCAGCGGCAACACCGTGCGCTTGCTGCACAGCGGGCAGGATTTCTTTCCGGCGCTGATCGAAGCGATCGACCAGGCCGCATTCCAGGTGGTACTGGAAACCTATATCTATGCCGACGACGATATCGGCCGCGCCGTCAGCGACGCGCTGGTACGCGCCGCCGCGCGCGGCGTCTCGGTGCGCGTCACCGTCGACGGCTTCGGCGCCGGCGACATGCCCGCCGCAATGGCCGAGCGCCTGAGCGCAGGCGGCGTGCAGCTGCGGGTCTACCGCAAGCTGCGCGGCTTCCGGCTGGCCCGGCGCCACCTGCGCCGGCTGCACCGCAAGCTGGCCGTGATCGATGGACGGGTGGCCTTCGTCGGCGGCATCAATATCATCGACGACCTCAACCACGGCCCGTTCGAAGGCGCCAACCTGGGACCGCGCTACGACTTTGCGGTGCAGGTCAGCGGCCCGCTGGTGGACCGCATCGCGCTGACCGCCGAACGGCTCTGGTGGCGGCTGGCGCTGCGCGATACGCACGGCGGCGGCCGCGCCGCAGCGGTGGCGGACTACCCGCTGCTGACCGACCTGCCACCACGTGCCGAGCCCACCGGCGGCGTGCGTGCCGCGCTGCTGCTGCGCGACAACCTGCGCAACCGCCGCACCATCGAACGCGAATACCTGCGCGCGCTCGGCGCCGCGCGCCAGGACGTGATCCTGGCCAACGCCTACTTCCTGCCCGGCCACAAGATGCGCCGTGCGCTGCTGGCCTGCCGCGAGCGTGGCGTGCGCGTGCGGCTGCTGCTGCAGGGCATGGTCGAATACCGGCTGCAGCACTACGCCACGCACGCGCTTTATGCCTCCTTGCTGGAAGCCGGCGTGGAGATCTACGAGTACGCGGAGAGCTTCCTGCACGCCAAGGTCGGCGTGGTCGACGAAGCGTGGGCCACGGTGGGTTCGAGCAACATGGACCCGTTCAGCCTGCTGCTCGCGCGCGAAGCCAACGTGGCCGTTTATGATGCTGCCTTCGCCGCCGAACTGCGTACGGCGCTGGAACGCGCCATTGCGCACCGCAGCGTGCGCGTCATGCCGGAAGTCCATGCACGGCGCTCGCCGCTGCACCGCGTGGCGAACTGGACCGCATATATGCTGCTGCGGCTTGGCGTGATCATCGCCGGCGTCACGGGGCGCTACTGAAACGAAACGGTTGACACTGTGCGTTTGCTGCCATGCGGCAACGCACGGCTTGCAACCCGTTGCATCGCCTTGCGTGACGGGCATGCTGCATTGCGGCCCGTTTAGAAACACAGGTCTAATTAAAAGCTTGAAGGTCGACTGCTGCGCCAGAATAATCTGAACGACCGTTCTTTTTTGGCTTAGACTGCGTGCATTCGCGGTATGCAGCGGCAAATTCGCCGGCTGTCCGCAAACAAAATGCAACGTCAGGGTCATACGCACAGGCCGCAGCAGGGCCTTTGCAGAACGGAGAAATAACATGCGACACCAGTCAGCCCGTCTCGAATCCGCCGCCGCTTCCCCCGCGCCCATGCGCAAGGGTGAGATGACGCGCGTGGCGATTCTGGATGCCGCACTGGAACTGTCGTCCCGCGACGGGCTTGAAGGTCTGACCATCGGCCTGCTCGCGGAACGCATGCAGATGAGCAAGAGCGGCGTCTTCGCGCACTTCGGTTCGCGCGAAGACCTGCAGGTAGAGGTGGTGCGGGAGTATCACCGCCGGTTCGAGCAGGAGGTCTTCTATCCCTCCCTGCAGGAGCCGCGCGGACTGCCCCGGCTGTGGTCGATGGTGCGGCGCTGGATGGAGAAGCGCATCCAGGAAGTGACGACTGGGTGCATCTACATCAGCGGCGCCGTGGAGTATGACGACCGCACCGGCAGCCTGGTGCGTGACGAGCTGGTCAAGAGCGTCACCATCTGGCGGGCAGCGCTGAATCGCGCCATCAACCAGGCCAAGGAGGAGGGGCACCTGCGCGCGGATTGCGATCCGCGCCTGATGCTGTTCGAGATGTATAGCCTTGAACTAGGCTTGCATCATGACGCCCGTTTCCTGCGCCTGCCTGACAGTGCCGAGCTTGCCATGGTCGCGC
The DNA here is from genome assembly GCF_044748965.1 of Cupriavidus sp. NPDC089707. Taxonomy (NCBI): domain Bacteria; kingdom Pseudomonadati; phylum Pseudomonadota; class Betaproteobacteria; order Burkholderiales; family Burkholderiaceae; genus Cupriavidus; species Cupriavidus sp. NPDC089707. Next base: position 170,661 of record NZ_JBIVHB010000001.1, read on the forward strand.
TCAACAAACTGATTCAGTCTTACCGTACCTGAGGCCGTCGGGTCGGACCGGATCGCGAGAAGCGAGGCGGGCGGCGTGGCGGCATCGTATAACTCCAAGGAGTCTCTGATGGGCCAGTACACCGCACCGTTGCGCGACATGCAGTTCGTGCTCCATGAACTGCTCGGCGCCGAAGCCGAACTCAAGGCGATGCCGCCGCACGCGGACATCGACGCGGACACCATCAACCAGGTCATCGAGGAAGCCGGCAAGTTCTGCTCGGACGTGGTGTTCCCGCTCAACCAGGTGGGCGACCGCGAGGGCTGCACTTATGTTGGCGACGGCGTGGTCAAGGCTCCCACCGGCTTCAAGGAAGCCTACCAGCAGTACGTCGAGGCCGGCTGGCCGGCGCTGGCATGCGATCCGGCCTTTGGCGGCCAGGGCCTGCCGATCGTGGTCAACAACGTGGTCTACGAGATGCTGAATTCGGCAAACCAGGCGTGGACCATGTACCCGGGCCTGTCGCACGGCGCGTATGAGGCACTCCATGCGCACGGCACGCCCGAGCTGCAGCAGGCCTACCTGCCCAAGCTGGTGTCCGGCGTCTGGACCGGCACCATGTGCCTGACCGAGCCGCACTGCGGCACCGACCTGGGCATCCTGCGGACCAAGGCTGAACCGCAGGCCGACGGCTCCTACCTGATCACCGGCACCAAGATCTTCATCTCCGCCGGCGAGCACGACCTGGCCGAGAACATCATCCACCTGGTGCTGGCACGCCTGCCGGACGCGCCGGGTGGGACCAAGGGCATCTCGCTGTTCGTGGTACCCAAGTTCATCCCCGATGCCAGCGGCAACCCGGGCGAGCGCAACGGCATCAAATGCGGCTCGATCGAGCACAAGATGGGCATCCACGGCAACGCCACCTGCGTGATGAACCTGGACGGCGCGCGCGGCTGGCTGGTGGGCGAGGCCAACAAGGGCCTGAACGCCATGTTCGTGATGATGAACGCCGCGCGCCTGGGCGTGGGCGCGCAGGGCCTGGGCCTGACCGAGGTGGCGTACCAGAACTCGGTCGCCTACGCCAAGGACCGCCTGCAGATGCGCGCGCTGACCGGCCCGAAGGCGCCGGAAAAGGCCGCCGACCCGATCATCGTGCACCCCGACGTGCGGCGCATGCTGCTGACCCAGCGCGCCTACGCCGAAGGCGGCCGCGCCTTCAGCTACTGGACCGCGCTGCAGATCGACCGCGAGCTGTCGCACCCGGACGAAGCCGTGCGCAAGCAGGCCGGCGACCTGGTCGCGCTGCTGACGCCGGTGATCAAGGCTTTCCTGACCGATAACGCGTTCACCTCGACCAACGAAGGCATGCAGGTGTTCGGCGGCCACGGCTACATCTCCGAATGGGGCATGGAGCAATACGTGCGCGACGCCCGCATCAACATGATCTACGAAGGCACCAACACGATCCAGTCGCTGGACCTGCTGGGCCGCAAGATCCTGGGCGACATGGGCGCCAAGATGAAGGCCTTCGGCAAGATCGTGCAGGAGTTCGTGGAAGAAGAGGGCACCAACGAAGCCATGCAGGAGTTCGTCAACCCGCTGGCCGACCTGGGCGACAAGGTGCAGAAGCTGACCATGGAAATCGGCATGAAGGCGATGGGCAACGCCGACGAGGTGGGCGCCGCCGCGGTTCCGTACCTGCGCGTAGTGGGTCACCTGGTGTTCTCGTACTTCTGGGCACGGATGGCCAAGATCGCGCTGGAGAAGGAAGCCAGCGGCGACAAGTTCTACACCGCCAAGCTGGCCACGGCGCGCTTCTACTTTGCCAAGCTGCTGCCGGAAACGGCTGGCGAGATCCGCAAGGCGCGCGCTGGTTCGGCTTCGCTGATGGCGCTGGACGCGGATTTGTTCTGATTCGGCAAGGCGGCTTTCCATGCCGCCGGTTTGCTCCCCTCTCCCGCTTGCGAGAGAGGGGCCCGGGGGAGAGGGCCGGAGGTCGATATGCCGAGGCACTTCGTCGACACGCCCGCCCTCTCCCCCACCCCTCTCCCAGAGGGAGAGGGGAGCAAACCGACCGCCAACGGAAGCGCCTGTAAAAACTCTCACCTCAACGCTCACTGACCTAGGAGCGAGCATGTCCAATTTCATCGTCAAGAAAGTCGCCGTGCTGGGTGCCGGCGTCATGGGGGCGCAGATTGCCGCCCACCTGATCAACGCGCGCGTGCCCGTGGTGCTGTTCGACCTGCCTGCAAAGGACAAGGACGGGGGAGGGGCCCCGTCCGCTTCCCCGGTCGCGAAGAACGGCATCGCCCTGCGCGCCATCGAGAACCTGAAGAAGCTGTCGCCCGCGCCGCTCGGCATCAAGGATGAGGCCGGCCTGATCCAGGCGGCCAACTACGAAGACGATATTGCGCTGCTCAAGGAGTGCGACCTGGTGATCGAGGCGATCGCCGAGCGCATGGACTGGAAGCACGACCTGTACAAGAAGGTCGCGCCGTACCTGGCTTCGCACGCGATCTTCGCCACCAACACCTCGGGCCTGTCGATCACCGCGCTGTCCGACGGGTTAGGTGGGGAAAATGCGGACAACCTGAAGTCGCGTTTCTGCGGCGTCCACTTCTTCAACCCGCCGCGCTACATGCACCTGGTCGAGCTGATCCCGACCGCGACCACGCAGCCGGAGATCCTCGACAAGCTGGAGGCCTTCCTGACCACCACGCTCGGCAAGGGCGTGGTGCGCGCCAAGGATACGCCCAACTTTATCGCCAACCGCGTTGGCATCTTCTCGATCCTGGCCGTGTTCGCCGAGGCCGAGAAGTTCGGCATCCCCTTCGACGTGGTCGACGACCTGACCGGTTCCAAGCTGGGCCGCGCCAAGTCCGCCACCTTCCGCACCGCGGACGTGGTCGGCCTCGACACCATGGCGCACGTGATCAAGACCATGCAGGACAACCTGCACGACGACCCGTTCGCGCCGGTGTACAAGACCCCGGCCGTGCTCAAGGGCTTGGTCGACGCGGGTGCGCTGGGCCAGAAGACCGGCGCCGGTTTCTACAAGAAGGAAGGCAAGGCCATCAAGGTGCTCGACGCCAAGACCGGCCAGTACGTCGAGTCGGGCAAGAAGGCCGACGAGATCGTCGTGCGCATGCTGAAGAAGGACCCCGCGGAGCGCATCAAGCTGCTGCGTGAATCGACCAATCCGCAGGCGCAGTTCCTGTGGGCGGTGTTCCGTGACGTGTTCCACTACATCGCCGTGTACCTGGAGCAGATTGCCGGTTCCGCCGCCGACATCGACCTGGCGATCCGCTGGGGCTTCGGCTGGAACTCGGGCCCGTTCGAGGACTGGCAGTCGGCTGGCTGGAAGCAGGTGGCCGAGTGGGTCAAGGAAGACGTGGTTGCGGGCAAGGCACTGTCGGCCGCGCCGCTGCCGGCATGGGTCTTTGACGGCCCCGTCGCCGAGCGCCAGGGCGTGCATACCGCCGAAGGTTCGTGGTCGCCGGCGACCCAGGCGTTCGTGGCCCGCAGTACGCTGCCGGTGTACCAGCGCCAGGTATTCCGTGCCGCGCTGAAGGGCAGCGAAGCGGTCGATCCGCGCAAGGCGGGCCGCACCGTCGAGGAAAACGACGCCGTGCGCATCTGGGTGAGCGAAGGCCAGGACGACGTGCTGGTGGTCTCGTTCAAGAGCAAGATGAACACCATCGGGCCGGACGTGATCGACGGCCTGACCCGTGCCATCGACCTGGCCGAGGCAGGCTACAAGGGCCTGGTGGTATGGCAGCCGACCTCGCTGCAGCTCGGCGCGCCGGGCGGGCCGTTCTCCGCGGGCGCGAACCTGGAAGCGGCGATGCCGGCCTTCATGATGGGCGGCGCCAAGGGCATCGAGCCGTTCGTGAAGAAGTTCCAGGACGGCATGATGCGCGTGAAGTATGCGTCTGTGCCGGTGGTGTCGGCGGCGTCCGGCATCGCGCTGGGCGGCGGTTGTGAACTGATGCTGCATTCGGCGGCACGTGTGGCTGCGCTCGAAACGTATGTCGGCCTGGTTGAGGTCGGCGTGGGCCTGGTCCCGGCTGGCGGTGGGTTGAAGGAAGCCGCGCTGGCCGCTGCACGCGCTGCGCAGGCGGCAGGCAGCACCAACTACCTGCAATTCCTGACCGGTCGCTTCCAGAGCGCGGCGATGGCCAAGGTATCCGCCTCGGCGCTGGAAGCGCGCCAGATGGGCTACCTGCAGCCGTCCGACAAGATCGTCTTCAACGTGCATGAGCTGTTGCACGTGGCGCAGAACGAAGTGCGCGCGCTGGCCGACGCCGGCTACCGTGCGCCGCTGCCTGCGCTGATCCCGGTGGCTGGCCGCTCGGGCATCGCCACTATCAAGGCGTCACTGGTCAATATGCGAGACGGCGGCTTTATCTCCGCGCATGACTTCCTGATCGCCACCCGCATCGCCGAGGTGGTGTGCGGCGGCGACGTCGAGGCCGGCTCGCTGGTCAGTGAGGACTGGCTGCTGGCGCTGGAGCGGAAGGCCTTCGTCGACCTGCTCGGCACCGGCAAGACGCAGGAGCGCATCATGGGCATGCTGCAGACCGGCAAGCCGGTGCGTAACTAAGAGGCAAGCGAGGAACCGACATCATGAAACAACTGCAAGACGCATACATCGTTGCGGCCACCCGCTCGCCGATCGGCAAGGCCCCCAAGGGCGCGTTCAAGAACACGCGCCCGGACGACCTGCTGGCCACCATCCTGAAGGCCGCGGTGGCGCAGGTGCCTGACCTGGACCCGAAGCTGATCGAGGACGCCATCGTCGGCTGCGCGATTCCTGAAGCGCAGCAGGGCCTGAACGTGGCCCGTATCGGCGCGCTGCTGTCGGGCCTGCCCAATACCGTGGGCGGCATCACCGTCAACCGCTTCTGCGCCTCGGGCGTCAGCGCGGTGGCAATGGCGGCCGACCGCATCCGCGTGGGCGAGTCCGACGTGATGATCGCCGCCGGCATCGAGTCGATGAGCATGGTGCCGATGATGGGCAACTCGCCGTCGATGTCGCCGTCGATCTTCGAGCGCGACGAGAACGTGGGCATTGCCTACGGCATGGGCCTGACCGCTGAAAAGGTGGCGCAGCAATGGAAGGTCAGCCGCGAGGACCAGGATGCGTTCTCGCTCGCTTCGCACCAGAAGGCCATCGCCGCGCAGCAGGCTGGCGAGTTCAAGGACGAGATCACGCCGATCGAGATCGTCGAGCGCTTCCCCGACCTCGCCAGCGGCCAGGTCGGCGTGAAGACGCGCACCATCTTGCTGGACGAAGGCCCGCGTCCTGAAACCTCGCTGGAAGGCCTCGGCAAGCTGCGCCCGGTGTTTGCCAACAAGGGCAGCGTCACCGCCGGCAACAGTTCGCAGACCTCGGACGGTGCCGGCGCGCTGATCCTGGTTTCGGAAAAGATCCTCAAGCAGTTCAACCTGGTGCCGCTGGCGCGCTTCGTCTCGTTCGCGGTGCGCGGCGTGCCGCCCGAGATCATGGGCATCGGCCCGAAGGAGGCGATCCCGGCCGCGCTGAAGGCAGCGGGCCTGACGCAGGACCAGATCGACTGGATCGAGCTGAACGAAGCGTTTGCCGCGCAATCGCTGGCCGTAATGCGCGACCTGGATCTCGATCCCGCCAGGGTCAACCGCATGGGCGGCGCGATCGCGCTGGGCCACCCGCTCGGCGCGACCGGTGCGATTCGCTCGGCCACGGTGGTGCATGCGCTGCGCCGCCACAACCTGAAGTACGGCATGGTGACCATGTGCGTTGGCACGGGCATGGGGGCTGCAGGAATCTTCGAGCGCGTCTGAACGCGCCTGCGGGACGGTTCTCCGGAGGAGACCGTCCCGCCCTTCTGTCAGGTGAAGAGAGCAGTACCGGGGGCTGCCGCCCGCGAGCGCGGGTCACCAGCAGGGAGGAGACAACAATATGCAGGAGACAGCCATCCTGGCCGATGCCGCGTGCGATTTGCCGCGCGACATCATGGCCGCGCTGAAGGTCCACACCATTCCGTTCCGCATCCGCGCGGGCGAACGCTTTGTCGCCGACACGCGCGACGAAGACGCGCTGCCCACGCTCTACCGGCAATACCTGGTCGGCCGCCAGGATCACTACGCCGAATCCATTCCGCTGCTCGAACGCGAGCTGGAAGAACACCTGCTGCGCAATGTGGTCACGCAATGCGACCGCGCCATCCTGCTCACCATCGCCAGCGCGCGCAGCAAGCTGTATGCGCATGCGAGCGGCGCCGTGATCGGCACCGTGGCCCGCAGTGTGCGGTTGCGCAAGGAAGCTGGACGCTCAGGGTTGTTCGACCTGACCGTGATCGACACTGGCGCCATTGGTCCGGGCCAGGCGCTGATCGTGCGAGAAGCCGCGCGCATGGCTATGAGCGGCGCCAGCCCGCAGGCAGTGCGCGAGGCTGTTGAAACTCGCCTGCGCGATGCCGCCCACATGTTCCTGGTGCCGGACGAACTGCTCTACATGTACACCCGCGCGCGCCAGAAGGGCGAGGGCAGCATCACCTGGGGCCGCTACGTGATGGGCAGTGCATTCAATATCCGGCCGGTGGTGCGCATGCATCGCGGCCATACCGAAGCGATCGCCAGGGCGCGCGGCTCGGAAGAGGGCGCACGCCGCGTGCTGCAGCATGCCGAGCAATGCATCCGCGCCGGCGACCTGCTGGTGCCGGCGATTTCGGTCTGCTACGCCGGTCCCCTCGACGACGTGCGCGCGATGCCGGCCTACCAGTCGCTGGCACAGGTCGCGCGCAGCCACGGCGTCGAGCTGATGCTGGCGCCGATGAGCCTGACGGTGGCGCTGAACGTCGGTGCGCGGGCATTCGGCCTGAGCTATCTTTCCGCATCGCCGCCACCTTTCGAATAAATCCCACAGACGAGGACACCATGAGCATCCGTACCAGCATCGAGCAGGGCATCCTGACGCTTGAGTTCGACCGCATCGACAAGAAGAACGCCATCACCGCGGCGATGTACCAGGACCTGGCCGACGCGCTGCGCGCGGCCGAGGCCGACCGCAATGTGCGCGTGATCCTGCTGCGCGGCAAGCCTGAGATCTTTACCGCCGGCAATGACCTGGAAGACTTCATGCAGCGCCCGCCGACGGCAGGCGAGGGCGCGGAACAGGCGCCGGTGTTCCAGTTCCTGTACCAGATCAGCCATGCCAGCAAGCCCATCGTCGCGGCGGTCAGCGGCGCGGCGGTCGGCGTGGGCACCACCATGCTGCTGCATTGCGACATGGTTTATGCGTCGGACACGGCCAAGCTGTCGCTGCCGTTCGTGCAGCTGGGGCTGTGCCCCGAGGCGGCATCGAGCCTGCTGCTGCCGCGCCTGGTCGGCTACCAGCGCGCCGCCGAGAAGCTGATGCTGGGCGAGGCGTTCAGCGCGCAGGAAGCGCTGGAGATCGGCCTGGTGACGCGCGTGCTGCCGGTGGCGGAACTGCACGACGTCGCGCTGCAGCAGGCGCGCAAGCTGGCGGCGCTGCCGGCTTCGTCGCTGCGCGAGACCAAGCGGCTGATGAAATCGGGCGCGGTGGCCGAAGTGGAAAAGCAGATGGCCGACGAAGGCGCGGTGTTCCGGCGCATGCTGGTGGCACCGGAGGCGAAGGAGGCGTTCAGCGCGTTCTTTGAAAAGCGGAAGCCGGATTTCTCGAAGTTTGAGTGAGGGGCTGAGAGACTTCGCCTTGTTTGCTCCCCTCTCCCGCGTGCGGGAGAGGGGTTGGGGGAGAGGGTCGGCGCTCGGCAAGCACGATGGCGCCTCACTTCGTGGGGACGCCCGCCCTCTCCCCCGCCCCTCTCCCAGAGGGAGAGGGGAGAACACAGTCGGCTATTGTCTCAAGCTGTCGGCAACACCCGCGGCTGCCGCGACTCATCCGTCGCCACATACGTCAACGTAGCCTCGGTCACCTTGACGATCTCATTGCTGTGCCGCATCCGCTGCGCATAGACCTCCACCTCGACCGTGATCGAGGTACGCCCGGTCTTGACGATCTCGGCATAGAAGCTCACCAGGTCGCCGACAAACACCGGATGCTTGAACAGGAAGGAATTGACCGCCACGGTCGCGACACGGCCTTGCGCGCGCTCGACCGCCGGGATCGACCCCGCGATATCCACCTGCGCCATGATCCAGCCACCGAACACGTCGCCGTGCACGTTGGCGTCGGCAGGCATCGGCACCACGCGCAGCGCGGGATTCTTGCCGGCGGGCAGGGCGGAGACGGTATGGGGAGCGTTCATGACAGTATGCGGGTGGACTTCTGGAGAGGGGCGCGGGCCGCAAGAAACAACCCTTCGCCTGCCGCGCAATGCGATTCCTGCGACAATCGCGCATTGGCCCGAATTCTAACGTATGCGCCGCTATTCCACGACCGCCGAGCAGGCCCCCGATCCCACCTCGGTCAAGCTCTTTCCCGGCCAGCGCGCCCCCCGCAGCGACTGGCAAACCGTCCGCAACCTGCTGCCCTACGTCTGGCACTACAAGTGGCGGGTGATGCTGGCACTGGCGTGCCTGGTCGCGGCCAAGGTGGCCAACCTGGGCGTGCCGGTGCTGATGAAGCGCCTGATCGACAGCATGAACCTCACCGCCGGCGACCCGCGCGCCCTGCTGGTGGTGCCGGTCGGGCTGATTGTCGCCTACGGCATGTTGCGGCTGTCGGCGACGCTGTTCACCGAGTTGCGGGAAATCCTCTTTTCCAAGGTTACGCAGAGCGCCGTGCGCGAGATCGCGCTGCAGGTGTTCCGGCACTTGCATGCGCTGTCGTTGCGCTTCCACCTGGACCGGCAGACCGGCGGCATGAGCCGCGACATCGAGCGCGGCACACGCGGCATCCAGTCGCTGATCTCTTACTCGCTGTACAGCATCCTGCCCACGCTGGTGGAGATGGGGCTGGTGATCGGCTTCTTCATCCTGCACTACGACATCTGGTTCGCGGCGATCACCGGCTGCGCGCTGGTGAGCTATATCGTCTTCACCATCGTCGTGACGGAATGGCGCACGCATTTCCGCCGCAAGATGAACGAGCTGGATTCGCGCGCCAACCAGAAGGCGATCGATTCGCTGCTGAACTTCGAGACCGTCAAGTACTTCGGCAATGAAGAGTACGAGGCCCGGCGCTACGACGAAAACCTGCTCAAGTACCGTGCCGCGGCGATCCACTCGCAGAACTCGCTGTCGTTCCTGAACTTCGGCCAGCAGGTCATCATCGCCGTCGGGCTGATCCTGATCCTGTGGCGCGCTACCGTCGGCGTGGTCGAGGGCAAGCTGACGCTGGGCGACCTGGTGCTGGTCAACACGCTGATGATCCAGCTCTACATCCCGCTGAACTTCCTTGGGGTGATCTACCGCGAGATCAAGCAGGCGACGACCGACATGGACCGCATGTTCGTGCTGCTGGGCACCCACCAGGAAGTGGCCGATACGCCCGGCGCGCAACCGCTCAAGGTCAACGGCGCGCAGGTGCGGTTCCGCGACGTGCGCTTCGGCTACGAGCCGGACCGCACCATCCTTGACGGCGTGGATTTCAACATCGCGGCCGGCACCACCACCGCGGTGGTCGGCCACAGCGGCTCGGGCAAATCGACGCTGGCGCGGCTGCTGTTCCGCTTCTATGACGTCAACAGCGGCGCGATCGAGATCGACGGGCAGGATATCCGCGCGATCACGCAAGACAGCCTGCGCCGCGCCATCGGCATCGTGCCGCAGGACACGGTGCTGTTCAACGACAGCATCTACTACAACATCGCCTATGGCCGCCCGGAGGCCACGCGTGAGGAAGTCATCGCCGCGGCGCAGGCGGCGCAGATCGACACCTTTATCCGCGAGCTGCCGCAGGGCTACGACACGCCGGTGGGCGAGCGCGGCCTGAAGCTGTCTGGCGGCGAGAAGCAGCGCGTGGCGATCGCGCGCACGCTGCTGAAGAACCCGCCGGTGCTTGTCTTTGACGAGGCCACCTCCGCGCTGGACTCACGCACCGAGCAAGCAATCCAGGCCGAGCTGATGCGGCTGGCGCAGAACCGCACCACGCTGCTGATCGCGCACCGCCTTTCCACCGTGGTGCATGCCGACCAGATCCTGGTGATGGACCATGGCCGCGTGGTCGAGCGCGGCACCCATGCCGAGCTGATGCGCGCGCGTGGCCGCTATGCGGAGATGTGGGACATCCAGGCCCGGGCCGCCGCGCAGGGCGGCGAGGCCGAACGCAGCACGGACGCACTTGCCGTCGACGTGGGCGACGCCACGCAGGACGCATAACGCCACGCAGGACGCATAACGCCGCGCACGCACCAAAAGCACGGCAGGCATCGCCGGTATCGTCGACAATCCTGGTCGACGATGTTCCGCCGGCAATCGTGTCGCACGATTTTGGTTCGGCAATCGGCTGCGGGCACGCCCTGAAACAAGGCCGAAAGCGCTGGCACGCCCCTTGCGGACGAATCCCTCCGAGATCACTGATACCGGAGAGATTCAATGCCCCAATCCCACGCTGCCACAATGCTCACTGGCGCGCCAGGCGCGCGCACCGCGGCGCGGCGCCGCCTGCTGAAGCTTGGCGTGATGATTGGCACCAGCCTGGTGCTGTCGACACAATTTGCTGGCGCAGCCCACGCGCAGGCGGCCACCAAAGTCCGCTTCCAGCTCGACTGGCGTTTCGAAGGCCCGTCCGCGCTGTTCCTGCTCGGCGAGCAGAAGGGATACTACAAGGCCGAGAAGCTCGACGTGTCGATCGACGCCGGCAACGGCTCGGGCAACGTGGTCAACCGCGTGGCTTCCGGCACCTATGACATGGGCTTCGCCGACATGGCGTCGGTGATGGAATTCTACGGCAACAACCCGGACGCGAAGAACAAGCCGGTGGCCGTGATGATGGTCTACAACAACACCCCGGCAGCGATCCTGGCTCTGAAGAAGTCCGGCATCCGCGCGCCGAAGGACCTCGCCGGCAAGCGCATGGGTGCGCCGGTGTTTGACGCCGGCCGCCGCGCCTTCCCGATCTTCGCCAAGGCCAACGGCCTGCAGCCGGCGTCGTTCAACTGGCAGGCGATGGACCCGACGCTGCGCGAGACCATGCTCGCGCGCGGCGACCTCGATGCCATCACCGGCTTCTCGTTCACGTCGATCCTGAACCTGAACGCGCGTGGCGTGAAGGATGAGGACATCGTGGTGCTGCCGTACCCGCAGTTCGGCGTGAAGCTGTACGGCAACGCAGTGATCGCCTCCGAGGAATTCCTGAAGAAGAATCCCGAGGCGGCAAAGGCCTTCCTGCGCGCCTTCGCCAAGTCCGCGCGCGACGTGATCGCACGGCCGGAGGAAGGCATCAAGGCGGTCAAGGCGCGCGACGGCATCATCGACGAGAAGCTCGAAGTGCGCCGCCTGAAGATCGCGCTCGACAGCGTCGTCAAATCTCCCGACGCGAAGGCCGAGGGCTTTGGGCGTGTCAACAAGCCGCGCCTGTCGCTGATGGCTTCGCAGGTGGCTGATGCCTTCGGCACCAAGGGCCGCATCAACCCCGATGTGTTGTGGACCGACGCGTTCCTGCCGAGCAGCGCTGAACTGGATGTGCTGCGATGATGACGCGCCAGGCTGCCTTGATCCCCGCCTCCGGCGGCAGTGCCGCGCCGGGTGCACGCGCCGAAGCCGAAGAGCCCTTTGTCGATTTCAACCGCGTCTGGCTGGCCTATAACGACGAGCTCGCGCAGAAGGGCGAGTTCGCCGTTGAAGATATCTCGCTGCAGGTGGCGCCCGGCGAGTTCATTGCCATCGTCGGACCGTCCGGCTGCGGCAAGTCCACCTTCATGAAGCTGGCGACCGGTCTCAAGCCCGCCACGCGCGGCACCGTGAAGGTCGCCGGCCAGAAAGTCACCGGCCCGCTCAAGCAGGTCGGCATGGCGTTCCAGGCGCCAACGCTGCTGCCTTGGCGCACCACGCTGGACAACGTGATGCTGCCGCTGGAGATCGTCGAGCCGTACCGCTCGACGCTGCGGGCGAAGCGCGAGGAATATGTCGACCGCGCCCGCCGCCTGCTGCATACCGTGGGTCTGGCAGGCTACGAGGACAAGTACCCGTGGCAGCTTTCCGGCGGCATGCAGCAGCGCGCCTCGATCTGCCGCGCGCTGGTCCACGAGCCGCGCATGCTGTTGCTCGACGAGCCCTTCGGCGCGCTCGACGCCTTTACCCGCGAAGAACTGTGGTGCGTGCTGCGCGACCTGTGGCAGGCCCAGCGCTTCAACGTGATCCTGGTCACGCACGACCTGCGCGAGGCCGTGTTCCTGGCCGATACCGTCTACGTGATGAGCCAGCGCCCGGGCCGCATCCTGATGCGCAAGGAGATCGACCTGCCGCGTCCGCGCGAACTGGAGCTGACCTATACCGAACCGTTTGCCGACCTGGTGCATGTGCTGCGCGAAAAGATCGGCCATGTACGGCAACACTGAGGCGACCGAACCATGATGACTCTCACTTCCGCGCAGGAGCGCCGCGTGCAGCGCGTGGCGCCGTGGCTGCTGCTGGGCGCGGTGCTGATACTGTGGCAGGGCGCGTGCATGGCCTTCGGCGTGTCGGACTTTATCCTGCCGACGCCGTCGGCGATCGTGGCCTCGCTGGTCGAATACGCCGACGTGATCGCCGGCCATGCCTGGCGCACCTTCTGGACCACGATGGTCGGCTTTGCCGTGGCCATCGGCGTGGGCGTGCTGCTGGGGCTGGCGATGGGCTCGTCGCGACTGCTGTATGCCGCCAGCTATCCGCTGATGACGGCGTTCAATGCGCTGCCCAAGGCGGCCTTCGTGCCGATCCTGGTGGTGTGGTTCGGCCTGGGCGCGGGCCCGGCGATCCTGACTGCGTTCCTGATCTCGTTCTTCCCGATCATGGTCAATATCGCCACCGGGCTGGCCACGCTGGAGCCGGAACTGGAGGACGTGCTGCGCGTACTCGGCGCCAGGCGCCGCGACGTGCTGTTCAAGGTCGGGCTGCCGCGCGCGATGCCGTACTTCTTTGCCTCGCTCAAGGTAGCGATCACGCTGGCCTTTGTCGGCACCACGGTGTCGGAGATGAACGCCGCCAACGAGGGCATCGGCTACCTGCTGGTGTCGGCCGGCTCGGCGATGAAGATGCCGCTGGCCTTTGCCGGACTGGTGGTGATCGCGGTGATGGCGATGGCGATGTATGAGCTGTTCGCCGTGATCGAGAAACGCATGACGGGCTGGGCCCACCGCGGCTGACCGCCGCGCGCCGGGACAGGTGACGCGCCCCGGCGCGCGGTGGATAATCCGCGTCATGGAAATCAAATGGCTTGAAGACTTCGTCAGCCTGGCCGAGACGCACAGCTTCTCGCGCTCGGCCGAGCTGCGCCACGTGACGCAGCCCGCTTTCTCGCGGCGCATCCAGTCGCTGGAGGCGTGGGTCGGCACCGAGCTGATCGACCGCTCCAGCTATCCCACCAGCCTGACGGCGGCCGGCAAGGTGTTCTACGAGCAGGCGCTGGCCATGCTGGCGCAGGTCAGCGAAACACGCGCGCTGATGCGCGGGCAACGGTCGGCCAACGCGCAGGTGCTGGAGTTCGCGGTGCCGCATACGCTGTCGCTGACGTTCTTCCCGGAATGGCTCAAGGCGCTGGAGCGCAAGATCGGCACGCTGCCGTGCCGGCTGCGCGCGCTCAACGTCCATGATGCGGTGCTGATGCTGGTCGAGGGCGGCTGCGACCTGGTGATGGTCTACCACCACGCGCGCCAGGCCATCCAGCTCGATCCGGCGCGGTATGACATGCTGGTCCTGGGTACTGAGCGGTTGTCGCCGTACAGCGTGCCGGACGCCGCCGGCAAGCCGCAGTTCCGGCTGCCCGGCACCGACAAGAAGCCGGTTCCATTCCTGAGCTACACCCCCAATGCCTTCCTCGGTCGCATGGTCGACCTGCTGCTGTCCGATACCGCTGAAGCGCTAAAGCTCGACAAATGCTACGAGACGGACATGGCCGAGGCGCTCAAGGTCATGGCGTTGTCCGGCCATGGCATGGCGTTCCTGCCCGAGAGCGCGGTGCGGGAGGACGTGGCGCAAGGCAAGCTGGTGCGGGCCGAGTCGGCGCGCGGGCTGCCGTTGTCGATCGACATGGAGATCCGCTTGTATCGGGAGAAACCGGGGGAGAACGGCGGAGAGCGGCGCGGTGCGGGGGCACGGCGCAAGCGGCAACTGGTGGACCGGGTGTGGTCCACCTTGTCGGAAGCCTGACCCGCAGCAGAACACAGCGTTGATCAGTCACCCATGACCTCACCCCCGGATGTTATGCACATTTTGCATAACCGGATGAGCAAACGGCATTGGATTCCGACTGGCCGCCAAGCCTAAGCTTGCGGCCATCCTCCACCCCGGAACCAACCGATGTCTTCCGCAGCACCGACCAACATTGCTGGCCAAAAGCACGCACTCCCGTCCTACCTCAACGCCGACAACCTCGGCCCCTGGGGCATCTACCTGCAGCAAGTCGATCGTGTCACGCCCTACCTGGGCTCGCTGGCACGCTGGGTTGAAACCCTGAAGCGCCCCAAGCGCGCGCTGGTCGTCGATGTTCCCATCGAGCTGGACAACGGCACCATCGCCCACTTCGAGGGTTATCGCGTGCAGCACAACCTGTCGCGCGGTCCGGGCAAGGGCGGCGTGCGTTTCCACCAGGACGTGACGCTGTCGGAGGTGATGGCGCTGTCGGCGTGGATGTCGGTGAAGAACGCCGCGGTGAACGTGCCCTACGGCGGTGCCAAGGGCGGCATCCGCGTTGACCCGCGCACGCTGTCGCACGCCGAGCTGGAGCGCCTGACGCGCCGCTACACCAGCGAAATCAACATCATCATCGGGCCGAGCAAGGACATCCCGGCGCCGGACGTCAACACCAACGCCCAGGTGATGGCATGGATGATGGACACCTACTCGATGAATTCGGGCAGCACCTCCACCGGCGTGGTGACCGGCAAGCCGATCTCGCTGGGTGGCTCGCTGGGTCGCCATGAGGCGACCGGCCGCGGCGTGTTCGTGGTGGGTTCGGAGGCTGCGCGCAATATCGGCCTGGAAATCAAGGGCGCGAGCGTCGCCGTGCAGGGCTTCGGCAACGTGGGCGCAGTGGCCGCCAAGCTGTTCCATGAGGCCGGCGCCAAGGTGGTCGCGGTGCAGGACCATCGCACCACGCTGTTCGACCCGGCTGGCCTGGATGTGCCGGCGATGATGGAATACGCGGCGCACAGCGGCACCATCGAAGGCTTCCGCGGCGAGGTCCTGCGCACCGAGCAGTTCTGGGAAGTCGACTGCGACATCCTGATCCCGGCCGCGCTGGAAGGCCAGATCACCGCCAAGAACGCACCGCTGATCAAGGCCCGCCTGGTGATCGAGGGCGCCAACGGCCCGACCACTCCGGAAGCCGACGATATCTTGCGCGAGCGCAATATCCTGGTGGCGCCGGACGTCATCGCCAACGCCGGCGGCGTGACCGTTTCCTACTTCGAATGGGTGCAGGATTTCTCGTCGTTCTTCTGGACCGAGGAGGAAATCAACCAGCGCCTGGTACGAATCATGCAAGAGGCGTTCCGCGCAATCTGGCAGGTGGCGCAGGACAACAAGGTAACCCTGCGCACGGCGGCGTTCATCGTGGCCTGCTCGCGGATCCTGCAGGCGCGCGAAATGCGCGGCCTGTATCCCTGATCGCAGGGTAAGGGCAAACCGGATCGAGGCGCGTGGCACTGGCATGGTGCAATGCAACAACTCATCCGGTTCCCAAGGTTCATGACCGCCAGACGCGGTCTCCGGCAAGCGCCGGAGACCGCGTTGTCGTATCCGGACGATGAGCGGACGACGTGCGCACCGATTGCCCTGAATAAGGGTTCTAGGAGAAAACCCAGTTGTATTGCGACGGATGCTGCGCAATACTGTTTCACCAGAGGGGGTTTTGTCTCTAGAATCCCGCTTTCTCTTCTATGGTCAAGGAGATGTTATGAATTTTGCCAAGTTGGCTTCCCTGATGATTGCCGCCGGCGTGATGTGCGGAACGGCCCAGGCAGCCGAACAACTGACGGGCACGCTGAAGAAGATCAAAGACACCGGCGTGATTACGCTTGGCGTGCGCGAGTCGTCGATTCCGTTCAACTACAACCTCGGTGGTGTGCGCCAGGTCGGCTATTCCTACGATATCAACATGAAGATCGTGGAAGCCATCAAGGACCAGCTCAAGCTGCCGAGCCTGCAGGTCAAGGAAATCCCGATCACCTCGCAGAACCGCATTCCGCTGCTGCAGAACGGCACCATCGACATGGAGTGCGGCTCGACCACCAATAACCTGGAACGCCAGAAGCAGGTTGCCTTCACCAACTCCATCTTCATCATCGGCACGCGCATCATGGTGAAGAAGGACGCCGGCATCAAGGACTGGGCCGACCTGAAGGGCAAGAACGTCGTCACCACCGCCGGCACCACGTCGGAGCGCCTGCTGCGCAAGATGAACGACGACCAGAAACTGGGCGTGAACATCATCAGCACCAAGGACCATGGCCAGTCGTTCCTGACGCTGGAATCGGGCCGCGCTGTGGCGTTCATGATGGACGACGCGCTGCTGTACGGCGAGCGCGCCAAGGCCAAGAACCCGGCCGACTGGATCGTGGTGGGCAAGCCCCAGTCGCGCGAGTCGTATGGCTGCATGATCCGCAAGGACGACCCGCAGTTCAAGAAGCTGTCCGACACCGTGATCTCCGGCATGATGAAGGACGGCGCGGTCAACACCCTGTACACCAAGTGGTTCATGCAACCGGTTCCGCCCAAGGGCCTGAACCTGGACTTCCCGCTGTCCGAAGACATGAAGGCCCTGATCAAGGCGCCGAACGACAAGGCGCTGGACTGATCTGACCGGGACAGCAGTGCGCGACGGAAGGGCATGTGGAAGGCATGTCCTTCCGTTTCTTTTTGAGGATGCAACATGAACTACAACTGGCATTGGGGAGTTTTCCTCGAACAGGCCGCCCAGAACGAGACCTACCTGGACTGGATGATCTCCGGCCTGCAGGTCACGGTCGCGCTGGGGCTTTCGTCCTGGGTCATTGCCTTGATCATCGGCTCGGTGCTGGGGGTGCTGCGCACTGCGCCCAACAAGTGGCTGTCGGGGTTCGCCGCCACCTACGTCGAGATCTTCCGCAACATCCCGCTGCTGGTGCAGCTGTTCATCTGGTATTTCGTCGCGCCCGAGCTGCTGCCCGGCGGCGAGGCGATCAAGCAGATGAACCCGTTCGCGCAGCAGTTCCTGGCCGCGATGCTGTGCCTGGGCACGTTTACCGCCGCGCGGGTCTGCGAGCAGGTGCGCTCGGGCATCAACTCGCTGGCGACCGGACAGAAGAACGCCGGCCTGGCGATGGGCTTCACGCTGCCGCAGACGTACCGTCACGTGCTGCTGCCGATGGCGTTCCGCGTGATCGTGCCGCCGCTGACTTCCGAGTTCCTGAACATCTTCAAGAACTCGGCGGTGGCGTCGACCATCGGCCTGCTGGAACTGGCCGCGCAGGGGCGCCAGCTGGTGGACTACACCGCGCGTCCGTATGAATCGTTCATCGCGGTCACGCTGATGTACGCGCTGATCAACGTCACGGTGATGCTGATCATGCGCTGGGTGGAAGCCCGCACGCGCGTGCCCGGCTTTATCGGCGGCAAGTAAGGGGGCGCCATGGCTTATTCCTTCGATTTCACCTCGATCAACCCGAGCACGCTGCACGTGCTGGGCGAGGGCATGATGGTCTCGCTCAAGATCACCGTCACCGCGGTGGTGGTCGGCATCGTCTGGGGCACCATCCTGGCGATGATGCGGCTGTCTTCGTTCAGGCTGCTGAACTGGTTCGCGCAGGGGTACGTGACCATCTTCCGCTCCATCCCGCTGGTGATGGTGCTGTTGTGGTTCTTCCTGATCATTCCGCAGGTGCTGCAGGGCATCTTCAACCTGTCGCCCGCGACCGACCTGCGCATGACTTCGGCGCTGGTGGCGTTCGCGCTGTTCGAGGCGGCGTACTACTCCGAGATCATCCGCGCGGGGATCCAGAGCGTGTCGCGCGGGCAGATGTTCGCGGCGCAGGCGCTGGGCATGACCTACGGGCAGTCGATGCGGCTGGTGATCCTGCCGCAGGCGTTCCGCAACATGGTGCCGCTGCTGCTCACCCAGGGCATCATCCTGTTCCAGGACACGTCGCTGGTGTACGTGAGCGCGCTGGCTGACTTCTTCGGGCAGGCCTATGGCATCGGCGAGCGAGACGGGCGCATTGTCGAGCTGCTGCTGTTCGCCGGCCTGGTGTACTTCATCATTTGTTTCTCCGCTTCGCTGCTGGTCAAGCGTTACCAGAAAAAGGTGGCTGTATGATCGAAATCAACAATGTTTCAAAGTGGTACGGCTCCTTCCAGGTGCTGACCGAATGCACCACCAAGGTTGCCAAGGGTGAAGTGGTGGTGGTGTGCGGCCCGTCGGGTTCGGGCAAGTCCACGCTGATCAAGACCGTCAACGCGCTGGAGCCGTTCCAGAAGGGCGACATCCTGGTCGACGGCACCTCGGTGGGCAATCCCAAGACCAACCTGCCCAAGCTGCGTTCGCGCGTGGGCATGGTGTTCCAGAACTTCGAGCTGTTCCCACACCTGTCGATCACCGAGAACCTGACCATCGCGCAGATGAAGGTGCTTGGCCGTTCGAAGAACGAGGCGATGGCGAAGGGCATGAAATACCTGGAGCGCGTGGGCCTGAAGAGCCAGGCGGAGAAGTACCCTGGCCAGCTTTCGGGCGGCCAGCAGCAGCGCGTGGCCATTGCGCGCGCGCTGTCGATGGACCCGATCTGCATGCTGTTCGACGAGCCGACCTCGGCGCTGGACCCGGAAATGGTCAACGAAGTGCTGGACGTGATGGTGCAGCTGGCGCAGGAAGGCATGACCATGATGTGCGTGACCCACGAAATGGGCTTCGCGCGCAAGGTGGCCAACCGCGTGATCTTCATGGACCAGGGCAAGATCGTCGAGGACGCCGACAAGGAAGAGTTCTTCGGCGATATCGAGCACCGCTCGGAGCGCGCCAGGCAGTTCCTGTCGAAGATCCTGCATCACTGATCCGGACTGCCAGCCATATGAAAAGGGACGCCTCGGCGTCCCTTTTTCCTTTGTGCCGGATGGCTCAGGTACAGGCTGTGTTGGCGGCGTTCTTGGCCTGGACTTCCGGCGGGATCGGCACGGTCAGCGTCATCACCGGGCGCCCGTGCTCGAACATGATCAGCTCGCCGGGGGCGAACTGGGTCCAGGTCTCGTTGTCGGTCAGCGGGGCGGTGGCGATCACGGCAACGCGGTCGTCCGGCGTGGTCACCTGGGCAAAGTCGATCGACAGGTCTGCGTCGATCAGATGCGCGGTCGAAAACGGCCACTCCCGCACGATGTAGTACAGGCGGGTAGAGCAGTGGGCAAACAGGGCCTGGCCGTTGCTCAGCAGGAAGTTGAACACGCCATGCAGCGTGATATCGCGTGTGATATCGGCCAGCGCATGGCCCAGCTCATTCAGCGGCGGCTGCGAGCCCGGGAAGCGCTTGCGCAGGCCTTGCATCAGCGTGCAGAAGGCCAGTTCGCTGTCGGTATCGCCCACCGGCTGGTACACGCCCGACAGGAACGGCGAAAAATTCAGCAGGTCGCCGTTGTGGGCGAAAATCCAGTGCCGGCCCCACAGTTCGCGCATGAATGGGTGGCAGTTCTCCAACAGCACCGTGCCCTGCGTCGCCTTGCGGATATGCGAGATGACGTTCTTGGACTTGATCGGGTAGCGCTTGATCAGGTCGGCCACCGGCGAGGTGCCGGCGGACTGGTTGTCGATGAACAGGCGGCAGGCCTTGTCTTCAAAGAAGGCGACGCCGAAGCCGTCGGCATGGTGGTCGGTCACGCCGCCGCGGGCGGCGAAGCCGGTGAAGGAGAACGTCACGTCGGTCGGCGTGGCGCAGTTCATGCCTAGCAACTGGCACATATCGGGGCACCGGTCGGCAGCGGGCTGCCGCTTTGCAATAGAATGCAGACATTATCCCGCGCGCCCGGGCCGCTGCCAAGCAACCGCGGGCGCTCCAGTGCGGTGCCAACGACGCCACCCTACCTGTTAGCAATCCCGAGAACGATGAGCCAATACAAGATCGCCGTGATTCCCGGAGACGGAATCGGCACGGAAGTCATGCCCGAGGGCATACGCGTGATGGACGCCGCGGCACGCCGCTTCGGCATCGACTTCCAGTGGGATCACTTCGATTTTTCCAGCTGCGACTACTACGCCCGCCACGGCAAGATGCTGCCTGACGACTGGTTCGACACGCTGGTCAAGTACGACGCCATCTACTTCGGCGCGGTCGGCTGGCCGGATACGGTGCCCGACCACGTCTCGCTGTGGGGCTCGCTGCTGCAGTTCCGCCGTTCGTTCGACCAGTACGTCAACTTGCGCCCGGTGCGGCTGATGCCCGGCATCAGGAGCCCGCTGGCGGGCCGCAAGCCCGGCGACATCGATTTCTACGTGGTGCGCGAGAACACCGAGGGCGAGTACTCCAGCATCGGCGGCCGCATGTTCCCCGGCACCGACCGCGAGATCGTGGTGCAGGAAACAGTGATGAGCCGCACCGGCGTCGACCGCATCCTGAAGTTTGCCTTCGAACTGGCCCAGAAGCGGCCCAGGAAGCACCTGACCTCGGCGACCAAGTCCAACGGCATCTCGATCACGATGCCGTACTGGGATGAGCGAGTCGAGGCAATGACTGCGAATTACCCTGGCCTCAAGGTCGACAAATACCACATCGACATTCTGACCGCCCATTTCGTCCAGCATCCTGACTGGTTCGACGTGGTGGTCGCCAGCAACCTGTTCGGCGACATCCTGTCCGACCTGGGGCCGGCCTGCACCGGCACCATCGGCATTGCGCCGTCGGGCAATATCAACCCGGACCGGACCTTCCCCAGCCTGTTCGAGCCAGTGCACGGCTCGGCCCCGGACATTGCCGGGCGTGGCGTGGCCAACCCGATCGGCCAGATCTGGTGCGGTGCCATGATGCTGGAACACCTGGGCCATGACGAGGCCGGCGCCGCCGTGCTGGGCGCGATCGAGAAGGTGCTGGCCGCCGGGCCGGAGCACGCGCCGCTGACGCGCGATATCGGCGGCAAGGCCGGTACCGCCGACCTGGGCCGCGCCATCGCGGAGGCGCTGTGAGCGCCGCGTTCGCGGGGGACGCCCGCGCACTGCTGCTCGAGACCTTCCACGCCGCCGTGGCGGCGGCGGACCCGCTGCAGATCGTCGCCCAGCATCTGCCGCCGCCGCACGCCGGCGGTCGCACGCTGGTGGTGGGCGCGGGCAAGGCCGCCGCGTCGATGGCCGCGGCGGTCGAGCGCGCCTATGCCGGCAAGGCGACGCTGGAAGGGCTGGTGGTCACGCGCTATGCGCACGGCATGCCAACCGACCATATCCGCGTGATCGAGGCTGGCCACCCGGTGCCGGACGAGTCGGGCGAGCAGGCCGCGGCGGAGATCCTGGCCGCGGTGCAATCGCTGACGCCGCGGGACCGGCTGCTGGTGCTGGTCTCGGGCGGCGGCTCGAGCCTGCTGTCGTTGCCGGCCGAGGGCATTCCGATGGCCGACCTGAAGGCGACCACCAAGGAATTGCTGCGTTGTGGCGCGCCGATCACAGACATGAACATCGTGCGCAAGCACATCTCGCGCATCCAGGGCGGCCGCCTGGCGCAGGCAAGCCAGGCGCCGGTGACCACGCTGATCGTCTCGGACGTGGCTGGCGACGATCCCAGCGCGATTGCTTCAGGCCCGACCGTGGCCGATCCCAGCACCTTCAATGACGCGCTGGAGATCCTGCGCCGCTATGGCGCGCAGGTGCCGGCGAGCGTGCAGTCGCACCTGGAACGCGGCGCGCGTGGCGAGGTGGCGGAGACGCCCAAGCCTGGCGATCCGTTGTTCGATCGTGTCGACAACGTCATGATTGCCACCGCCCACGGCAGCCTCGAGGCCGCCGCCGCGCTGTTCCGCCAACGGGGCATCACGCCGGTGGTACTGGGTGACACGGTGACGGGTGAGGCGCGCGAAGTGGCGCGGGTCTATGCCGCGCTGGTACGCGAGATTCGCGCGTACAATGCGCCGTTCGCCACGCCCGTGGCGCTGATTTCCGGAGGTGAGTGCACGGTCACTTTGCCGGCCGGCGGCGGCGCGAGCAGGGCGCGCGGCGGGCGCTGCTCGGAGTTTCTGCTGTCGCTCGCGGTCGAACTGGCAGGTATGCCAGGCGTGCACGCGATCGCGGCTGACACCGACGGCATCGACGGCTCGGAAGACAACGCCGGCGCGCTGGCCGACCCGACCACGCTGGCGCGCGCCGAAGCCGCCGGACTGCCGGGCCAGCGCCAACTCGATGCGCACGACGCCTGGGGTTTGTTCGATGCCATCGGCGACCTGGTTGTCACCGGACCCACGCGCACCAACGTGAACGATTACCGCGCCATCCTGATTCTCTGATTCTGAAAAAGCGCCTGCCGCCGTCCCCCGCGGCGGGCCCAAGCAAGCCATGACCCAGAAGCTCACCATCACCCGCCCGGACGACTGGCACCTGCACCTGCGCGACGGCGCGGCCCTGGCCGCCGTGCTGCCTGACACCGCCCGTCAGTTCGCGCGTGCGATCATCATGCCGAACCTGAAGCCCCCCGTGACCACGGTCGAACAGGCTCAGGCTTACCGTGCGCGCATCCTGGCGGCGCTGCCGGCCGGCATGCAGTTCGAGCCGCTGATGACGCTGTACCTGACCGACAACACCAGCCCCGAAGAAATCGTCGCGGCCAAGGCCAGCGGTTTCGTGCACGGCGTCAAGCTGTACCCGGCGGGCGCCACCACCAACAGCGACGCCGGCGTGACCGACATCCGCCGCTGCTACGCCGCGCTGGAAGCGATGCAGCGCGAAGGCCTGCCGCTGCTGGTGCACGGCGAAGTCACCGACCCGGCCATCGATATCTTCGACCGCGAGGCCGTGTTCATCGAACAGGTGATGACGCCGCTACGCCGCGACATGCCCGAGCTGAAAGTCGTGTTCGAGCACATCACCACCAAGGATGCAGCCCAGTACGTGCTGGAAGCCAGCGGCCCGGTCGGCGCCACCATTACCGCCCACCACCTGCTGTACAACCGCAACGCGATCTTCACCGGCGGCATCCGCCCGCACTACTACTGCCTGCCGGTGCTGAAGCGCGAAACCCACCGCGAGGCGCTGGTCGCGGCCGCCACCTCTGGCAACCCGCGCTTTTTCCTCGGCACCGACAGCGCGCCGCACGCGCGCGGCCTGAAGGAACACGCCTGTGGCTGCGCCGGCTGCTACACCGCGCTGCACGCGATGGAGCTGTATGCCGAGGCCTTTGACGCCGCCGGCGCGCTGGACAAGCTGGAAGCCTTCGCCAGCTTCAATGGCCCGGCCTTCTACGGCCTGCCGCGCAACACCGGCACGCTGACGTTGGAGCGTGAAGACTGGCAGTTGCCGGCCGAACTGCCGTACGGTGACACCACGCTGGTGCCGTTGCGCGGCGGCGAAACGCTGCGCTGGAAGGCGCGCTGATCGCTTCGGCGTTGCAAGGCGGAACAACCGTGGCGGCCGAGTCCTTCGCCGCCGCGCTGGCCGGGATCGATTGGTCCCGGCCGTGGTTCCAACCCTTTGCCCCGCGTGGCGCGGCGCTGGCCGCGGCAGTGCGGGGCGGCGCCGACCTGCGCGCGCTGCTCGATGCCCAGGCTGACGCGCTGGGCTTGCAAAACGCGCGCGGGCTGCCGCTGCGCTTTATCCCGCAGCAGGCCCTGCCCGAGGACAGCGCCTATGAAGCGCATATCCACGCTACGGGCGAAGTCCCGACGCGCGACAACCTACACGATTTCTTCAATGCGCTGGTCTGGCTGTATTTCCCGCAGGCCAAGCGCGTGCTCAATCAGATCCAGGCCACCGTGATCGCGCGCGAAGGCGTGCGGACCACGCGCGGCGGCGTGCGCGATGCGGCCACGCTGTTCGACGAGAATGCGGTGCTGTTCCTGAGCGAGGGCGGCGAATATGCCGAAGCGCTGCGAGGGTTTGCCTGGCAGCAGCTTTTTGTCGCACAGCGCCACGCGTGGGGCGTCGCGTGCAGGGTGGTGCCGTTCGGCCATGCACTGCTGGAAAAGCTGGTGCAGCCGTACAAGGCCGTGACCGCGCATGCCTGGACGCTGCCGTTGGTGCCGGGTGGCGCCCTGGATAAGGCGGTGGTGTTGTCGCTGGAAGAGGCTGCTGAAGCCGGCACGCTGCGTGGCGGCCGCTGCTTTGCGCCGGTTCCAGTCATGGGAATCCCGGGATGGTGTGCCGAGAACGCCTCACCTGATTTCTATGCCGACACCACGGTGTTCCGGCCCGGACGCATGCGGGATTTACGCCGGCAACCGGATTGAATCGGTGTTAGACTGCGGCCCGCAAAGCAGGCCAGGCAACCGCTGCCTGCACCGCAAGGTGCAGGGGGAGGAAAGTCCGGACTCCACAGGGCAGGGTGTTGGCTAACAGCCATCCACGGCAACGTGCGGAATAGGGCCACAGAGACGAGTCTTGCCGCCGGGTTCGCCCGGCGGGAAGGGTGAAACGCGGTAACCTCCACCTGGAGCAATCCCAAATAGGCAGGCGATGAAGCGGCCCGCTGAGTCTGCGGGTAGGGAGCTGGAGCCGGCTGGTAACAGCCGGCCTAGAGGAATGGTTGTCACGCGCCGCTGGCCGCAAGGCGGGCGGTGCGCACAGAATCCGGCTTATCGGCCTGCTTTGCTTCAGTCTTCGGCATGACCCGGCGCCCGCGCGGCGTACCGGGTCTGCAAGCTTCCATCTGGCTTTTTCAGCCTTCGACGATTTCCAGCGTGTGCGTGATCTCGGCCGTCTTGGCCAGCATGATCGACGCCGAGCAGTACTTCTCGTGCGACAGCTTGATCGCGCGCTCGACTGTGGCGGGGTTGAGATTCCTGCCAGTCACCACAAAGTGGAAGTTGATGCGGGTGAACACCTTGGGGTCTTCGCTGGCGCGCTCGGCCTGGAGCTGCACGCTGCAGCCGCGCACCTCCTGGCGGCCACGCTTGAGGATCAGCACCACGTCATAGGCAGTGCAGCCACCAGTGCCGACCAGCACCATTTCCATCGGCCGCGGCGCAAGGTTATGGCCACCGCCCTCGGGAGCGCCGTCCATCGCAACGATATGGCCGCTGCCGGTCTGGGCCACGAAGCTCATGCCGTCGGCGCCCATCCATGTTACTTTGCATTCCATTTTGTTCGTTCCTGTCGCTTATGTTGTGGGATTGCGACCACTATCGCGTGATCTCGCCTCTTGCAATTCTCAGTATATGGCATCATCAAGTTCGGGTTCGTGATCCCTATATCCTTATGAAACCTGAGGGTTTCCTCTAATGTGACGGTTCGGTGACAGTGCCTGATGATGTGTAAGTCATTGTTTTTAAATAAAATTATTGAGTATGGAGGGGAGGGTTTGTCATCCCGCTATGCGAAATGGCATTTCGCAGTACAAATTTCCCTTGCATCCGGGAAAACCCCATGTATAATTCCAATCATTGAACGACGGCGCTAACAGCGCGCCAGAGTGCGAAAGCGAAGCCTTCCCCGGATACGCCAGCCGCACCGCCCGCAGTTCCCCGTCGATCTCCAAGTGTCTCCTCCACCCTCCTCCTTTGGTGGATTCAAACCCAAGCTCAACCAGCTTGGGTTTTTTTTCGCCTGTACGCGGCAGCGGTCTACGCAAGCAGAGTGATGAACGCTGCTCCAGGCAGCCGATTTGTGGCAACGATCTTGACGAAAACCTCAGTCTTTGCTTGTGCCAGTCCAACAGCCGCCATTATAATCGTGGGCTTTTCCGTCATGCCCGCGGGAAAGAGACGCAGCATCCGGCCAGTCCCCAGGATGGGCCACAAGACTTGCAGGGGCGAGCACAAGCCTTCGCGAGTCGGATTTCGGGCACGAACTAATAGTCAGGAAAAATCATGAAGACCTTTTCCGCCAAGCCTCATGAGGTAAAGCGCGACTGGTACGTGATTGACGCGACGGACAAAGTCCTCGGCCGTGTCGCCAGCGAAGTGGCACGCCGTCTGCGCGGCAAGCACAAGCCGGAATTCACTCCGCACGTCGACACGGGTGATTACATCATCATCGTCAATGCAGCCAAGCTGCGTGTCACGGGTACCAAGGAAACGGACAAGAAGTACTATCGCCATTCGGGTTACCCGGGCGGTATCTACGAAACGACGTTCGGCAAGATGCAGCAGCGTTTCCCGGGCCGTGCCCTGGAAAAGGCTGTGAAGGGCATGCTGCCGAAGGGTCCGCTGGGCTACGCGATGATCAAGAAGCTGAAGGTTTACGCCGAAGCCGAGCATCCGCACGAAGCGCAGCAGCCCAAGGCGCTGGAAATCTAAGGAGGCCAATCCATGATCGGTAACTGGAATTACGGTACTGGCCGCCGCAAGAGCGCTGTGGCTCGTGTCTTCATCAAGTCGGGCAAGGGCGACATCGTCGTCAACGGCAAGCCCATCAAAGAGTATTTCGCTCGCGAAACCTCGCTGATGATCGTGCGCCAGCCCCTGGAACTGACCGCCCACGGCGAAACGTTCGACATCAAGGTCAACGTGACCGGCGGTGGCGAAACGGGCCAGGCCGGCGCAGTGCGCCACGGCATCACCCGCGCCCTGATCGACTACGATGCGACCCTGAAGTCGGCCCTGTCGAAGGCTGGCTATGTCACGCGCGATGCACGTGAAGTCGAGCGTAAGAAGGTCGGCTTCCACAAGGCGCGTCGTCGCAAGCAGTTCTCGAAGCGCTGATGCGTTTTCGCGGTTCCGGTTCTGCCGGATGCCGCGAAATGCAAAAAACCGCACGCTGGCCGTGCGGTTTTTTTTCGTCTGTGCCCTACGGATTCGCATCACGCTGCCGAAATAGCGGTCGGGCCACCAGACTTTTGTGGGGTATGCGCTGCGCGCGGATACAATCACGCCCTGTCGCCTTCGGCAAGCCGTCTGCCATGGCGACGCGACCCGGGCCCTCGGGCCTGGTACGAACGAGAGAGGAGTGAGCGATGCTGTTTTCGAAGAAGAAGGGCCTTTCGATCGATACGCTGATCGGCGCAGACACCGCCATTGACGGCGACCTGGTGTTTGCCGGCGGACTGCGGCTGGACGGGCGCGTGCGCGGTAACGTTTCCGCCGCGCCGGGCAAGGCGAGCATGCTGGTGATCAGCGAGAAAGGCATGGTCGAGGGCGAGATCAGCGTCGGCCACCTGGTGCTGAATGGCACGGTGAAGGGGCCGGTTCACGCGACTGACCTGCTGGAACTGCAGCCACAGGCCCGCGTGCTGGGCGACGTGCGTTACGCGGCGCTGGAAATGCACCAAGGGGCACTGGTTGAGGGGCGGCTGGTGCCGCTGGCACAGGGCGCGGCCGGTGAAATCAAGGCATTGCCTAACGTGGTCGATGCCGGACCGGTGACGGAAGTGGCGGGAAAGACGGCCGAGGCCGATGCCACGGACGAGGAAACTCCGCCAGACGCAGCCAGTCCCACCGAAAAGGCGGCCTGAGCGGCCTGTCGCACATCCGGAAACCCTTGAAAACAAAGGGGTTCGGCACGATCTTCCAGTAGCGCTTAGAATACAGGCGTATCTAAACAGGAGAACACCCCATGAACGCAGTCGCAGAGGCACCCGTTACCGAGGACGTGCCGGCACCGTTCGTCTTTACCGACAGCGCAGCCGACAAGGTCAAGCAGTTGATCGAGGAAGAGGGCAATGCCGAACTGAAACTGCGCGTGTTCGTGCAGGGCGGCGGCTGCTCAGGCTTCCAGTATGGCTTCACCTTCGACGAGGAAGTCAACGAAGACGACACCACCATGGTCAAGAACGGCGTCACCCTGCTGATCGACTCGATGAGCTACCAGTATCTGGTCGGCGCCGAGATCGACTACAAGGAAGACATCAACGGCGCCCAGTTCGTGATCAAGAACCCGAATGCCTCGACCACCTGCGGTTGCGGCTCGTCGTTCTCGGTCTGAGCGGTTCCGGCCCAAGAAAACGCACCTTCGGGTGCGTTTTTTTGTTTTGGGATCGTGATTACTGGCAGGCGCGCCAGACCACCGGAAACCAGTCCTCGCGCAACCGCTCGCCGGTCTGTTGGCCGATGCCGGGAAACGGGGGCGAGGTACGTCCCGGCCGCTGCATGAAGCGCACGTCATCGCCCAGGAAACGCGCCGAGAACGCGCGCCGGCGGCCGGTGCCGGTATTGCCCGCAGCGCCGTGCACGGTGCGAAAATCGAATACCACCGCATCGCCCGGTTCCAGTTCCGGCGCAAGCAGCGTGTGGCTGCCGTCCTCGACGTCCGGCATATCCATGAACGCACTGTCATCGTCACCCCGGCCGCCATAGAAGTTTTCGTTGCTGGCCCAGCGCTTGGGCCGCACCAGCCGCGGCCAGCGATGCGAGCCGGCCACTACGCGCAGCGTGTTGGCCTGCGTGACGGGATCCAGCGGGATCCAGTAGCTCGCGGTCTGGGCGCCGTCGACGCAGTAATAGGGCAGGTCCTGGTGCCACGGCGTGGGCTTGGCCGTGCCCGGCTCCTTGACCAGGATATGTTCGTGGAACACCTGCACGGCCTGCGATTGCATGATGCGGCCAGCGATGGACGCGGCCGGGGATTGGCGGATAAATGCATCGAACGGCGCGATGCGCTGCCAGTTGCAGTAGTCCTCGAAAAAGCGCCCGCCTTCGCCGGACCCTACATTCTCGATGGCGAAGGGGCCGGGCTCGGCCAGGTTCTGCGCGAAACCTTCGCGCAGGGGCTCGACCCACTCCGCGAACGCGCCGCGCAGCACCAGCACGCCGTCGCGCTGGTAGGCCTCGATCTGTTCCTTGGTGATTTCCATGCGGGGGCTCCGTTTGCCGA
This sequence comes from Cupriavidus sp. NPDC089707, assembly GCF_044748965.1. Lineage (NCBI taxonomy): Bacteria > Pseudomonadati > Pseudomonadota > Betaproteobacteria > Burkholderiales > Burkholderiaceae > Cupriavidus > Cupriavidus sp. NPDC089707. The sequence goes on from NZ_JBIVHB010000001.1 coordinate 199,642, forward strand.
TGTTCGCAGTATCGGCATCCGCCATGGATAGGAAAAGCATATATTTCCTATGGTGTGATATAGGAAAATATGATCCCTTTCTCTTTCCGCCAGCTCGAGTACTTTGTCGCCGCCGCCGAGCGCGGCAGCATCAGCGCGGCGGCGCGCGCACGCCATGTTTCGCAGCCTTCTGTGTCGACCGCGATCGCACAGCTGGAAGACGCGCTGGGAGAGCCGCTGTTCCGGCGCCAGGTCAGTCGTGGCCTGGCGCTGACGCCGGCCGGCCAGCGCCTGCTTGGCCGTGCGCGCGACATCCTGGCGCTGGCGGCGGGCCTGGCCGCGGACGAAGCCGACGAGCGCGGCTTGAGCGGCCAGTTGTCGCTGACGTGCTTCCAGGACCTGGGGCCGTATTTTGTGCCGCGCCTGCTGGCCGGCTTCCGCGAGCGGCACCCCGGGGTCTTGGTGACACTATTCGAGGCCGATCTCGCCACGGTGCACCGTGCGCTGCAGGTCGGCAAGGCGGAACTGGCGCTGACCTACGACCTGGGCCTGGATGCGCGCATCGAGCGCTGCACGCTTGCGCAACTGCCGCCTTACGCGCTGCTGCCCATGGGACACGCGCTGGCGCGCAGCGCGGACGTGAGCCTGGCCGACCTTGCCGGCGAGCGTCTGATCCTCGAGGACATCCCGCAGACACGCGAATACTTCCTGTCGCTGTTCTGGGCACATGGCCAGCATCCGGCGCTGCACCAGTACACGCAGACTTTCGAAATGCAGCGCGGACTGGTCGCGCACGGCTACGGCGTAGCGCTGTCCTGCACACGGCCGGCCGGCGACCACAGCTACGACGGCATGCCGATCGCCTGCCTGCCGCTACGCGAGCCGGTGACGCCGCAGCGCGTGGTGCTGGCGCGCTCGCCGGCCATGCGGGCGTCGCCGCTGGCGCAGGCATTCATGAAGTATGTGGAGGAGGGCACCGCCGACGCGGAAGCCGTTCAGCGCGGATAGATCGCGCCCAGCACGCGCTGCCCGGCGGCGCCGGTCACGGTAGGCATGTTTCCAGGCAGGCGCAGCGCGCACTGGCGCGCCAGCCAGGCAAAGGCGATGGCTTCCACCTGCGAGACCGGCACGCCGTAGTGTTCCGATGTTTCGATGGCCACGCCAGGCAGCGCCTGCGCCAGCCGCGCCATCACGAAGGCGTTACGGGCGCCGCCGCCGCAGACCACGAGGCGCCTTGCGTCACGCGCGTGGGTACGCACGTCGCCCGCGATGGCTTCGGCGGTCAGCGCCGCCAGCGTCGCCTGCACGTCGTCAGGCGCGAGGTGCCCGAAAGCCTGCAGTTGGAGATCCAGCCAGCCAGGATGAAACAGGTCGCGGCCGGTGCTCTTGGGCGGCGGCGCGCTGAAATAGGGATCCGCCAGGCACCGCGCCAGCAGCGCATCGTCGACGCGCCCGCTGGCCGCCCAGTCGCCATTGCTGTCGAACGGCAGCCCGCGGTGGCGCTGGATCCAGTAGTCGAGCAGCGCATTGCCCGGGCCGCAGTCGAAGCCACTGACGGCGCCGGCGGCAGGCAGGATGCTGATATTGGAAATGCCGCCGATATTGCAGGCGACGCGGGTCTCGGCGTCGCTGCCGAACAGCGCATGATGCAGGGCCGGAACCAGCGGTGCGCCCTGGCCGCCGGCGGCGACGTCGCGGCTGCGGAAATCCGCCACCACGTCGATGCCGGCGAGTTCGGCCAGCCGGGCCGGATGCTGGCTCTGCCGCGTGTAGCCGATACCGTCGTACAGGCCGGGCCGGTGACGGATGGTCTGGCCATGCGCGCCGATGGCGGCGACCGAGGCGGCTGGCACGCCGGCATCGCGCAGCAGCGTGGCCACGCAAGTGGCGTAGACCTCGGCCAGCGCATTGGCCGCCAGTGCCTCGCGGTGGATCTCGTCCGCGCCCGGCTGCTGCAGGGCGCCGTATGCCGCGCGCAGCGCCTCGGGGAAGGGTTCGCTGGCGGCGGCCAGTACCTCCGGCCGCGCGCCGCTGAAGTCGACCAGCACCGCATCGGCACCATCCATGCTGGTGCCGGACATGATGCCGATATAGCGTTCGCTGCCTGGCACGGGCTGGGTCACGGTCGGCGCGTCAGTTGGAAGCGGTCAGCACGTTGTAGGCACGCAGCGCATTGATGCGGCTGAGCAGCCCGCTGGTGTAAGTCTGGAATTCCTGGCGCGACTTGCCGCTCAGCGGCGGGGATTCCATCAGCGTGATCGTCAGCGGGTTCTGCGGCACGTCGTTGAAGCGGAACTCATAGTGCAGGTGCGGCCCGGTGGCCCAGCCGGTCGAGCCGACATAGCCAATCAGCTGGCCTTGCCGCACCGGCTGGCCCTGGCGCATGCCGGCAAAGCCGGACAGGTGCGCGTAGTAGGTCGAGTAGCCGTTGGCATGGCCCAGGATGACGATGTTGCCGTAGCCGTTCTGCTGGCCGACGAATTCGACCACGCCGTCGCCGGTGGCCAGCACCTTGGTGCCGGTCGGGGCGGCGAAGTCGACGCCCTTGTGCTGCGCCCAGTCGTGGTGCAGCGGATGCTCGCGGCCGCCGAAGCCCGACGACACGCGCGAGAACTCCACCGGCGAGCGCAGGAATGGTCGCTTCATGCTGCGCCCGTCGAACGTGTAATAGGCGCCGGCGCCATCCTTGCTGTCTTCCGGCGAGAACCACAGCGCCTGGTGCAGCTGGTTGCGGTTGATCAGCTCGATCGCGATCACGCGCCCGTTGCGCACGAAGGTGCCGTCGCGGAAGCCCGCCTCGTAGATGATGCGGAAGCGGTCGCCGCTGGCGATATCGTGGTGGAAGTCGATCACGCCGGAGAAGATCGACAGCATCTGCTGCACGACCTCGTCGGGGACGTTGGCCGCGTCCATGGCCTTGAAGAAGCCGGCGCCGGAAATCGCGCCCGACGCCATCTCGTAGTGCACGTCGTTGTCAACGCGCTGGACCTTGGCCTTGTAGCTGGCGGTGCCGTTGCCGGCGGCCGCGCCCACGCGCTCGATCACCAGCTCGCGCGAGGCCGCGGCGTCGCCGCCGAGGTTGGCCTGCAGCGACACCAGCATGTTGCTTTCATCGATCTCCGCCTGCACCGCCTGGCCGGGGTTCAGGCTGAACAGGCCGCGCGCGGTGGGGTTCTTGACGATAAAGGCTTGCGCGTCGGGATCGTCCACGCCGAGACGGCGCAGCAGGCTGCCGATGGTGTCGCCGCGCTGCATGCGCTCTTCGCGCACGTACACGGCCTGGCTGTCGGTCAGCAGGTCGAGCTGCTCGCGTACGTCGGGCATGCGCAGGGCCTGCTCGGTGCGCGGGGCGAGCGGATCATCGAAGGCGCTGCGCGGCGCGACGCCCATCGCCGCGGCCATGCCGAGCGTGAAGATCGCGCCCACCGAGGCAGTGAGTTGCTTGCGCCGGCGCGCATGCTGGGGGTTGGTAGGGTCAACGAGAACCACCAGCTCGCGCGCGAAAACTTCGCGGAGTCTTGACCACATCACGTAAAATTCAACCTTGGTCTGAGCACCGCTGCCGGGACGATGTGTCTCGTCTGCCTTCCTCCCCCGAGGTGCGGCGCGTGCTGTTCACTTTATCGGGCCACCTGCATCGGATCGCGGCCTCGATTCGGATCTGAGTTCGGATCGAGCGCTGCGGCAGGTGACGGGTGGCGCACAGGAAAGGGTCCTGATGGCGCCCGGAAGCGCGGATTATACCAAAATCCGCTGCTCGCGGCTGTCGGAATCTTTCCTAAAATTTCATGTATTTCAAAGACTTACGTCATGACTGAAGTTTCCACGGGCCCCGCGGCCAAATTCCCCCTCACGCCGTCGGTGATGCACGCCCTGGAGGTCTCCAAACGTGGCTGCGACGAACTGCTGATCGAATCCGAATGGGCGCAGAAGCTGGCGCGCAGCGAGGCCACCGGCGTGCCGCTGCGCATCAAGCTGGGCCTGGATCCGACCGCGCCCGACATCCATATCGGCCACACCGTGGTGCTGAACAAGCTGCGCCAGCTGCAGGACCTCGGCCACCAGGTGATTTTCCTGATCGGCGATTTCACCTCGACCATCGGCGATCCGTCGGGCCGCAACAGCACGCGCCCGCCGCTGACGCGCGAGCAGATCGAGGCCAACGCGCAGACCTACTACCGCCAGGCCAGCCTGGTGCTGGATCCGGCCCGCACCGAGATCCGCTACAACAGCGAGTGGTGCGACCCGCTGGGCGCGCGCGGCATGATCCAGCTGGCCGCCAAGTACACCGTGGCACGGATGATGGAGCGCGACGATTTCACCAAGCGCTTCCGCTCTGGGATTCCAATCTCGGTGCATGAGTTTCTTTACCCGCTGATGCAGGGCTACGACTCGGTCGCGCTCAAGTCCGACCTGGAACTCGGCGGCACCGACCAGAAGTTCAACCTCCTGGTCGGCCGCGAGCTGCAGAAGGAATACGGCCAGGAGCCGCAGTGCATCCTGACCATGCCGCTGCTGGTGGGCCTGGACGGCGTCGAGAAGATGTCCAAGTCCAAGGGCAACTACGTCGGCGTGACCGACGCGCCCAACGACATGTTCGGCAAGCTGATGAGCATCTCGGACGACCTGATGTGGCAGTACTACACGTTGCTGTCGTTCCGCCCGCTTGCCGAGATCGACCTGATGAAGCAGGAAATCGCCGCGGGCCGAAACCCGCGCGACTGCAAGGTGCTGCTGGCGCAGGAGATCGTGGCGCGCTTCCACAGCCAGTCCGATGCCGAGAAGGCGCTGGAAGACTTCAACCACCGCGCGCGCGGCGGCGTGCCCGACGATATCCCCGCGGTCAGCCTGGACGGTGCGCCGCTGGGCATCGCGCAGTTGCTCAAGCAGGCCAACCTGGTGCCGTCCACGTCCGAAGCCAACCGCAATATCGAGCAGGGCGGCGTCAAGATCGACGGTGCCACGGTCAGCGACAAGGCGACCAAGGTCGCCGCCGGCACCTACGTCGTGCAGGTCGGCAAGCGCCGCTTCGCGCGCGTGACGCTGTCCTGAGGCGGCGGGCATGATCGCACTGATCCAGCGTGTATCGCAGGCCCGCGTGACCGTCGAAGGCCGCACTACCGGCGAGATCGGCGCCGGCCTGCTGGCACTGGTCTGCGCCGAGCGCGGCGACACCGAGGCACAGGCCGAGCGGCTGCTGGCCAAGACGCTGTCGTACCGGGTGTTTTCGGATGCCGCCGGCAAGATGAACCTGCCGGTGCAGAACATGGATGGCAACGGCAATGCCGGCGGCCTGCTGGTGGTGTCGCAGTTCACGCTGGCGGCCGACACCAACAGCGGCACGCGGCCCAGCTTTACGCCGGCGGCGTCGCCGGAGGACGGCAGGCGGTTGTACGAACATTTCGTGGCGAAGGCGCGCGCCGCGCATCCGCAGGTGCAGACCGGCGAGTTCGGCGCGATGATGCAGGTCAGCCTGGTCAACGACGGGCCGGTCACGTTCTGGCTGCGGGTGCCGCCGGCTTGAAGCAGATCGCCAGACTGCAGATCGCAAGACAAATCCCAAGCTGCCGCGTCCCGGCGCGGCACCAAGACAGGAGAGACAAATGAAACTCTGGAGCAAGTCCTTCAACGACAACGCGCCGATCCCTGGCGAGTTTGCTTTCTGCGTGCCCGACGCCGCCAGCCACGTGGCCTTGTCGACCAACCGCAATCCCGACCTGCACTGGGAAGACGCACCAGCCGAGACGCGCTCGTTCGTGCTGATCTGCCACGACCGCGACGTGCCCAGCAAGGGCGACGACGTCAACCAGGAAGGCCGCGAAGTGCCGGCCTCGCTGCCGCGCGTGGACTTCTTCCACTGGGTGCTGGTCGATGTTCCGCCGGGCCTGAGCTCGATCGCCGCCGCCTCGCACAGCGACGGCGTCATCGCGCGCGGCAAGCCGGGCCCCGAGGCCACTGGCGGCACCGCCACCGCGGGCGGCCTGCGCCACGGCATCAACGACTACACCGGCTGGTTCACCAGCGATGCCGACATGAAGGGCGACTACTACGGCTATGACGGCCCGTGCCCGCCGTGGAACGACACGCTGCTGCACCACTACGTGTTCACGCTGTATGCGCTGGACATCGACCGCCTGCCGCTGGATGGCACCTTCACCGGCGCGCAGGTGCGCGACGCGATCCACGGCCACGTGCTGGCGCAGGCCAGCCTGACCGGCACCTACACGCTCAATCCCAAGCTGGCGAAGTAAGCGGCTTCAAGGAAACCGAAGGAATCGGCATGTCGCTAAGCCCCGGGCTGCAATCGTTGGCCTTTACCCACCTGATCGTAATCCGCCATGGCGAAACGGCCTGGAACCGGGAGCGCCGGCTGCAAGGCCAGCTCGATATTCCGCTGAACGAGACCGGCCGCGCCCAGGCGCGCGCGCTGGCGGCCGCGCTGGCCGGCGAGCCGATCGACGCGGTGTACTCCAGCGACCTGTCGCGGGCCATGGAAACCGCGGCGCCGCTGGCCGAGGCGCTGGGGCTGCAGATTCGCCCCGACCCACGACTGCGCGAACGCAGCTATGGCACCCTGCAGGGCAAGACCTACGCCGAAGTGGCCGAAGACCTGCCCGAAGACTTCGCCCGCTGGCAGGCGCGCGTTCCGGACTACGCACCGCCCGAGGGAGAATCGCTGCTCGGTTTCCATGAGCGCACCGTCGACGCCGTGCTGGCGCTGTCGCGCCGCCACCCCGGCGAGCGTATCGCGCTGGTCGCGCACGGCGGCGTGCTCGACTGCCTGTACCGCGAGGCTACCGGCATGACGCTGGAGGCGCCGCGCCAGCATGAGCTGCTCAATGCGAGTGTCAACCGGCTGCGCAGCGACAGCTCGCACCTGACGCTGGCAGCGTGGGGAGATGTGAGCCACCTGGAAAACCTGGCGCTGGACGAGGTAGACCGGCGGGTGCCTTGAATCTTTGGTTATCCCTCTCCCGTCCGGCGGGAGCGGGCTTCAGACCCTCACGCGGAACGGCGTGAAGTTGGTATGCCGGTCGAAGTAGTCCTCGTTCTCCGCCCGCTTCAAAAACCCCACCACCTTGTACGTTACCGGCGTCATCACGACTTCCCAGCCGGTCTTCAGCACGTACTGCGCCACGGCGACCTGGACTACCTTTTCCAGCGGCCAGATGCCATAGAAGGCGATCACGTAAAACAGCGATGAATCCACCAGCTCGCCCGCCAGGGTCGAGCCGATCGTGCGCGTCCACAGCCACCGCCCTCCCGTCCACAGCTTCATCTTCGCCAGCACATAGCTGTTGGTGAAACTGCCGCAGCAGAAGGCGATCAGCGACCCGAGCGCGATGCGCCAGGTGTTGCCGAATACATCCTGCAAGCTCTTCTGGTAGTCCGCCATGAACGGCGCCACCGGCATGTTCAACACCACCAGGCTCATGAAGGTGGCGAACGCCAGTGCGGCAAAGCCGGCCCAGACCACGCGCCGGTCACGGCCATAGCCGTAGACCTCGGTCAGCACGTCGCCGAAGATGTACGAAATCGGGAAGAACAGCACGCCGGCGCCGAAGGTAACCGTGCCGATCACGGGCAGCGTCATCTGCGCCGCCTTGGCCGCGCCGATCAGGTTCGAACACAGCAGCACGGTGACGAATGCCACCATGACGAAGTCATAGTAGCGGTAGACGCGGCCCGGTTGGGTCGTGCTGGCGGGGACGGCGGACATGGGGCTCCCGGTCGGACGCGCTGGCGCGCGGTGTTTTGGGCGCGATTATGCCAGCGGGCCTCGGAATCTGCCGCGCTTGCCGCAGCGTGCCCCCGCGTTGCTGCGGCAGCCCGAAATGAAAATTCCCGGCCGAAGCCGGGAATTTCGGGGCATTGCGGCGCAGCTGAATGTCCGCGTCAGAGATCCAGCTTGCTGATCTTGGAGCCGTTCACCGAGACGTCGAACATCAGGCCGGCGTTGGTCTGCACGAAGGCAATCACTGGCTGCTGGCTGGTCAGGGTGTCGAGCCTGCCATCCGCGCCGATTTTCGCCACCGCCACGTTGGCATCCGCGCCCGCGGTCCAGCCCTTGCTGGATACGAACTTGTTGTAGGCCTCCGGCGTCATGAACATGATGATGATGGCCTTGGATTGCCCGCCGGCGGTCAGTCCGACCGAGGCCTGCGTCGTGCTGTAGTAGCCGACCGTCGAGCCCTTCGAGCGCAGTGCGCCCTCTCCGTATTCGCCGCCCACCACCAGGCCGGCCGAGATGACGCGCGGGAATACCAGAATCCCCTGCGCACGTTGCGCCAAGTCCCGCGCGCCGGTGGTAGCGGAGTACAGGCGGTTCAGCGCACCGTCTACACCAGCATCGATTTCTTGCTTCTTGGCGGTCGGGTCCTTCGAGGCGCTGGTGCCGGTGGTGGTGCAGCCTGCCGCCATTGCGGTGGCGACGAGCAGGCCCGAGCCGGCAACCCGGGTAACAAAATGGCGACGATTCATAGGTAACCTCCTGGTGGGGAAAAGTACCGCGCCCGGCACAGCGGCTTAGTTGGCAGCGGCCGCCGCGGGTGCCTTGACCGTAATGGCCACGACTTCGCGGTAGACAAGCTTGGCCATCTGTCCGCGCTTGATCTGGTTCAGGTCGATGGCGGGATCCTCGACCTTGACGGTGCGCAGCGTTTCGCGCGGTCCGCGGAACGTGACCAGGCGCTTGGCCGGATCGACCTTGGTGATCTCGGCGGTGACCGTGGTGGTGATCTCGCGTGCGATGCCGGGCTTGCCGCCATCGGCGGCGCGCGTGGTGCGGTCAACCTGTTCAGCCATGGCCGTGGCCTTGCTGTCGAGCGGTTCCAGCGATGCCACCAGGGCCGCGCCTCGGGTCACGGTGACGATGTCGCCCTTGCGGACCTGGCCGAAGTTCTTCGCTTCGTCGCCCGCGACCAGCTCGACCACATTGCCGCGCGGGCCTTGCACCAGCACGGCCTTGGAGTTGGGGTCGATATCAATGACCTTGCCGCTGATCACGGCTTCTTCGGCGACGCCGACGGGACCCTGCGCACGCTGGGCGTTGGCGTTCCCGGCAGCCAGTAACGCGAATGCGGCGCTGGCCAGGGTGGCGGCGAGCAGGGACGAGGTGGAACGGCGCGGGCGACGGCTCATGGCATTCCTTGCAAAGGTCGGAAACCGGTTCACAATGGCGCCGCAACCGTGGGGCAACCCTTGGGCTTGCCTCCTGGGCGGTCATCGGCGGGCACCAGGCAGGTGCCGATGCAGCCATTGTGGACAATGGGCCATGGGCCAGCAATCCACTTCGAAAAAATTTGGGGGGCGAGATTAAAACGTTTAATTGGCTGATGCCGGTGCGCCGGCGCCGCGCCTTACTGCCCGTCGAACAACTCGCCGCCGCCGCCAGACTGCGGCGACGCCAGCCCGAAATGCCGGTAGGCTGCCGCCGTGGCTACGCGCCCGCGCGGCGTGCGCTGCAGGTAGCCCTGCTGGATCAGGTAGGGTTCGAGCACGTCCTCGATGGTGTCGCGCTCCTCGCCGATGGCCGCGGCCAGGTTGTCCACGCCCACCGGCCCGCCGCCGAACTTGTGCAGCACCGCTTCCAGCAGCTTGCGGTCCATCAGGTCAAAGCCGACCCGGTCGACGTCGAGCATGGCCAGCGCGGCATCGGCCATTTCGCGCGTGATGGTGCCGTCGCCTTTGACCTCGGCATAGTCGCGCACGCGGCGCAGCAGCCGGTTGGCGATACGCGGGGTGCCGCGCGCTCGACGCGCGATCTCCAGCGCGCCCTGCGGATCGATGCTGGCGTGCAGCAACTGCGCCGAACGCGTGACGATGCGGGCCAGTTCCTCGGCGTTGTAGAACTCCAGCCGCGCCACGATGCCGAAGCGGTCGCGCAGCGGATTGGTCAGCATGCCGGCGCGCGTGGTGGCGCCCACCAGCGTGAACGGCTGCAGGTCGAGCTTGACCGAGCGGGCCGCCGGGCCTTCTCCGATCATGATGTCGATCTGGTAATCCTCGAGCGCCGGATACAAAATTTCCTCGACGACCGGCGACAGCCGGTGGATCTCGTCGATGAAGAGCACGTCGTTGGCTTCCAGGTTGGTCAGCAGCGCCGCCAGGTCGCCCGGGCGCTCCAGCACCGGCCCGGAAGTCTGGCGCAGGCCCACGCCCATCTCGCGCGCGATGATATGGGCCAGCGTGGTCTTGCCCAGCCCCGGCGGGCCGAACAGCAGCACGTGGTCAAGCGCCTCCTGCCGCTTGCGCGCAGCGTGCATGAAGATATCGAGCTGCCCGCGCACCTTTTCCTGGCCGACGTACTCGTCCAGCAGCTTGGGCCGCAATGCCCGCTCGTACGCCTCCTCCTGCGACGAGGCGGGGGTGGCGGAAATCACGCGGGCGGGGGCGGAAAGCTTGTCGGTCTCGATCATGGCGTCAACAAAGGGTACCCCGCCATTCTACGCTTCAGCCCTTGGACAAGGCCTTCAGCGCCAGCTTGATGCCCTCGGACACGCCGGTGCCGGCCGGCACCTGCTTGATCGCCGCGCCGGCTTCCTTCTCCGAGTAGCCCAGCGCGAGCAGCGCGTTGAGCACATCGACGGCGTTGTCAGGCACGGCCGCGGTGCCTGGCGCATGTCCCAGTTCCGCGCCCAGCTTGCCTTTGAGTTCGAGCAGCAGCCGCTCGGCGGTCTTCTTGCCGATGCCCGGCACGCGCGTCAGCCGGCCCGCTTCCTGCAGCGTGATCGCCTGCGCCAGCTCGGATACCGACATGCCCGACAGCACCGCCAGCGCCATGCGCGCGCCGATGCCGCTGATCTTGATCAGCTCGCGGAAGGTATTGCGCTCGGCCGCCGTGCCAAAGCCATACAGCAGGTGCGCGTCCTCGCGCACGATCAACTGGGTCAGCAGCGCGACCGGCTGGCCCGCCGCCGGCAGGTTATAGAAGGTGCTCATCGGTACGTCGACCTCATAGCCGACTCCCTGGCAGTCGACCAGCAGGTGCGGGGGGTTCTTCTCGATGAGGGTGCCGGCGATGCGTCCGATCATGTCTGGGTTCGTTGGGTAGGGGATGAGGCGGCCGCAAGTGTACCCCGCAGCCGTATTGCCGCCATACAGCAGCCTCAGCGATTTGTATCGACCGCGCGGCGTCCCAGCGCCGGATCGTCGGTGAAAAAGCCATCGACACCGGCCGCGATAAACGCTTCCAGCTCGCGTACCATGCCCAAGGGGCTGCGCGTGGCCTCGTCGCCGCCGGTCTGCAGCGCCTTGGGGAGGAAACTGTTCTCCGGGCGGAAGGTGTAGGGATGGACGAACAGGCCGGCGGCATGGGCCTGGCGGACCACCGCGGTCGGCGCGGCCAGCGCGCCCTGGGCGTCACGCGGCACCACGCTGCTCTTCTCCGGGCCGATGCCGTCGGCGTAGGTCGCCACTTCGCGCAGGCCGGTCGTATTCAGCATGTCGCCGAAGGTGCGGGTGTCGCCGGTGAGCTTCCAGTCGGCGGGGCTCTTGCGCGGGTTGCCGACCAGTTGCACCAGTTTGACGTTGGGCTGCGCGTGGCCGAACGTGCGCCGCAGCGTGCGCCGCAGCGTGCGCAAGCTGGCGCCCTCAAAGCATTGGATGAACAGCGGTGCCTGGCCGAGGTAAGGCTGGGCGCGCACCGCGGCGGCGAGTTTGTCTTCCAGGGGCAGGCCGATGCCGCGGAAATAGCTCGGATGCTTCAGTTCGGCGTAGATGCCGATCGGCCTGCCGGTGCGAAGCGACGCCTGCTCGGCAAGGCGAACAATCTCATCGAAGGTGGGAATCTCGAACTGGTCGTTCAGGCGCGCATTGGCCGGGCGCAGGCGCGGGATGCGCTCGCGCGCGCGCAACGTCTTGAGTTCGGCCAGCGTGAAGTCCTCCGTGAACCAGCCGGTCAGGCGCTCGCCGTCGATGACCTTGGTGCGCTTGCGGTCGGCAAACTGCGCCAGGTCGGCGATGTTGGTGGTGCCGGTGATGTCGTTCTCGTGGCGAGCTACCAGTACCCCGTCGCGGGTCATGACGAGATCGGGTTCGATGGCATCGGCGCCGTCCTCGATCGCCTTGGCGTAGGCGGCCAGCGTGTGTTCGGGGCGCAGCGCGCTGGCGCCGCGGTGGGCGATCACCAGCGCCTTGGGTTTTTCTGCGGCGGAGGGCTGCGGCGCGCCTGATGCCGGGGCCGGCGCCGGTGCTGGCGATGCAGGCGGCTTTGGCCGGGGCGCGGTGACGCAGCCGGCGACCAGCATGGCGCAGGCCGCGGCCGTGGTGACGGGGAACCGCCAGCGCCGCAAGGCAAGCATTACGAGGCGGGCGAGGACATCGATCTGGCTTGGCATTCAGTATTCCTGCGGGAAGACGAATGCCCGATTGTAAGAGATGCGGTTGGCTAACCTAGCCGACCAGCCGGCCGCGTCGCACGCGCATGCCCTTGCGCACCAGTTCAGGGGCCATGCCTGCGAGCGTGCCCAGCGTATCGCCGCCATTGGCATGGCAGATCGCCACGCCCAGCGCGTCGGCCGCATCGCTGCCGGGTTGGCCGGGCAGCATCAGCAGGCGGGTCACCATTTCCTGGACCTGGGCCTTGTTGGCGCGGCCGTAGCCGACTACCGCCACCTTCAGTTGCAGCGCGGTGTATTCGAATACCGGCAGGCCATAGCCGACCAGCCCGCAGATCGCGGCGCCGCGGGCCTGGCCGAGCAGCAGCGTGGATTGCGGGTTGACGTTGACGAACACCTTTTCGATCGCGGCGCAGTCGGGGGCATAGGTGCGAGATACCTCGCTGATGCCGTCGTAGAGCGTCTTCAGCCGTTCCGGCAGGCTCTCGTTGCCATTGCTCTTGATCGTGCCCGAGGCGATGTAGGCAAGCTTGTTGCCTTGTTTCTCGATCACGCCAAAGCCGGTGGTGCGGAGGCCGGGGTCGATGCCTAGGATTCGCATATGGGGTTGGTGTAGGGTTTTGTCGCTGTTGTCGCTGTTGTCGCTGTTGGTGACATGCTGTCAGCCGTTGAACCGCCTGGTTCCGCCCTGCTGGGCGGGTAACTTTTTGTCCGAGCGACAAAAAGTCACCAAAAAGCGCGTTGATATGACTCCCCGTGTCAATAGGAGGATGGTTTTCAGTTTTTTAGGGTCATAGGCGCACACGAATTTCCTGAGGGGCGGCGTAGCAGTAAAAATCGACGGTGGATCACGCTGATATTCGCGGGTTGGCTACCGCATTACAGAGGTCCGTCACATGAGCCTGCCGCTGCCTTACTGCGCAAGTCGGGTGGATGCCCCGTTGCCAAACGCGATCGCGGGTTGCTCGAATACCGGGCTACGCTCGCCCCTCAGGAAACTCTCTCCGATTCAAATGTTTGTCAACTATGTTTCGGCTGGGCTGCTGCTAGGCGCTGCGCGGTAGGGCCAGGTTCATGCCCAATCGCCCGATGTCCCAGATGAAGCCGGCCAACTCGCGGGCGACGGCAATGGCCGCCACGTGTTCGGTCTTCCCTCGGGCCACGAGTCTGCGGTAACGTCGACACAGGCGCTGTTGTGCGTCCCAGGCGCGATCTATGATTGCCTTGGGAATGCCTTCCTGGCGGCGCTGAATGTCAACGCTCACGCGGGCCGGATGTCGGTAAGTCCAGGCTGATTCGACTAGGAGCTTTCTGGCGTAGCTGTTGCCAGTCTTGGTGATGCTGCCCTGACGTCGCTTTGCACCAGAGGAATGTTCCGACGGGGTGACACCGATCCACGCCATCAATTGCCGTGGATGGTCAAAGCGCGAGAGGTCGCCAAGTTCCGACACCAGGCCTATTGCCGACGTGAACTGGATGCCGCGCATGGCCTGCAAGGCGAGTACCACCGGATAGAAGCGCCAGTCGACAACTGCCTCATGTAAGGCTGCCTCCAGACGTTCGCACTGCGCCAGCCGGTCCTCGATGGTGCGTCGGTGTTCGTTGAATGCCAGTTGTTGCCAGGGACTATCGAACGAAAATGTGCTTATCCAGCGACGGTGGGCTGGGCCCCAGTTCGCACGACCGACATAACGGACGCCGTGCAAAAGCAGGAACGACTTCAGGCGCTGTCGTGCCTGCTTGAGATCCTGCCTGGCCGAGGCCCAGGCGCGTGCGAGGTCGCGAAAGGCTTCGTCTTCGATGGTCGGTACATGGACAGCGGAGAGATCGCCCGCTCGCAGCGAGCGCACCAGCTTGATCGCGTCACGCCGGTCTGTCTTGACACGCTCTCCAGGCTTGCGCGGGATCATTGATGGCGCGCACACCATGCAATCGAACCCCTTCGCAACAAGTTGCCGATGCAAACCGTATCCGCACGGACCTGCTTCGTAGACCAGGCAGATATGACTGGCCTTTGACTGCAGTCGTTTGCACAAGCGATCAACCTCGATCTGCGTGGTGCCGATCTTGCCCAAGACCTCTACTTCGCCCGGGCCTATCGCATAGGCAACCGTGATCGAGTCCTTATGGACGTCCAGACCGACATACAGCGTGCTATCGTGTTCCATGCTGGCCTCCGCGCTGGAAATCGCCGGGTGTGGCACTGTCCACACCGTGCGGCTCTGGCAGTCATGCTAACCCGCGTTTGATTCCTTCGCGGCGGGCCAGCCCTCTTCCCCCAGGGGAGTCATACTGACTTACGGCCCTGCGGGCGGCACACTCTTATCGTAGTGTGCCGGGGTTCTCGTACGGGGCTTTGCTTCCTCACAAAGCGGGGCTGCCTGCCGCCGTGGTGCGCCACGGTGGCTCGGGATTGAAGCGATGTTTGAACGAGCCCGGAGCTGTGGGTGGCCCCTGCTGCTGGCGGCGTTGTAGGAACGCCTACGGCTGGCTGCGCCGGGCCCAAACGTGGCAGAGCTGGCCACCACATTCCGACCCGCGCTGAGGCCGGCATCGCACGCGATATCGCCGGTGCGAGCGCAGTGACGCACTCCGTGCCCGAGCCCCCGACCTACGATACTGAGCGCGCGCAGCGCAGCCGAAGGCGTCCCACCGATAACGCGTTTAGCAGGCTGCCAATCCCCTGCTTCGGGTTCGTTCAACAGTCCGTGGCAGCAGGCACAGACAGGGTGCGTAGCAGGCCCAAACCACCAAGCCGATCAAACGGAAATCACCGCCGCCCGAACCACCAACACCGGGAAATTGATAGCCAGCCGCTCAGGCGACGCGTTTTTTGGTTACTTTTTGTCGCTCGGACAAAAAGTGACCCGCCCAGGAGGGCGGAACCAGGCGGTTCAACGGCCGACAGCATGTCACCAATGGCGACAACTAGCGTTTCAAAACCCGCCAGCATGTCACCAACAGCGACAAGCCCCAGCCGTCAAACAAAACCCTTAATGCCTGAAATGCCGCGTCCCAGTCAGCACCATCGCAATCCCCCGCTCATCCGCAGCAGCAATCACCTCATCATCCCGCACCGACCCACCCGGCTGGATCACGCAGGTAGCACCCGCATCCACAACCACATCCAACCCATCACGGAACGGGAAGAACGCATCCGACGCCACAGCGGAACCAGCCAGCGTCAGCCCGGCATTCTGCGCCTTGATGCTGGCGATGCGAGCCGAATCCACACGGCTCATCTGCCCGGCACCGACACCCAGCGTCATGCCACCACCACAGAACACGATGGCATTGGACTTGACGAACTTCGCCACCCGCCAGGCAAACATCAGGTCATCCATCTCCTTGGGCGTCGGATGACGACGCGTCACCACCCGCAATTCCGACGGCTGCACATTCTTGGCATCGGGGCTCTGCACCAGCAGGCCACCACCGACACGCTTGAAGTCATGCTGGTTGATCCCCTTGCCCAGCGGAATCTCCAGCAGGCGCACGTTCTGCTTGGCCGCGAATACGGCGCGCGCGGCGGCGCTGAACGACGGCGCGATCAGCACTTCGACAAACTGCTTGGCCACTGCCTGCGCAGAGGCTTCATCCAATTCCACGTTGAAAGCGATGATGCCACCGAAGGCCGAGGTGGAGTCGGTCTTGAACGCCTTCTCATACGCTTCCAGCGCGTTGGCGCCCAGCGCCACGCCGCAAGGGTTGGCGTGCTTGATGATCACGCAGGCAGCCCCATTGGCCGCATCGAACGACTTCACGCATTCCCATGCCGCATCGGCATCGGCGATGTTGTTGTACGACAGTTCCTTGCCCTGCAGCTGCACGTAATTAGCCAGCGCGCCATCCACTGCCTTCAGATCACGGTAGAACGCCGCCGACTGATGCGGGTTCTCGCCGTAGCGCATTTCCTGGACCTTGTCGAACGCCAGGTTCAGCGTCTGCGGATAGGCGCTGCGGGCCTGGTGCGACTTGTCGGCACCCAGGCTGGTCAGGTAGTTGGTGATGGCACCGTCGTACTGCGCCGTGTGCGCGAACACCTTGGTCGCCAGGCGGAAGTTGGTGTCGTAGCCAACGGCGTTGGCATTGGCGCGCATTTCGTCGAGCACCACGGCGTAGTCGGCCGGATCAACGATCACGGTCACGTCACGGTGGTTCTTGGCCGCCGAGCGCAGCATGGTCGGGCCGCCGATATCGATGTTCTCGATTGCGTCCGGCAGCGTGCAGTCATCCTTGGCCACGGTCTGCTGGAACGGGTACAGGTTCACCACCAGCAGGTCGATGGTGGGGATGTTGTGCTCGGCCAGAGCGGCCATGTGTTCGGGCAGGTCTCGGCGCGCCAGGATGCCGCCGTGGACCTTCGGGTGCAGCGTCTTGACGCGGCCGTCGAGCATTTCCGGAAAGCCGGTGTAGTCGGCCACCTCCGTCACGGGCAGGCCGCTGTCGGCCAGCAGCTTGGCGGTGCCGCCGGTGGAAAGCAGCGTCACGCCGAGCGCGTTCAGTTCGCGCGCGAAGTCGACGATGCCGGTCTTGTCGGAAACGGAAAGGAGGGCTTGCTTGATCATGGCTGTGGGAAACGCTTCAAATTCAAAGTAAACCGTGCTGCTGCAACTTCTTGCGCAGCGTGTTGCGATTGATGCCCAGGTAAGCGGCCGCCAGCGACTGGTTGCGCTCCGCGCGCACCATCACGGCTTCCAGCAGCGGCCGTTCGACGGCCTCGAGCACCATGTTGTACATATTGGAAGGCTCTTCACCGTCCAGGTCGCGAAAATACGTGTCCAGGCTATCCCGGATGCACTGGTCGATAGCGTTGCGGCTCATGCGGCAAGCAACTCCCCGTTTTTGTTGTTGTTCGCTTCGTCTTTATCTTGTTTGCCCTGGTCGTCGTCCACGTACACCAACCGGTCCGAGAACGCCGCCTGCTCGTCGAAGAAGGCGTTGACCGCCGCCAGTTGCTCGGTGGTGGATTCCAGCGTGTTCATCCGATGCCGGAACAGGTTCGCGCCGCGCAGGCCGCGCGTGTACCAGGCAATATGCTTGCGTGCGGTGCGCACGCCGGTGAACTCGCCGTAGAAGGCGTAGTGGTCTTCCAGGTGCGCGTTCATGATCGCGCGGATCTCGGCCACCTCAGGCGACGGCAGCATTTCGCCGGTCTTCAGGAAGTGCTCGATTTCACGGAACAGCCACGGCCGGCCCTGTGCCGCGCGGCCGATCATGATCGCGTCCGCGCCGGTCAGTGCCAGTACTTGCTTTGCCTTCTGTGGCGTCGCGATGTCGCCGTTGGCGACCACCGGGATCGAGATCGCTGCCTTGACCGCGGCAATGGTCTCGTACTCGGCGTCGCCGTGGTACAGGTCGGCACGGGTGCGCCCGTGGATGGTGAGCATGCTGATGCCCGCGTCCTCGACCATGCGCGCGATGCGCAGCGCATTGCGGTTCTCGCGGTTCCAGCCGGTGCGGATCTTCAGCGTGACCGGCACACGCTCGCCGACGGCGGCGACCACCGCCTCGACGATGCGCACCACCAGCGGCTCGTTCTGCAGCAGCGCCGAGCCGGCGGCCACGTTGCACACCTTCTTGGCCGGGCAGCCCATGTTGATATCGATGATCTGCGCGCCGCGGTCGACGTTGTAGCGCGCCGCCTCGGCCATCATCGACGGCTCGGCGCCGGCGATCTGCACGGCGATGGGCTCGACCTCGCCGGCGTGGTTGGCGCGGCGCATGGTCTTTTCACTCTTCCACAGCTGTGCATTGGACGCCACCATTTCCGACACCGCATAGCCGGCGCCGAGCTGCTTGCACAGCTGGCGGAACGGCCGGTCCGTCACGCCCGCCATGGGGGCGACAAACAGGTTGTTGCGGAGTTGGTGAGGTCCGATCTGCACGATAGGGCGGCGGTTCTGCTTGGGGGCCCCGCGGCCCTGGCGGCGCGCGCGCCGGGAAGGGAACGGGATGGCCTGCTCTGATTCGGGAGACCTTGTACGCTCGGGCGAAACAGAGACGAAACGGAAAACATGCCCCTGCCGAAACTGCAGCCGGCAATGGATCGGGACATGTGCGAGGGCGAGATTCTACCGCCAAACGGGAGCGACTGCCCAAGATTTGAGCATCGACGGCGCGTTTTGCCAGGGACAACCTATGCAAATCCCGCCATGACGCTCCGTGACACGGCTGCGGGCCCCAACAGGCATGCGGGGCGGAGCGGAGCGGACCATTGCGTACCGGCGCAATGGTCCGATTCCTGTGTTGCGCCCGCGCCACTCAGGGGGCCGTCGCCGGGACGCTCAGCGGCGCATGCCGAACATCATGTGGCGCGCCAGCGCGTGCCGCAGCGGTGGCAGGCAGGCCAGCGCCGCCAGCGACGCCCCGCGGGCATGCGCGGCAAGCGGGTAGGGCACGCCGAACAGGCGCGGCAGCAGGTCGGTGACGCCGATGGTGACCGCGCGATCGAGCCGATGCCGGCTGGCAAAGGCTTGCAATGCCTGCGGCGTGCAGGCGGCACGCAGCGAGTCGGCCAGCGCGAAGGCGTCGCGCAGGCCCAGGTTGAGGCCCTGGCCAGCCACCGGGTGCAGCGTCTGCGCCGCATTGCCGACCGCCGCGACGCGGCCACTGACCGTGACCGGCGCGGCGTTCAGCCCCAGCGGGAAGGCATGGCGCTTGCCCGCCAGCGTGAAATAGCCCATGCGGTCGCCAAAGGCGCGGCCGAGTTCCAGCGCGAACTCCGCGTCGGGCAGTGCCAGCCGCCGTGCCGCCTGTTCCGGCGGGCAGCACCACACCAGCGCGTAGCCGGCAACGCCATGCTCGTCGTGCGGCAGCAGCGCCAGCGGGCCTTCCTCGGTAAAGCGCTCCCAGGCCCAGCCCGGCTGAGGGCGCGAGCAGGCCACATGAGCGATTACGGCGGTCTGCCCGTAGTCGCGCGTGCGCGCGCCGCGGCCCTGGTGCCGAGCCTGCTCGTGGAACAAGCCGCCCTCGGCCTGTATCGCCACTCTGGAGGTAAAGCGCGCTACCTGCCCGTCATGGGCGGTGCCGGTCAGCTGCACTGTGCCGCCGTCGGCATCGTCGCCGGTGCTGGCTGATGGCGGCTGCTCGATCTGGTCGATTCGTGTCTCGAATATGCGCTGCAGCCGGTCCGCCGGGCAAGCCTGCACGGCGCGCGCGAGGGCGCGTTCGAGCACATCGCACAGATCACCGTAACGGACCACATAGCCCAATGCCGGCACGCCGTAGTCGTCATGGTGCAGCCGAACATGGCCGAAGCGGCCGCGCTGCGACACGTGGATATGTTCGATCGGGCTGCCGGGCACGGGCCAGGCGCCGATCTGCTCGAGCAACTGGCGGCTGCCGTGCGACAGCGCGATCGCGCGCGGGTCGCGCGCGGCGCGCGCCGGCGTGGCCGCGTCGATCAGCGCGATGCGCCAGTCGGTGGTGCGCAGCAGCTGGCAGGCCAGCGCCAGCCCCACCGGGCCGCCGCCGACGATGGCGATGTCGTGGAGATCAGCTGGTGCGGCCGGCATCGTCACTGCCTCCGGTATTGCCGCCCGGGGCATCGCTGCCGCCGCCAGTCTCGCCGGCCCCGCGCTTCCAGCAGATCGCGTCAGTGCGCGACTTGCCGGCCGCGGCGTCGCGCAGCGCATTGTCGAGCTTCTGCTGGTTGAAGCCAGGCAGCGCGCGCAATTGCTCAAGCAGCGCGGCATAGTTGGCGGCATCGGCCGGGACCACACAACCCTGGCCGCTGTCGGGCGCGCCGACCAGGATCAGCCAGGCAGCGCCGGTCCAGGGCTCGCGATTGGAGACGCGTACCACGACGCGCTCCAGCGTATCCCACGCGATTTCCTCGCGCTGGCCATCAGGGCGGTGCACCACGACGCGGTCGTCGAACAGGTTGATGATGAACGGTTCTGATGGGTCGCGCGGTTGCGCGGCCGCGGTTTGGGCACGGCCGTGGCCGGGAAAGAGTCTGCGCAGCCAACCGATCATCGCCGGCCTCCGGCATCGCGCATCAGCGCCTCGATCTCGTCGGCATGCACCGGCACGCCGCGGGTGATCAGCTCGCAGTCGCCATCGGTCACCACGGCGTCATCTTCGATGCGGATGCCGATATGCCAGTAACGCTCCGGCACGTCCTCTGCCGGACGCACGTAGATGCCAGGCTCGATGGTCAGCACCATGCCCGGCTGCAGCGGCCGCCACGGACGCTCGCCTTCGCCGCTATGGCTGGCGACGCGGTATTCGCCCACGTCGTGCACATCCATGCCAAGCCAGTGCCCGGTGCGGTGCATGTAGAAGCGGCGATAGCTGCCGCTGGCCAGCACGTCGTCGAGCGTGCCTTCCTTGTTGCGGTCGAGCAGGCCGGTATCGAGCATGCCTTGCGCCAGCACGCGCACGGCGGCATCGTGCGGCACGTTGTAGGGTACGCCAGCGCCGGTTTCGGCGATCGCGGCTTCCTGCGCCGCCACCACCAGGTCATACAGCTCGCGCTGCGCGGGCGAAAAGCGTCCCGACACCGGGAAGGTGCGGGTGATGTCCGAAGCGTAGCCGTCAAGCTCGCAGCCGGCGTCGATCAGGCACAAGTCGCCATCCTTCAGCTCGGCCGGGCCGGCGCGGTAGTGCAGCACGCAGGCGTTGGGACCGGCGGCGACGATCGAGTTGTAGGCCACGCTCTGCGCGCCGTGGCGGCGGAATTCATAGAGCAGCTCGGCTTCCAGGTGATATTCGCGCAGGCCCGGGCGCGTGGCTTGTATTGCGCGCACGTGGGCCCCGGCGGAGATTTCGCCCGCGCGGCGCATGATTGCCAGTTCGCCCGCGTCCTTGAACAGCCGCATCTCGTCAAGCAGCGTGCGGATATCGATCGCCACCGACGGCGCGGACACGCCGGCGCGGCCCTGCATGCGCACGGCGTCGAGCCAGCGGCGCATCTGCATGTCGGTGCGGGTCGACTCTGCCAGCGGGTAAGCGACCTGCGCGCGATTGGCCAGCAGCGGCGGCAGCGTCGCGTCGATCTCTTCGAACGAATGCGCTTCGTCGAAGCCGAACGCGGCGCGCGCCCCTTCAGGGCCGTAACGGAAGCCGTCCCAGATCTCGCGCTCCTCGTGCTTGGGGCGGCAGAACAGGATGCTGCGATCCGCATCGGCCGGGTCGCCCGGCGCGCCGGCCACCAGCACCAGCACGGCCTCGGGCTCGGTGAAGCCGGTCAGGTAATAGAAATAGCTGTCGTGCCGGTACGGATAATCGCTGTCGCGGTTGCGCATGGCTTCCGGCGCCGTAGGCAGGATCGCCACGCCACCGCCGCTGGCGCGCAGGTGCTGAAGCACACGGGCGCGGCGTTCGCGGCAGGCGGCGAGGAGGGCGTTGTCGGGTGCGGACATGATGTGGCCTGGGGAAGAGGGGATCAGGCCGATTCTAACGCCGGTAGGCGCGTTGCAGCGTCGGTGAAGCAAAAGGCGCGTCGCGCCACTGCCATGGCACTGCTCCGATTCCCTCGACTAGCGGCCGATAGAGGCGGCCGGCGCAGGCGCAATACTGGCGTTCAGCTCATCCAGCTGTGCCGGCGTTCCCACGTTCTCCCAGCGCCCGTCGAAACGCTCGCCGGTAGCAGTGCCCGCGGCGATCGCGGCGCGGTAGAGCGGCGTCATGGCGACGCGGCTGCCGGGTGCGATGCCAGTGAACAAGCGCGTGTCGTACAGGCCGATATTGCCGAAGGTAAGGCGCTCGCCGTGCGTCGGACGTTCGTCCAGCGACAGTCGGCCCTGAGCATCCATCGTAAAGTCGCCGCGCGGGTGGAATGCCGGGTTGGGCACCATCACCAGGTGCATGCGCGGCTCGGCCTGGCCGGCCAGCGCGGCGGCCCGGGGCAGCAGGGTGCGGAAGTCGTAGTCGCAGAAGATGTCGCCCGACACGGCCAGGAAGATCTCGCCGCGGGCCGGGTCGTGCGACAGCAGCGGCAGGGCCTTGGCGATGCCGCCGGCGGTTTCCAGCGCCTCGGTTTCGGGCGAGTACGCGATGCGCACGCCGAAGCGGCTGCCGTCGCCGAGCGCGGCTTCGATCTGCTCGCCGAGCCACGCGTGGTTGATGACGATGTCGCGCAGGCCGGCGCGCGCCAGCGCCTCGATCTTCCAGGCGATCAGCGGCTTGCCGCCCACGGCCAGCAGCGGCTTGGGGCAGGTATCGGTCAGCGGGCGCATGCGGTCGCCGCGGCCGGCGGCGAAGATCATGACCTTCATCAGAACAGGGCCTCCAGGGCAAGCAGCGTGGCCATGCCGCCGGCGATGGTCCAGCCGACGCTGCGGGTACGCGCGGCGATCAGGATGGCGACCACGCCGGCCACCAGCCGCGCATTGGTTGGGGTGAGCGCGAGTTCGCCGCCCTGCATCAGCAGGTCGGGGGCGATCAGCGCCGACAGCATGGCGGCCGGGACGAACTGCAGCGCGGTTCGGAACCACGCCGGCAGCCGCACGCGGCCTTCCACGGCGATGAATGACAAGCGGATCAGGAAGGTCGCCAGGCCGGCGGCCAGGAAGACCCATAGCAAGGTCAGCGCATTCATGCGACCTCCTTGCCGGCCGGGCCGGCCTGACCCGTCCCAGCCCGGCGCGCGCCGGGGCGGTTGCCGCGGCCCAGCACCAGCATGCCGGCGGCGATGCCGCCCAGCGCCGCCACCATCAGCCCGAGCTTGTGCGGCAGGCCGTAGCAGGCCACCGCCAAGACGCTTGCGGCCACCGCGGCGGCCACGTGCGAGCGGTGCCGGAGACCGGGAACGATGATGCCGATGAAGGTCAGCGGCAGGAAAAAATCGAGCGGCCAGTCGCGCGGCACCTGGGCGCCGACCAGCACGCCGGCCAGCGTCGACACCTGCCAGCTGGCCCACAGCGCAAAGCCGCCGCCGAAGTAGTACCAGTGGCGGTATTGCGCGCGCGGGCCGGTATCGCCCAGCCGGTGCGTCATCGCGGCGAAGGCCTCGTCGGTCAGCAGGTAGGCGATCAACGCTTTCCAGCGGCGCGGCAAGTGGGCCAGCGTCGGCGCGATCGTCGCGGAATACAGGGCGTGGCGCAGGTTGACCATTGCCACTGTCAGCGTGATCACCACCGCGGGCGTGCCGGCGGTCCACAACTGAGTCAGGATCATCTGCGAGGCGCCGCCGAACACGATCGCGCTCATGGCACAGGCCAGCCATGCCGGCATGCCGGCGCCGACGGCCAGCACGCCGTAGATCAGGCCGAACGGCACCACGCCAAGCAGCATCGGCGCGAGCGCGCGTGCGCCAGCCAGCCATTCGCCGAGGGCGGTGATGGAGGAAGTCGGGGCCGGGTCGTTGACGTCAGGCACGCCGTCAGAAGGTATAGCCCGCCGGGCTGGCCACGCCTTCCAGCGCATCCAGCAGGCGGATCAGCTTGCGCAGCTCGGTATAGCGGCCGGCAACGCTGCGGGTGTACTTCAGCACCAGCGGCAGGTTGGCGAGGTAGCCGTCCTTGCCGTCGCGGTGGTACAGGCGAGCGAAGATGCCCAGCACCTTCAGGTGGCGCTGCAGGCCCATCCATTCGAAATCGCGGTAGAACTCGCCGAAATCGGCATTGACCGGCAGGCCGGCCTTGCGCGCGCGCTCCCAGTAGCGGATCAGCCAGTCGAGCTGCTGTTCCTCTTCCCATTCGATATAGGCGTCGCGCCACAGCGAGACCGCGTCATAGGTGATCGGGCCGATCACCGCGTCCTGGAAATCCAGCACGCCAGGATTGGCGCCGCCGTCCAGCACCATCAGGTTGCGCGAGTGGTAGTCGCGGTGGACATAGACCTGCGGCTGCGCCAGATTGTTGGTAAGCAGCGTATCCATCACTTCACGCAGGTCGGCCTGCTGGGCGTCGTTCAGTGTGGCGCCAAGGTGCTTGGCCACGTACCACTGCGGGAACAGGTCGAGTTCGCGTTGCAGCAGCGCGCGGTCGTAGGCGGGCAGCTCGCCGGGGCGGGTGGCGGACTGGATGCGGACCAGCGCCGCGGCGGCGTCGGCATACATGCCATGGGCCGTGGAATCGTCCAGCCGCAACAGGTAAGTCTGGCTGCCCAGGTCCGCGAGCAGCAGGAAACCCTGTGCCAGGTCCTGCGCCAGCACGGTTGGCACGGTCACGCCGGCGTCGCCAAACAGCTGGCAGACATGGATGAAGGGTCGGCAGTCCTCGTGTGCCGGCGGCGCGTCCATGACGATGGCGGTCGGGTGCGCCGGATTGCCGGTGCGTACGCGGAAATAGCGCCGGAAGCTGGCATCGGCCGATGCGGGCACGCAGGAGTCGGGATCGGCGGACCATGCCGGGCCAAGGCCGGACACCCAGGCCTTGAGCTGGTCCAGGCGTGGGTCGTGGGGAAGAGCTGCCATACAGGAAGGGCGCGGAAAAATATCGTGGAGCGGGGGAAGCCGGCCGCGAGGGCAGCTTTGGTTGCCCCGTATAATACCCGACCAGACCCGGGCGCCGGGCGGCCCCCGGGAGGGGCCTTCGTTGCCCCGCAGCCTGCTCTGGCAGGGGCTGGCGGCTTGCAGGCGGCCGCAGCCCACGCCGAGACTGACAACCCGTGCGAATGACCGAACAACGACGAACACCGAATAACAGGGCCTTGCTTTCGCCTGCCCCCACTGGCGCCGCCGCCCGCCCCAGGCTCGCTGGTCGCCTGAACGCGGGCCGGCTGCGCCCGCTGGTGCTGGCCATGGCTGGCCTGTCGGCCGGCGCCCAGGCGCAGATGTCGGGCTCGGCGATTCCGGACCTGGATCAGGTCGAGCCGGTGTTCGAAGCCGCACCGCAGGCGCCCGAGCCGCCCACGGTCTCCGGCGAACTGGTCCCGCGGCTGGCCGAGCCCGCCAAGAAAGCCGAGACCGATTCCAATGCCCCCACCTTTATCGAGGGCGACCGCATGACCGGCTACAGCGAGCGCGGGGTCGAACTCGAAGGCCATGCCGAGCTGCGCCGCGACGGCGGCGTGGTCAAGGGCGACAAGCTGAGCTACGACCAGGATACGGACGAGGCCTTCGCCCAGGGCAACGTGCGGATGTCGCGCAGCGGCATGCTGGCGGTGGGGCCCGAGGCCAAGCTGAAGGTCGAGGCCAACGAAGGCTACATGCTGTCGCCGGACTACTACTTCCAGCAGACCGGCGGCGCCGGCAAGGCCGAGCGCATCGACTTCCTGGACAAGGACCGCAGTACCATCAAGCGGGCGTCGTACACCACCTGCTCGCCCGACAACGCGGACTGGTATTTCAGCGCGAACCAGATCGACCTGGACAGCGACCGCCAGGTGGGCGTTGCCTATGGCGGCGTGCTGAATTTCTTCGGGGTGCCGATCGCGGCAGCGCCGGCGTTCAGCTTTCCGTTGAACGATGACCGTCGCAGCGGCTTCCTGGCGCCGTTGATGGGTTACGGCTCGCGCTCGGGTTTCGACCTGACGATGCCGTACTACTTCAACATCGCGCCGAACCGCGACCTGACCATCTACCCGCGGCTGATGACGGAGCGGGGGCTGCAACTGGGCGGCGAGTATCGCTACCTGGGACAGGGCTACTCCGGCCGCATCCGCGCCGAGTTCCTGCCTGACGACCAGAAGACCAACTCGAACCGCTGGGCCTACTCGATCCAGCATAACCAGAACCTGGCCAAGGGGCTGAACGCCTACCTGAACGTCAACCGGGTCTCGGACGACCGGTACCCGGACGACTTCAACCGCAGCGTGGCGCAGTCCGCGCAGCGCCAGTACGTGCAGGAAGGCGGCGTCACCTACAACTGGCAGGATTTCTTCCTGATGGCGCGGGTGCAGAAGTTCCAGACGCTGCGCCCCAGCGAGCCGTCGTACGAGCGCGTGCCGCAGCTCAACGGCAAGTACATCCGCTACGACCTGGGCGGCTTCGACGTGCAGGTGGAGGCGGACTACACCCGCTTCCGCATCCCGCTGACGTCCACGGGCTTCCAGCAGCCGCAGGGCGAGCGCATGTACATCCAGCCGAGCATCAGCTACCCGATCGTGCGCGCCGGCTGGTACGTGACGCCGAAGGTCACGTTCAACGCGACCCAGTACCAGATGGAGTCGCAGGACAATACGCCCAACGCGCAGACCAATTTCTCGCGCGTGCTGCCGACCGTCAGCCTGGATTCGGGCATGACGTTCGAGCGCGATGCGCCCAGCGTCAGCCGGCTGTTTGGCGTCAACTACGTGCAGACGCTGGAGCCGCGCCTGTTCTACGTCTACACGCCGTTCCGCGACCAGAGCCAGTTCCCGCTGTTCGATACGGTCCAGTCCGACTTCGGCTATGGCCAGATCTTCAGCGAGAACCCGTTCACCGGCTACGACCGCATCGCCGACAACAACAAGATCACTGGTGGCCTGACCACGCGCCTGATCGAGTCGGACTCCGGCATCGAGCGCTTCCGCGGCACCATCGCGCAGCGCTACGATTTCACCGGGCAGCGTGTGCAGATCAATGGCACGCTGGCGGATCCCAAGCCTGGCGCCTCCGACCTGCTCGCGGCGACCACTATCCAGATGTTCCGGGGCTATTACCTGGATATGGGCGTGCAGTACAACCTGGATACCGACCGGGTCAACTACAGTAACGTGGCGTTTTCATACCGCCCCGAGCCGCGCAAGGTCTTCAACGCCGGCTACCGCTACCGCCGTCCGACCGCCGTGACCGACAACACCGCGATCGACCAGTTCGAGCTGTCGGGCCAGTGGCCGATCACGCGGCGCGCCTACGCCATCGCGCGCTTTGCCTTCGACCTGAGCGCGAGCCAGATGGTCGATACGCTGGCCGGCGTCGAATACGCCGCGGACTGCTGGGTCGGCCGCGTGGTCTACCAGCGTTTCCGCAACACCACGCAGGGCTACACCGGGCGGGTCTTCCTGCAGGTGGAGTTCCGTGGCCTTTCCAAGATCGGGTCCAATCCGCTGAACATCCTGCGCCTGAAC
This sequence comes from Cupriavidus sp. NPDC089707, assembly GCF_044748965.1. Classification (NCBI taxonomy): domain Bacteria; kingdom Pseudomonadati; phylum Pseudomonadota; class Betaproteobacteria; order Burkholderiales; family Burkholderiaceae; genus Cupriavidus; species Cupriavidus sp. NPDC089707. The sequence goes on from NZ_JBIVHB010000001.1 coordinate 226,899, forward strand.
GTGCCGGGCTACGAGCCCGTGTCCGCCAAGCCGGTACCGACGACCCAGTACGATCACTATGAATGACGGATTAAGATGAAACGTCAAGAATTCGCCGTGTTTTCCTTTCTCATGACGTCGTGGCACCGCCTGCTGCTGCCTGCCGTGCTGGCCGCGATCGCTGTTCCGGCCGCCGCGCAGCTGAAGGCGCCGGGTACGGGGCGTGCCACCGGCATCTTCGTGCCGCAGTCGTCCGACGTCACCGCGCCTGCGAGCCAGCCCAAGCTCGGCGTGCCGCAGCCTGGCGACCAGAAGCGCTCGCAGCTGGTTGACGAAGTGGTGGCCGTGGTCAACAACAGCGTGATCACGCGCCGCGAGTTGCTCGACCGCGCCGACGAGATCGAAGGCCAGCTGCGCGCAGCCGGCCGTCCGATCCCGCCGCGCGCGGACCTGCTCGGCGAGGTGCTGGAGCGCCTGGTGATGGAACGCGTGCAGACCCAGGCCGCTCAGGACGCCGGCATCCGCGTGACCGACCAGGAGATCGACCGTGCCATCGAATCGGTGGCGCAGCAGAACCGCATGAACGCTACCGAGCTTCGCCGCCGCGTGGAAGCCAGCGGCATGACCTGGACCAAGTACCGCGACGAGTTGCGCAAGCAGGTGCAGGTGATCCGCCTGCGCGAGCGCGAAGTCGATTCCAAGGTGCAGGTCTACGACGGCGAGATCGACAACTTCCTGGCTGCCCGCGGCGGCCAGGCCGGCGCCACCGGTCCGACAGAGTACAACGTGGCGCAGATCCTCGTGCGCGTGCCCGAGAATGCCTCGGATGCGCAGAAGCAGGCGCAGCGCGCCAAGGCCGAGGGGCTGCTGAAGCAGGCCCAGGGCGGCGCAGATTTCACGCAGCTGGCGCAAGCCAATTCGGAAGGTCCTGAAGCCGCGCAGGGCGGCGCCATGGGTTTCCGCGAGATCGGCCGCCTGCCGGCGCTGTTCGCCAACTCGGTGGTCGACCTCCAGCCTGGTGCCGTGGCGCCCCAGGTGGTGGAAAGCGCCGCGGGCTTCCACGTGGTCAAGCTGTTGGCCAAGCGCGCCGCGCCGGCGTCCGGCACGGCTGCGGCAGGGAAGATCACGCAGACGCAGGTGCGCCACATCCTGATCCGCACTGGCCCCAACATGCCCGAAGCCGAGGCGCGCCGCCAGCTCAGCACGCTGCGCGACCGCATCACCCACGGCGGCGACTTTGCCGACGCGGCCAAGCGCTTCTCGCAGGATGGTTCGGCACAGAATGGCGGCGACCTCGGCTGGGTTTCGCCAGGCGAGCTGGTGCCCGAGTTCGAGCAGGCCATGAGCCGCCTGCGCCCGAACGAGATCTCCGAGCCGGTGGTCACGCAGTTCGGCGTGCACCTGATCCAGGTGCTGAACCGCCGCGAGACCGAGCTGTCGCCCGAGAAGCAGCGCGACTTTGCCCGCGCCGAGGTCCGCGAACAGAAGCTGCGCGCCGCGTATGATGACTGGGTGCGCCAGCTGCGCTCGCAGGCGTACGTCGAGTACCGCATCAACCGGCAGCGCTGATACGCGCACGTGCCGCTCACCGGCCCTCCCGCCCAAGCCGACATGCCTGACCCGCTATCCCTGGCCATTTCCACCGGCGAACCCGCCGGCATCGGCCCCGATATCACGATCGGGGCGTTGCTGCAGCGCGCCGGGGCCAACCACGGCAACAACGGCGGCAGCGGACACTACCGCTTTCATGTGCTGGGCGATGCCCGCCTGCTGGCCGAGCGTGCCGCGGCACTGGGCGTGACCCATGCCTGGGAGCACCACATCGCCACCGGCGACGTGGTGATCGAGGATATCCCGCTGGCGGTCGCGTGCGAACCGGGCCGCCTGGACGCGCGCAATGGCCGGTACGTGCTGGCGCTGCTGGATGCCGCCATTGACGGTTGCCGCGCGCATGGGAACGCAGCGCCGCGCTATGCGGCCATGGTCACCGCGCCGGTGCAGAAGAGCACCATCAACGACGCCGGCGTGCCCTTCACCGGCCACACCGAATACCTGGCCGACAGCGCCGGCGTGCCGCGCGTGGTCATGATGCTGGCCGGCCCGCAGCCCGCGCACGACAACGCCATGCTGCGCGTGGCGCTGGCCACCACGCACCTGCCGCTGCGCGCGGTGCCCGATGCGCTGTCCATCCCGCTGCTGTTGCAGACCATGACAATCATCGATGCCGACCTGCGCCGCTACTTCGGCATCGCGCGTCCGCGCATCCTGGTCACGGGCCTGAACCCCCATGCCGGTGAAAGCGGACACATGGGCCGCGAGGAAATCGACGTGATCGTGCCCGCGCTGGCGCTGGCAAAAGATGCCGGCATCGATGCGCGCGGTCCCTTTCCCGCCGACACGCTGTTCCAGCCGCGCCACCTGCGCGATGCCGACTGCGTGCTGGCGATGTACCATGACCAGGGGCTGGCGCCGCTGAAATACGGCACCTTCGGCCACGGCGTGAACATCACGCTGGGGCTGCCTTTCATCCGCACTTCGGTGGACCACGGCACCGCGCTGGACCTGGCTGGTACCGGCCAGGCCGAGCATGGCAGCATGATCGAAGCCATCCGCAGTGCGGTCACCATGGCCGGCCATGCCAACGGCCGCCATCCCGATGGCGCCGGCGCCAGCCATCCGGGCCATCCCAATCCTGGCTTGCAGCCGCCTTGCTGAAGCCGGACCTCATGCTGCAACATCGAACCATGCGCTCCAACGTGCACCAGGGCCATGTGGCCCGCAAGCGATTCGGGCAGAACTTCCTGGTCGACGACACCATCATCCACGGCATCGTCAATGCCATCAATCCGCAGGCCGAAGACGTGCTGGTCGAGATCGGGCCGGGGCTCGGCGCACTGACCAGCCCGCTGCTCGAACGGATCCCGCAGATGCAGGTGGTCGAACTCGACCGCGACCTGGTCGAGCGCCTGCGCCGCCGCTACGGCGAGCGCCTGCAGGTACATGCCGGCGACGCCCTGGATTTCGACTTCGGCAAGCTGGAAGTGCCGGACAGGCCGCTGCGCATCGTGGGCAACCTGCCGTACAACATTTCGAGCCCGCTGCTGTTCCACCTGATGCAGTTCGCCGACCAGGTGCGCGACCAGCACTTCATGCTGCAGAAGGAAGTGGTCGAGCGCATGGTGGCGGAGCCAGGCAGCAAGGCCTTCGGCCGGCTGTCGATCATGCTGCAGGTGCGCTACTACATGGAACATGTGCTGGACGTGCCGCCGGGCAGTTTCAACCCGCCGCCCAAGGTCGATTCCGCCGTGGTGCGGATGATCCCGTGGCCGCGCCATCACGATGGCCGCCTGCGCTCGCCGCATGCCGATTGCGACATCACCGTGCTCGGCGACGTGGTCACCGCGGCGTTCTCGCAGCGGCGCAAGGTGCTGCGCAATACGCTTTCGTTCCTGCGCGACCAGGTCGACTTCGACGCGATGGGCTTCGACCTGGGCCGCCGTGCAGAGGAAGTGCCTGTCGGCGAGTATGTCGAACTGGCCCGCCGCCTGGGCGGCGGCGCCGCAGGGCAGGCCGCCTGAAGCCCCAGATAAATGAACCCGAATTCCCGCGACTATTTCGTGCAAGACCGTCCCATGACAGCTCAATCCAGCCAAACCAACCGGCGTCCCGTGATCCTGACCGGCGACCGTCCCACCGGCCCGCTGCACCTCGGCCACTTCGTCGGCTCGCTGCAGAGCCGGGTGGCGCTGCAGGATTCGCATGAGCAATACCTGCTGCTGGCCGACACCCAGGCCATGACCGACAACGCGCACGATCCCGACAAGGTGCGCCGCAACGTGCTGGAAGTAGCGCTGGACTACCTGGCGGTCGGCATCGACCCGGCCAGGACCACCATCACCGTGCAGTCGCACCTGCCGGCGCTGGCCGAGCTGACGCTGATGTACCTGAACTTCGTCACGGTATCGCGGCTGGAGCGCAACCCGACCATCAAGGAAGAGATCCAGGCGCGCGGTTTCGGCCGCGATATCCCGGCCGGCTTCCTGTGCTACCCGGCCGCGCAGGCCGCCGACATTACTGCCTTCAAGGCCCAGGTAGTGCCGGTGGGCGAAGACCAGGCCCCGCTGATCGAGCAGACCAACGAGATCGTGCGCCGCATCAACAACCAGGTCGGCCGCGACATACTGCCGGAGTGCAAGGCTCTGATCCCCAAGTTCGGCCGCCTGCCCGGCGTCGACGGCAAGGCCAAGATGAGCAAGTCGATGGGCAACGCGATCGCGCTGGGCGCGTCGCCGGAGCAGATCAAGGCCGCGGTGCACAGCATGTACACCGATCCGAACCATCTGAAGGTGTCGGATCCTGGCCAGGTCGAAGGCAACGTGGTGTTCACATACCTGGACGCGTTCGACCCCAACACCGAGGAAGTCGAAGCGCTGAAGGAACACTATCGCAAGGGAGGCCTGGGCGACATGGTGCTCAAGCGCCGCATCGAAGGCATCCTGCAGGACATGCTCGCCCCGATCCGCGCCCGCCGCGAAGAGCTGGCGAAGAACCCGGACTATGTGCTCGATGTGCTGCGCCAGGGCACGCAGAAGGCACGCGAGCTGACCCAGCAGACGCTGGAGGAAGTGCGCGACGCGCTGGGGATGTTCTCCTTCGAGGCGCGCCGCTGATCTTGAGGGCGGCCAGAAGAGCCCACCGGTTTTGGGTGCTCCCAGGCCGCCCGAGCTTGCCTAAGCAAGGTGTTCTCCCTCTCCCCTCAGGGGGAGAGGGCCCGGGGTGAGGGGTGGGCTAGCAAGGCGCCACACCAAGCAAGGCCAACGGTTTTAACCCGAACCCTGACGCGCCCCTCACGCCCGCCGATTCACCAGAACAATCCCCGCCAGCACCAGCACGGCTGCCACCGCAAAGCGCGGCCCCACCGCGTCGTGCATCAGCACCACGCCGAAAGCCACCCCGAACAGCGGCGTCAGGAAAGAAAACACCGACAGCCGCGACGCCAGGTAGCGCCGCAGCAGCCAGAACCAAATCAGATAGCTGGCAAACGCAATCAGCACCGACTGGTAGAACAGGCTCGCCAGCACCACGCCGTCGATCTGCACGGTCGCGGTCTGGCCGGCGGCCACCGCCATCGCCAGCAGCAGCACCGCCGATACCGCCAGCTGGTACAGCAGCGTCTTGCTGGCCGGCGCACTCGCCAGCGGGCTGGCGCGCACCACCACGGTGGTAGCCGCCCACAGCGCCCCGGCCACGATGCCCAGCGCATCGCCCAGCAGCGTGCTGCCATGGGCCGACGGCGCTGCGATGCCATCGGCGAACGCCAGTGCCATGCCCACGAAGGCCAGCGCCACGCCGAGCCATTGCCCGGTGTGCAGCCGCTCGCCCGGCACCGCGAAATGCAGTCCCAGCGCGGTGAAGATCGGCGCGGTGTACAGGAACACCGCCATGCGCGAGGCTGTAGTGTGGCCCAGCCCGACAAAGATGCAGAAGAACTCGGCACCGAACAGCAGCCCCGCCAGCAGCCCGGCGTTGAGCGTGCCGTCGCGGCGCCAGATCGGCGTCCCGCGCCAGGCGGCAAAGCCGAACACCAGCAGCGCCGCCACTGCCGATCGCACGCCCGCCTGCAGCACCGCGCCCATCAGCGGCGCGGTTACCTTGATCACCACCTGTTGCAGGCCCCAGGCGGCGCACAGCACCACCATCAGTCCCACCGCCATGCCGTCCAGCGGCCGGCGGGCCAGGGTTTGCGCGTCCACGGTCGCGGTCGATGGACGCGTTACGGGCGGCTGGCGTCGCGGGTGGAATGGCGCTCGATCAGCTCGATCTTGTAGCCGTCCGGGTCTTCGACGAAGGCGATCACGGTGGTGCCGCCCTTGACCGGGCCGGCTTCGCGGGTGACCTTGCCGCCGGCCGTGCGGATGCGCTCGCACGCCGCCGCGGCGTTGTCGGTCTCCAGCGCGATATGGCCGTAGGCGGTGCCCAGGTCATACTGGTCGACGCCGTAGTTGTAGGTCAGCTCCAGCACCGCGGTTTCGCTTTCCGGGCCGTAGCCGACGAACGCCAGGCGGTACTTGTACTCGGGGTTGTCGCTCTCGCGCAGCAGCTGCATGCCGAGAACGCGGGTGTAGAAATCGATGGAGCGCTGCATGTCGCCGACGCGCAGCATGGTGTGGAGGAGTCGCATTTGAGGGCCTTCAACTGTTTTAGGTATTGGAAGGCGCCATTTTAGTGCGTTTGGCCGGAACGCACCGGCTGCTGGCTTAAAAGGTCGGCAGCAGCTCGGGCGGATGCGCGCGCAGCTGCGCGCGGGCGTCGCGGAATTCCGGGAAGATTGATTCCACGGTCTGCCAGAAACGCGGCCCGTGGTTCATTTCCTTCAGGTGGGCGAGTTCGTGCGCTGCGACGTAGTCGATCATCGACAGCGGAAAATGCATCAGGCGCCAGTTCAGCCGGATCTTGCCGTCGGCGGTGCAGCTGCCCCAGCGCGTGGCCGCCGAAGTCAGCGCAAAGCCGGTATGGCGCACGCCCAGCCTCCCGGCATAGACGTCGAGCCGCTCGGCCAGCAGCCGGCGCGCCTGCTGCTGCAGCCAGCCTTGCACGCGGTCCTTGATCTGCTGCTCGTCGGCGTGCGCAGGCAGCGCCAGGTGCAGCACGCGGCGGTCGGCATCGAACAGCAGCGCGCCGATCGGCGACTCCAGCGACAGCGTCAGCGGCTGTCCCAGGAAGGGCAGGCTGGCGCCGTCGCGCCACTGCACCGTGGGCAGCACGCGGCGTGCCTCGCGGTGGCGCCACTCGCCCAGCTTGTTGAAGATCCAGCGCTGCTTTTCCAGGATGGCCGATTCGATGTCGGCCAGCGTGACCCAGCGCGGCGCGGTGACCGACAGGCCGCGGTCGTCGATGGTGAAGCCGATGGTACGCCGCGAAGAGCGCTTGAGCGTGTAGTGCACCGGGCGCTCGCCCACGTGCAGCAGCCGCGCGTTGGGCTGCGGTACCGGCCATGCCGGCTGCGCCGGCACCAGCGGCGCCGCCGGTGCATGGACTCCGGCAGCGGCCTCTGCCAGGGGCAGTTCCAGCTGCGCGCCGTCGGCGTCGGAGGCGGGGCGCAGCAGCTTCATGCGGCAGGCTCTACCCGTGCTTCGCTGCGGTAGCTGTCCGCGTCGATGCGGCGCATGTCGCGCTCGATCCAGTCGGCCACTTCCTGGTTGAGCTGGTCGGCGGTCTTGTTGGCCGAGGCGATTGGGGGGCCGACCGAGATCGTCACCATGCCCGGGTACTTGAGGAATTTGTTGCGCGGCCACACCCGGCCGGAATTGACCGCCATCGGCAGCACCCAGGCACCGGTCTCGACCGCCAGGCGCGCGCCGCCGCTCTTGTAGCGCGTCTTTACCAGCCCCGACGGCGTGCGCGTGCCTTCCGGGAACATGATGATCCAGGCGCCTTCGGCCAGCCGCTCGCGGCCCTGGCGCACGGCCGAGGCGAAGGCGCGGGTGCCTTCCTTGCGGTTGATATGGACCATCTTCAGCATACCTAACGCCCAGCCGAAGAAAGGCACCAGCAGCAGCTCGCGCTTGAACACGAAGCAAAGCGGCCTGGGCATCAGCGCCACGTAGGCCACCGTCTCCCACGCCGACTGGTGTTTGGACAGCAGCACCACCGGCTTGTCGAGCATGCTGTCCATATGCTCATGGCCCTGGATGCGGTACTGGATGCCGCAGATGCCGCGCGCGGCCCAGATCACCAGCCGCGGCCAGCCGCGCACGAAGCGGAAGCGCTGGTCGGCATTCATGAACGGAAACACGATGAAGCAGGTGCAGGCGTAGGGAGGCGTCAGCACCAGCAGGTACAGCGCAAACAACAGGGAACGGAGAAACGTCATGCGTGGGGGCGCAAAAAAGAGGGTCGGTGCCAGCGTCAGCGATGGCTTATTGTGCGGACTCGCGGGTGGCGCCGTCGTTGCCGCCATCGTTGCCGGTCAGCCAGCGCGCAAAGGCGCGCAGGTCGTCATGCACCTGCGTGCCGGGCGGCAGGCCGCCTTTGTCGAGGGTTTTCAGGCCCTTGCCGCTGCGCACCAGGTGCGGCGCGCAGCCGACCGCGACACCGGCCTCCAGGTCGCGCAGCGAATCGCCGACGATCGGCACGCCCCTGAGCTCGATGCCGAAGCGCTCGCTGATCTGCTCGAGCATGCCGGACTTGGGCTTGCGGCAGTCGCAGCCGTCCGCGGCGGTATGCGGGCAGAAGAACACGGCCTCGACGCGCCCGCCAAGGCGCGCCAGCGCCGTGTACATCTTCTCGTGCATGGCGTTAAGCGCGCTCATCTCGAACAGGCCGCGGCCGATGCCGGACTGGTTGCTGGCGATCACCACGCGATAGCCGGCCTGGTTCAGCGCGGCGATGGCTTCCAGGCTGCCGTCGATGGGGATCCACTCGTCGGGCGACTTGATGAACTGGTCGCTGTCGAGGTTGACCACCCCGTCGCGGTCCAGGATGACGAACTTGGGCGGCGTCTGCGGCATGTGCGGCTCCGGTATCGCGTGCTGGCGGCGCTCAGGCGGCCAGCTTGGAGATGTCGGCCACGCGGTTGGCCAGCGCATGCAGCGAGGCCAGCAGCGCCAGGCGGTTGGCGCGCAGCTGCGCGTCCTCGGCCATCACCATTACGTCGTTGAAGAAGCGGTCTACGGCATCGCGCAGCTGGGCCAGGTCGCGCAGCGCGGCGGTGAAATCGCCGCTGGCAAAGGCGGCTTCGACGGCCGGGCGCACCTTCTCGATCGCCGCGTGCAACGCGCCTTCGGCCTCTTCCTGGAACAGCGCCGGGTTCACCGCGCCGACCGGCTCGGTGTTCTTGCGCAGGATATTGGTGATGCGCTTGTTGGCGGCGGCCAGGGCCTCGGCCTCGGGCAGCGCGGCAAAGGTACGCACCGCTTCCATGCGGCCCAGCACGTCGTGCAGCTGGTCCGGGCGCAGGCTGACCACGGCCTCGACCTCGTTGGTGGTGTAGCCCTTGTCCTTCAGGTAGCCGCGCACGCGGTCGTACAGGAAGTCGGCGATGGCATCCGGCGCCGGCTTGACCGCGGCAATGCCCGCGAAAGCCTGCTGCGTCAGCGCCAGCAGCGACGTGACCGACACGGCCAGCGGCTTCTCGATCAGCATGCGCAGGATGCCCAGCGCATGGCGGCGCAGCGCGAACGGATCCTTCTCGCCGGTCGGCTGCAGGCCGATACCCCAGATGCCGACCAGCGTTTCCAGCTTGTCGGCCAGCGCGACGGCGGTGCTGACCGAGCCTTCGGGCAGCGCATCGCCGGCGAAGCGCGGGCGGTAGTGCTCGGAGCAGGCCAGCGCCACGTCCTCGGCTTCGTCGTCGTGGCGCGCGTAGTACGTGCCCATGGTGCCCTGCAGCTCGGGGAACTCGCCGACCATGTCGGTCAGCAGGTCGGCCTTGGCCAGCTCCGCGCCCCGCATTGCGGCCGCCTTGTCGGTGGCCACGCCGGCGGCGTTGAGCGCATCGGCGACATGGCCGGCGATCTGCTGCAGGCGCTGCACGCGGTCCAGCTGCGTGCCGATCTTGTTGTGGTAGACCACGCCGGCCAGCTGTGGCACGCGCGAGGCCAGCGTCTTCTTGCGATCCTGGTCGAAGAAGAACTTGGCATCGGCCAGGCGCGGGCGCACCACGCGCTCGTTGCCGGTGATGATCGACTGCGGCGTCTCGGTGGCCAGGTTCGACACGATCAGGAAGCGGTTGCGCAGGTGGCCTTGGGCATCGGTCAGCGCAAAGTATTTCTGGTTGGTCTGCATCGTCAGGATCAGGCATTCCTGCGGCACCGCCAGGAAGGCTTCCTCGAAGTGGCAGGCGTAGACCACCGGCCATTCCACCAGCGAGTTGACTTCATCGAGCAGCGACTCGGGCATGATCACCTGGTCGGCGCCGGCCTCGGCCAGCAATGCGGCACGCATGCGCTCGCGGCGTTCGGCATAGCTGGCAAGCACGCGGCCGGCCGATTCCAGCTGCTTCGCGTAGTCGTTGGCATGCGTGATCTCGATCGTGCCATGGGACAGGAAGCGGTGGCCCTGCGTCACGTTGCTGGCCTGCAGGCCCAGCAACGACACCGGCAGGATCTCGCTGCCGAACAGCGCGATCAGGCTGTGCGCCGGGCGCACGAAATGCACGGTGCTGCCGTCCGGGCGCTGGTAGCTCATCACCTTGGGGATGGGCAGCTTGGCAATGGTGTCTTCCAGCGCTGCCTGCAGGCCCGCGGCCAGCTCCGCGCCACGCGCGGTGTAGCGGTAGAAAAAGGCTTCTGCCTTGCCGTCCGAGGCGCGCTCCAGCGACTGCCAGTCGATCTCGGCGACGCCGACCGACTTGGCCAGCGCGGCCAGCTTCTTGGCCAGCGGCGGGGTGGGCTCGCCGTTGGCGCCAAGCGCCACCGACAGCGGCAGGACCTTTTCGCGCTGCTCGCGGTCGGGCGCGCTGCGGCGCACGCCCGACACCAGCGCGGCCAGCCGCCGCGGCGTGGCGAACGGCGTCACGGTGGCGCCCGGCTCAAGCAGGTCGCGCTCGCCCAGGCCGCCGAACAGGCCCTGCGCGAAGGCGTCGCCCAGACGCGCCAGCGCCTTGGGTGGCAGCTCTTCGGTGAACAGTTCGATCAGCAGCGAGTCGGTCATGGGTTGCGACATGAATCGTATCCAACAGGTTGTGGCGCGCGCCGCTGTCAGCAGCGCGGCGAATGATTAGGTTCCACTCCGGACAGCAGCCACAGGCCGTTCTGTTGCCGGAATTGCAGCGTGGTGAAGGCGCATTGCGCGGCCGCCGCGGCGCTGGCCGCGCCGTTACTGCCGCCGCGGCTGCCCGCTGCGGGAAAGCGCGCGTCGATACGGCGCAGGCGCTTGTCGTAGCGGATCTCGTCGATGCGCCCGCCCACCCAGAAATCGATCTTCGGCGGCAGCTGTGCCGCCGACCAGTAGGTCTTGGTCTTGCGCCGGGTGCGGCCGTTGGTGGTTTCCACCTCCACCCAGGTCAGCGGGTAACGGATCGCGCTTTCATAGGCGCGCAGCGGCACGCGGTGCCAGCCCAGGTCGCGCTGGCCCGACAGGTCGCAGGCGAACGAGCGCACCAGTTGCGTCCACTGGTCGAGCGCGTTCAGCGACGGGCGCCAGTGGCGCGACATGGCCAGCTGCAGCGCCTGCGGGTCGGCCTCGCATACATTGCTCAGTTCGGCCGGCAGCAGCAACGCCTGCGGGGCGGGGGCGGCCACGGCGCGCGCGGCGGCGGCATTGCCGGCGGCGGACAGCGTGGCGATGGCGAAGGCGCAGCACAGCGCGCTGCGCGCCAGTTGCGTCATGCCCGGGCTCCGCCGTTGCCGCACATCGGGAAGCCGAGGGCCTCGCGCGAATCGTAGTAGGCCTGCGCCACCTGGCGCGACAGGTTGCGGATGCGGCCGATATAGGCGGCACGCTCGGTCACCGAGATGGCGCCGCGGGCGTCCAGCAGGTTGAACGTGTGCGCGGCCTTCAGTACCTGCTCATAGGCGGGCAGCGCCAGGCGCGCGCCGGCGGCCTGGCTCCCGTCGGTGCCGTCGGCGCCTTCGGCATTGCCCATCAGGCGCTTGGCCTCGCCCTCGTGCTCGGCGAAATGGCGGAACAGGATTTCGGTGTTGCTGTGCTCGAAATTGTAGGTCGACTGCTCGACTTCGTTCTGGTGGTACACGTCGCCGTAGGTCAGGCGGCGCGTCTCGCCATTCTCGACCCATTCGGTCCAGACCAGGTCGAAGACGTTCTCGACCTTCTGCAGGTACATCGCCAGGCGTTCGATGCCGTAGGTGATCTCGCCCGTGATCGGCTTGCAGTCGATGCCGCCGACCTGCTGGAAGTAGGTGAACTGGGTCACTTCCATGCCGTTGAGCCAGACTTCCCAGCCCAGGCCCCACGCTCCCAGCGTCGGGTTCTCCCAGTCGTCTTCGACGAAGCGGATGTCGTTCTGCTTCAGGTCCAGGCCCAGTGCCTCCAGCGAGCCCAGGTACAGCTCGAGGATGTTCTCGGGCGCGGGCTTGAGCACCACCTGGTATTGGTAGTAGTGCTGCAGGCGGTTGGGGTTCTCGCCATAGCGGCCGTCTTTCGGGCGCCGTGAAGGCTGCACGTAGGCGGCGCGCCACGGCTCGGGGCCGATCGCGCGCAGGAAGGTATGCACGTGGGAAGTGCCGGCGCCGACCTCCAGATCGATGGGTTGCAACAGCGCGCAACCCTGCCGGTCCCAGTAGGCCTGCAGGGTCAGAATCATTTGTTGGAAGGTCAGCATATGAAGACTAGGTAGTGGCTGATCGGTCGGCTGGGGCGAAGTTGCGCCGCCCCGGCGTACTGGCGGCGCAGCGCGTGCCGGGGCCGCCGCATACGGATTTTGCCAAACCCTGAATTCTATCGGCTTTTTGGCCGCTCGCCCCGATTGGCGGGGTGTGGGCAGGTGCGCGGAGGTGTCAGCGGATGTCGGCCTTTCGCAACGCATGGGGAAAATACCGACCCCGTTTTCAAGTTGCGGGAACGCTAGCCGATAACGTTTTTGTATACAGTATGAGTAAGCAACCCGTTCAGAGTGTTGCGGTTGGCAGGGCTTAGCCGTCCTGCCGGTAGACAATTAATAGTGGGGACTTGGGATCATGACACTCCTTTCTCGCAAACCTTACCTGGTCGCAATCGCGGTCATGATCGCCGCGGCAGCCATATCGGTGGCGACCGGGCTGCTGAACTGACGTAGCCGGCGCGCGCCTGGCGCGCCACGGGTGCCGCGAATTCGCGCGATCAGCGGGATCCGCGGCGGAAAGCCCGACGCGCCAGCAGCGCCACGCCGGGCTTCAGGCTGCGCGCCGCGAGCACCACGCGGCCGCGCCCAGCACCAGCGCAAAGAGCGCCAGCACCGGCGTGTTCCCCCAGCGGATATACGGGGTCAGCCCCTGCATGCCCTGCACCTCGGCCACCAGCGTGCCGACGGTGAAGGTCGGCAGGCGCGCCTGCACAGTGCCGTCCGGGCGCACCACCGCGGTCATGCCGGTATTGGTCGAGCGCAGCATCGGGCGGCGCGTTTCCAGCGCGCGCATGCGCGAGATCTGCAGGTGCTGGTCCAGTGCGATGGTGTCGCCGAACCAGGCCAGGTTGGTCAGGTTGGCCAGCACGTTGGCGGGCGCGGTTTGCTGGCGCAGCGTCTGCGCGATCTCCTCGCCAAACAGATCCTCGTAGCAGATATTGGGCGCCACGTGCACGCCGCGCACCGGCAACGAAGGCTGGTCGAGCCCGCCGCGGCGGAAATCGCCCAGCGGCATCTTCATCATGTCGACGAACCAGCGGAAGCCCAGCGGAATGAACTCGCCGAACGGCACCAGGTGGTGCTTGTTGTAGCGGTACAGCCGCTCCGTCAGCGGCCCCAGCCCGAACACGCTGTTGGTGAAATCGACCGGCGAATCGGCTCCGGCCGCGCCAAACAGCACCGTGGTGCCGCTCTGCAGCGCGTAGTCCCGCACCGCCACGGCGATGTCGACCGGCAGTTCCTGCAGGATCACCGGGAAGGCGGTTTCGGGCGTCACCACCAGGTCGGCGGGCGCGGCGGTGATCATGTCGCGGTATAGCGCGATCGAGCGCTGGATACCGGCGGCCTCGAACTTGATGTCCTGCGGCACATTGCCCTGCAGCAGCCGCACCGTCAGCGGCTTGCCGGCCGGCGTGGTCCAGGCCAGCGGCGACAGCGCGGCGCCAAGTGCCGGTAGCAGAAGTGCCAGCGCCAGCGGCACGACGGCACGCGTGCGCGCACCGTGCCCCAGTCCGCGCACGGCCCCGGCCAGCAAGGCCGCGACCGCGGCCGCCAGCGCCCCGATGCCGTAGACGCCGACCAGCGGCGCAAAGCCGGCAAGCGGCCCGTCGGTATGGGCATAGCCGCCCGACAGCCACGGGAAACCGGTGAAGACAACGCCGCGCAGCCACTCCGACAGCCCCCACGCGGCACCGAACGCCAGTGGCGCCAGCAGCGCCGCGGCCCATGTGCCGGCTCGCAGCCGTGCAGTCTGCCGGTGCCACAGCGCGCCCGCCAGCGCCGGCCACAGTGCCAGGTAGCCCGAGAACAGCACCACCGCCAGCGCTGCCATCCACGCCGGCATCTCGCCGTAGACGTGCATGCTGATATAGAGCCACCAGATGCCGGACAGGAACCAGCCCAGGCCGAAGGCATATCCGGTGGCCGCGGCGATGCGCGCGCGCGGCGCGTCGGCCATCAGTGCGGCCAGGCCGGCCAGCGACAGGATCTGCAGCCACCACCAGTCATGCGGGGCGAAGGCCTGCGTATGGGCAATGCCGAGCACGCCGGCCAGCAGCAGGCGCCCCATGGCGGCGGCGCGCGAGCGCGCGCCGGGCACGCTGCCGGCACCGGCGTCGGCAGCGGCGGCGCCGTTGGGGATCGGGGCGGGACGCTTCATGCGCCGGCAGCGCTCGCGCCGTCAGCGAGGGATTCGCGGCGCACCTGCAGCAGGTGCACCTGCCGCGCGTCGGCGCGCAGCACTTCAAAGCGGATCGGCGGCAGGATGATGACCTCGCCGCGGTGGGGCACGTGGCCCACATGGTTGGACAGCAATCCGCCCACGGTGTCGACGTCGTGGTCGGAAAAGCCGGTGCCGAAGGCCTCGTTGAACTGGGCGATCTCGGTCAGGCCGTGCACGCGCCAGCTGCCGTCGGGCATGAGCAGGATATTGTCCTGGTCTTCGTCCAGGTCGAACTCATCCTCGATATCGCCGACGATCTGCTCGAGCACGTCTTCGATCGTCACCAGCCCGGCCACGCCGCCGTATTCGTCGACGACGATGGCGATATGGTTGCGGTTGATGCGGAACTCGCGCAGCAGGATATTCAGGCGCTTGGATTCGGGGATGAACACCGCCGGGCGCAGCGTGTCGCGCAGGTCGAAGGCGGGATCGGTGTAGTAGCGCAGCAGGTCCTTGGCCAGCAGGATGCCGATGATGTTGTCGCGGCTGCCTTCATAGACCGGGAAGCGCGAGTGCGCGGTCTGCTGCATGAACGGGATGAAGGTCTCCGGCGCGTCGACGATATTGACCATATCCATCTGCGCGCTTGGCACCATGATGTCGCCGGCGGTCAGTTCGGAGACCTGGAACACGCCCTCGATCATCGACAGCGAATCCGCGTCGATCAGGTTGCGCTCATGCGCGTCCTGGAGCACTTCGAGCAGTTCTACGCGGGTGTCCGGCTCAGGGGAGATCAGGTCTGACAGGCGTTCGAGAAGCGATCTGGGGCGATCGACCTGCTTCAGGTAGGCGGGCTTCGAACTGGGATAGGGGTCGTTCATTTCGCGGCGAGCGCGTGGTGGAGATCGACTGAAGGATACACCAAAAGGCTGTCGGTCCCGTGACAGCCGCCGGGTAGCGGCTGCTGAATGTGATGCTGGAGGCGCCAGTCTGGCGCCGCCGGTGCGCCGTCAATCACGCGGTGCCGGTGCGCTCGGCGAGGTAGGGATCCGCGTAGCCCAGCGCCTGCAGGGTCTCGGTCTCGATCGCCTCCATTTCCTCGGCCTCGGCGTCTTCCTCGTGCTCGTACCCCTGGGCATGCAGCACGCCGTGCACGATCAGGTGCGCATAGTGCGCTTCCAGCGGCTTGCGCTGCTCGCGGGCCTCGGCTTCGACCACCGGGCAGCACAGCACGATATCGCCGGTCACCGGGTCGTCATTGTTCTCCGCATAGGCAAAGGTCAGTACGTTGGTGGCGTAGTCCTTGCCGCGGTAGGTACGGTTGAGCAAGCGGCCTTCCTCCTCGCCGACGAAGCGGATCGTCAGCGCGGCATCGGCATACAGCGCCGACTTGACCCAGGTTTCGATCTTCTTGCGCGGCGGCAGGCCGTCTTGCTTGATGCCGTTGCCTTGCTGGATTTCCAGCTCCAGCGCCGGCGGCGTGGCCGGGGTGCCGGTGGTGGTCACGACCGGCGTGGCGGTCACGGCCACGGACAGCGAGTCATGGTTGTCCGGGCGCACCAGCAGGCCGGCCTGCTGGTGGGTGTCGGTGTGCTCGGCCAGCAGCGCGACCACGCCGTCGGCGGCCTGCGACAGGTCCAGCGTCAGGCTGCGGCCGTCGGGCAACTGCACGCGCAGCGCGTGCGCGGTGCTCTTGCGCGCGCGGCCTTCGCCATCGAACAGGGTCAGGCTGACGCCGGGGGCCTTGGATTTCTGGTTTTTCGGGGATTTCAATTACGCGTCCTTGTGCTGGGCGTGGTATTCCTCATAGGCATCAACGATGCGCGCCACCAGCGGATGGCGCACCACGTCGATGCTGGTAAAGCGGGTGCAGGCGATGCCGCGCACGTCGCGCAGCACATGCAGCGCGTCCACCAGGCCGCTCTTCTGTCCCTTGGGCAGGTCGATCTGGGTGATGTCGCCGGTGATCACCGCCTTGGAGCCGAAGCCGATCCGGGTCAGGAACATCTTCATCTGCTCGGGCGTGGTGTTCTGGGCCTCGTCCAGGATGATGAATGCGTGGTTCAGCGTGCGCCCGCGCATATAGGCCAGCGGCGCGATCTCGATCATCTGGCGCTCGAACATCTTCAGCGTGCGGTCGAAGCCAAGCAGGTCGTACAGCGCGTCATACAGCGGCCGCAGGTATGGATCGACCTTCTGCGCCAGGTCGCCGGGCAGGAAGCCCAGGCGCTCGCCGGCCTCCACCGCCGGGCGCGTCAGCACGATGCGCTTGACCGCGTCGCGCTCCAGCGCGTCGACCGCGCAGGCCACCGCCAGGTAGGTCTTGCCGGTGCCGGCCGGGCCGATGCCCATCGTCAGGTCGTGCGACAGGATATTGCGCAGGTACTCGCGCTGCGCCACGGTGCGGCCCTGCAGGCCGGTGCGGCGGGTGTGCAGCACCGGCGATTCGTCGTCGAACTCGCGCTCGTCGTCGTTGCGGTTGTCGTCGTCATTGCCCGGCAGGTAGCTGCCATGCGCGCTGAGCTGGCGTGTCTCGACAAGGCCGAGCTGCACGTCGTCGATCGACAGCGGCGTGCGCGCATGGTTATAGAAGCGCTCCAGCGCCAGCGCGGCGTCCTGCGCATGGTTGCCGCGCACCGTCATGCGATGGCCGCGCCGCTGGATGGTCACGTCCAGCGCCTGCTCGATCTGACGCAGGTTTTCGTCGAGCGGCCCGCACAGGTTCTGCAGCCGGGTGTTGTCGTCCTTGGGGGCGACGAATTCTGCGGAAGGGATCTTCATCGTTCTCGGGTTACTGGCGCACCACGATCTCGCCGCGCAGCGAGTGCGGGAACGCCTGCGTAATGCTGACATCGACCATCTGGCCGACCAGCCGGTCGCGGCCGGCCTGGGGAACACCGGGCAGCGCAAAGTTGACCACGCGGTTGTTCTCGGTGCGGCCATGCAGCTCGGTCGGGTCCTTGCGCGCCGGGCCTTCGACCAGGATGCGCTGCACCGTGCCGACCATGCTCAGGCTGATGCGCTGCACATTTTCCTCGATGGTCGCCTGCAGGCGCTGCAGCCGGCGCAGCTTGACCTCGTGCGGCGTGTCGTCGTGCAGGTTGGCCGCGGGCGTGCCCGGGCGCGGGCTGAAAATGAACGAGAACGAGGTGTCGTAGCCGATCTCCTCGATCATCGCCATCAGCTTCTCGAAGTCGGCATCGGTCTCGCCGGGGAAGCCGACGATAAAGTCCGACGACATCGACATCTGCGGTCGCAGCGCGCGCAGCTTGCGGATGATACTCTTGTACTCCAGCACGCTGTAGCCGCGCTTCATCGCCATCAGGATGCGGTCCGAAGCATGCTGCACGGGCAGGTGCAAATGATTCACCAGCTTGTCGCAGCGGCCGTACAGCTCGACCAGCCGCGAGGTGAATTCCTTCGGGTGGCTGGTGGTGTAGCGGATGCGCTCGATGCCGGGAATCTCGGCTACGTACTCGATCAGCAGCGCGAAGTCGGCGATCTCGGTGGTGTCGCCCATCTTGCCACGGTAGGCGTTGACGTTCTGGCCCAGCAGCGTGACTTCGCGCACGCCTTGGTCGGCCAGTCCGGCCACTTCGGCCAGCACGTCCTCGAACGGACGCGAGACTTCCTCGCCCCGGGTGTAGGGCACCACGCAGTAGCTGCAGTACTTGGAGCAGCCTTCCATGATCGAGACAAAGGCGCTCGGGCCTTCCACGCGCGCCGGCGGCAGGTGGTCGAACTTCTCGATCTCGGGGAAGGAGATATCCACCTGCGACTGGCCGGTGCGCTGGCGGCGCGCGATCAGGTCGGGCAGGCGGTGCAGCGTCTGCGGGCCGAACACCACGTCGACGTACGGCGCGCGCGAGACGATGCTGGCGCCTTCCTGGCTGGCCACGCAGCCGCCCACGCCGATCACCAGGTCGGGCTTGACCGCCTTGAGCGCCTTCATCCGGCCCAGTTCGGAAAACACCTTCTCTTGCGCTTTTTCGCGCACCGAGCAGGTATTGAACAGGATCACGTCGGCGTCTTCGACGTTGTCGGTGGGTTCCAGCCCCTGGCTGGCGTTGAGGACGTCCACCATCTTGTCCGAGTCATACTCGTTCATCTGGCAGCCGTACGTCTTGACGAAAACTTTCTTCATATGCCGATCTCAGTGGTTGACCTGGGGGCATCAGGGTGTTGCAACAACGCGCGGTCGCGTGGGGCACGCCGCGCTTTTCCAGGGACTACGATTTCTGTTTCAGCGCCTTCTGCTCCGGCTCGCTCAGCACCCAGGCGGTCAGCAACTGGCCGTAGAGGTCGAGCTTGTATCGCACCGGCAGCTTCTGGCCTGCCACCGCGGCGGTAGCCAGTAGTTGGTTGTCGGTACCGAACAGGCGCACGCCCGGTGCCACGCCCACGGTCTTGCCGTCCAGCGTGGCGGTCTGCGGCGCGGCGGCCGACGGGGCGGCGAGCACCAGCCTGGCTGCCTGCGCGTCCTCCGGGATCACCCGCACCGGCTGGGCCGAGGCGGCGGCCGCACCGAGCAGCAGGGCGGTTACCGTTACCCTTATGCACGCCAGCCACGGCAACCGCCCGCGCAAGGATCTGGTATTTTCCGGCGCCTCGCGGCGCGTATCACGACCTGCTGGCATGGGGGAACTCCGTCAAGTGAGGCGAAGCGTTGGCGGGAATGGCCCGGAACCGGGCGCAACCCGCCATTTTACTCGCTTGGCGCTTCCCCGGGGCGCCCGGCAAGTCGGCGCTCAGAACAGGCAGGAGGCCTCTTGCAGCACACGCTGCTTTGATACCGTGCCAATGAGCTCACGATCTACCATGTCTCGTACCAGCGGGATCCGGTTGATGCCGTGTGCGGCGAATACCTCAAGCGCGTCGCGCAGGCGTGAGGCGGGCGTCAGCGCCGGGAAGTCGCGCTCGGCCAGCTCCAGCACGCCTTGCTGCGAGCCTTCGCGCTGGGCGCGCTGCACGGCGTGGATCGACAGCGCGCCCAGCAGGCGCCCGTCGAACTGCACCAGATAGAGATAGCGGGTACCGGTCTCGGCGAATTTGTCGGCCGCCTCGGCCAGGCTGGCGTTGGGGTCGAGCACGGTGGCGGTCGGGTCGCACAGCCCCGCCAGCGTCATGGTGCGCGCGTGCTCGGCCGCGGCTGACGCCTGTGCGCGCTCGGCGATCACGCTGTACAGCGATAGCGTCTGGCAGCGCGACGCCGTGTAGTACGCCGCCACCGCTCCGATCATCGACGGCAGCAGCAGCGCCGGCGCCAGCGTCATCTCGAAGACCATCAGCACCGACATCAGCGGCGCCTGGCTGGTCGCCGCCAGGAACGCGCTCATGCCGACCAGCGGCAGCAGCGGCGTGGCGCCGTCGGCGACGCCATGCATGGCCAGCGCCAGCAATTGCCCCAGCGCCGCGCCAACGAACAGAGACGGGGTGAACACCCCGCCGACCGCGCCGGAGCCCATGCTGATCACCGTGGCCACCAGCTTGGCCAGCAGCACCCCGGCCACCGGCACGCTCAGCGGCTGTTCCTGCAGGATGGTCTGGATGGTGTGGTAGCCATTGCCCACGACCTCGGGTACTGCCATCGCCAGCACCCCGACCAGCGCGCCGCCCAGCGCCAGCCGCGCCACCGGCCCGCCCGGCACCGCTGCGAAGCGGCTGCGGGCGAAGCCAGACGCACGCATGAACAGCGCCCCGACGATGCCGGCCGCCACGCCGAGTCCGGCTGCCGCCAGCAAGATATGCGGGCGCAGGTCGGGTGCGATATCCAGCCCCGGATACAGTGGCTGCAATCCGCCGTGCCACTGGCTGACCATGGCGCCGGCTACCGAGGCAAGGAACAGGGGCATCAGCCGCTGGACGGCTAGTGCCCCAAACACCACTTCAGCGACAAAGACGGCGGCGGAGAAGGGGGTGTGATAGACGGTCGCCAGGCCCGCCGCGGCGGCGCAGGCGGTCAGCATCCGGCGCATGTTCGAGCCGCCGCCGCGCTCCAGCCGGGTGGTCGGAAACAGCGAGCCGCACAGCGCCGCCAACTGGATCATCGCGCCTTCCTTGCCGACCGAGCTGCCGCTGACGATGGAGAAGAACGAGGACATGGCCCGCAGCAGCGTGATCCGCACCGGCAGCCGGCCGCTGCCATTTGCCACCGCTTCCATATAGTCGGTCGCGCCGCTGTGACTGCTGGCCAGTCGGTTGGACAGGACCAGCAGCGCGCCGGCCAGGGCACCGCCCACTGCGGGCACCACCACGCGCCAGCCCAGCGCCAGTGCCGCAAAGACGACCACCACGTCGGCATGGCTCGAAAACAGCACCACGCCGGCACCTTCCAGTGCCTCCTCGAACAGCGTGGTCGCAATGGCTGCCACGATGCCGACCGGGATGGCCGCAAAGAGGGTGACTTCCTGGTCTTCAAGGAAACGCAAGCGCATGGCGGACTCCGGGGCGCAGCAGGGCGCCGGGGCAGGCAGGGTAGGCGTGACGGCGGCGACTCGGGGAGGGTCGCCTGCAGAGCCGCCCATGATAGCGCAGCGCCACCTGGCCTCGCCGAGGTGCGCCGCCGCGCATGCGGCACCGCCGCATGTGCAGAACCGGCTCGCGAGGGACTGGTACACTAGCGACCTTTCCCGCGGACGGGCCATTGGCCTGCCAGGCCGGCCTCCCGGCCGCTCCTGTTACCGATACCGAACATCGATTACACGAGCCATCCCGCGATCGGCGCACCGCGTGCGCAGGGATGGCCGAAGCAGCAATTCATGTCTTTTTCCGAACTCGGCTTGTCCGAAAAGATTGTGCGTGCGGTGGCCGAACAGGGCTACACCTCACCGACTCCTATCCAGGCGCAGGCGATCCCCGCCGTCCTCAAAGGCGGCGACCTGCTCGCCGGCGCCCAGACCGGCACCGGCAAGACCGCCGGCTTCACCCTGCCGATGCTGCACCTGCTGTCCGAGTCCGCTGCGGCCCGTGCCGCCGGCAACGCACCGCGCGCGGGCAAGCCGCCGGTACGCGCGCTGGTGCTGACGCCGACGCGCGAACTGGCCGCGCAGGTCGAGGAAAGCGTGCGCAACTACGGCAAGTACCTGCGCCTGCGCTCGATGGTGATGTTCGGAGGCGTTGGCATCAACCCGCAGATCGAGCAGCTCAGGCGCGGCGTCGATATCGTCGTGGCTACGCCCGGACGCCTGCTCGACCACGTGTCCCAGCGCACCATCGACCTGGCCCAGGTGGAACTGCTCGTGCTCGATGAAGCCGACCGCATGCTCGACATGGGCTTCATCCACGATATCCGCAAGATTCTTAACGTGCTGCCGGCCAAGCGCCAGAACCTGCTGTTCTCGGCGACGTTCTCGGACGATATCCGCGCGCTGGCCGACCGCCTGCTGAACAACCCCGCCTCGATCGAGGTGGCGCGGCGCAACACTACCGCCGAGACTGTCGACCAGCGCGTCTACCCGGTCGACCGCGAACGCAAGCGCGAGTTGCTGGCGCACCTGGTGCGCCAGCACGACTGGCACCAGGTGCTGGTGTTCACCCGCACCAAGCACGGCGCCAACCGCCTGGCCGAGCAGCTGGCCAAGGACGGGCTGTCGGCGCTGGCGATCCACGGCAACAAGAGCCAGTCGGCGCGCACCCGCGCGCTGTCCGAGTTCAAGGCCGGCACGCTGCGGCTGCTGGTGGCGACCGATATCGCTGCGCGCGGCATTGACATCGACCAGCTCCCGCACGTGGTCAACTTCGACCTGCCCAACGTGCCCGAAGACTACGTGCACCGCATCGGCCGCACTGGCCGCGCCGGCGCCGAGGGCGAGGCGATCTCGCTGGTCTGCGTGGACGAGCACGCGCTGCTGCGCGATATCGAGCGCCTGATCAAGCGCAAGATCGAGCAGACTGTGCTGCCGGGGTTTGAGGTCGACCCGGCCATCGCTCCCGAGCCGATCCAGAAGGGTCGCCAGCAACGCGGCGGCGGGCAGGGGCAAGGGCAAAGCCAAGGCCGCGGCCGCAGCCAGGCACGCCCGGCCAACGCCGACGGCGAGCCGGCACAACGCGCACGCGCGCCGCGCCAGGCCCAGGACGCACCGCGCCAGGGCCAGGGTGGCCAGCCGCGTCAACGGCAGGCCGAAGGCGGCCAGCGCCGCGGCGGTGGCAACGGCAACGCCGGCAATCATGGCGGCAGCAACGCCGGCAGCAACGCCGGCAGCAACGCCGGCAGCAATGGTGGCGCACGCAGCGGCGCACCGCGCCAGGGCAGCCAGGAGCCGGCACGCGGCCAGCAGCGCGCCGCCGCCCAGCCCGCACGCCAGTCGCACGATGCCGCCCCGGCCCCGGCACGCAACCGCCGCCCGGCGCCGCAGGCTGCGCTGCTCGGCGGTAACCGCAACCGCGACTGACACCATGACAGCGTCCACCGCCCCGGCCGATTCCGGTATTCCCTATGCCGGCCTGACGCCGGAGCTGATGCTGGACGCGCTCGAAAGTACCGGCCTTCGTCCCGACGGGCGCCTGCTGGCGCTCAACAGCTATGAAAACCGGGTGTGGCAGGCCGGCATCGAGGACGCCGCGCCGGTCATCGCCAAGTTCTACCGCCCCGGCCGCTGGACCGACGCGGCCATCCTGGAAGAACACGCCTTTGTGCAGCAGCTGGCCGATGCCGAGATTCCGGCCGTGCCGGCGCTGACCTTGCCCGCGGGTGCGCCGGATGCCGGTACGCTGTGCTACCACGCCGGTTTCCGCTTTGCGGTGTTCCCGCGCCGCGGCGGCCGCGAACCCGCGCTCGACCGCAAGGACACGCTGACCTGGCTCGGCCGCTTTATCGGCCGTATCCATGCCGTCGGCGCGGCGCACCCTTACCAGGCCCGGCCCGCACTGGATATCGACAGCTTCGGCGTTGCCCCGCGCGACTGGCTGCTGGCCAGCGGCTGCATCCCCGCCGACCTGCTGCCGGCGTGGCAGTCGGTCGCCGACCTCGCGCTGGACGGCGTGCGCCGCTGTTACGAACGCGCCGGCGACGTGCTGCTGCTGCGCGTGCATGGCGACTGCCACCGCGGCAATGTGCTGTGGATCGACGAAGACGATGCGCGCGGCGGCAGCCTCGGCGCGCCGGGGCCGCACTTCGTGGATTTTGACGACAGCCGCATGGCGCCGGCGATCCAGGACATCTGGATGCTGCTGGAGGGCGACCGCGCGGCGATGCAGGACCAGCTGGCCGACGTTGTGGCCGGCTATGAGGATTTCGCGGAATTCCGCACGCGCGAACTGTGGCTGGTTGAGGCGCTGCGCACCCTGCGCCTGCTGCACTACAGCGCCTGGCTGGCCAGCCGCTGGACCGACCCTGCCTTCCCGGCCGCGTTCCCGTGGTTCGGCACCGCGCGCTACTGGCAGGACCGCATTCTCGAACTGCGCGAACAGGTAGCCCTGATGGACGAAGCGCCCCTGTGGGGCGCCTGACAAGCGAAACGCGGCGCCGGGCGCGCCGCGTTTCCCGAGATTGCCTTACTTCTTCTCAGGCGCCTTGACCAGCAGCACCGGGCAATCCGCCTGCGCCAGCACGCGTCCGGCCACCGAACCGATCACCGCATCAAAGAAGGAACCGCGGCCATGCGTGCCCATCACGATGGCTTCGGCATTCACCGAACGCGCATAGGCCACGATGCGTTCCGGCGCGAAACCGTGCAGCGCATGCTGCTCGAACGGCACGCCGGCCGCCGACAGGATCTCGCTGACGCCCGCCATCGCCTTGTCGCTGGCCTCCTTGTGCCAGTCGTCGATGGTTTCCTTGCTGACAAAGGCGCGCACCTGGCCGCTCACTTCCGGGGCCACATGCACGACATGCACGGTAAAGCCGTTCTGCAGCAGCTTGCCTTCGGCAATAAAGCGCGCCGCGGCATCGCTGAAGGCCGAGCCATCGGTGGCGAGCACGATATTGGTCATGACGGGAATCTCCTGGATTGGGGGCTGTCGGGACGAGCCAGGTTGAAGAACACCTCCTGACGCTGCCGCCGCGGGGCGTCGGCGCCAACTGAAACCATCATCGCAGCAAGTTTCCCGCTGTGACCCGACTTAGATCAAGTTGGTTCGGAAAACTACGATACCGCCACGGCCTCGCGTGCGATAACCGGCCGCATGGCAAATCCGTCAACCCGGCTGGCAGTTTCGGCCATTGCCGCCCCGGCACCGTGGCGCTTAGCATGGCTTGCGAGCCCCAGTGACAGGCCGGCATGCGGCCGTACTGACGCGGCGCACGACACATCCCACATAGCTGGCCCGGGACCCGGATCCCGGCGCATGGCAACCCGGAGACAACGAAATGAGTGAGCATGGCAAGCTGCTGCCCCTGCGCGGCATCAAGGTGGTGGAATTCGAAGGGATCGGCCCCGGCCCGCTGTGCGGCGCCATGCTGGCCGGCCTCGGCGCCGAGGTAACGCTGGTGACCCGCCCGGTCGCCCCCGACGCGCGCCGCATCCTGCGCGGCCAGTCTGTGCCGCCGGAGATGGAACTGGAGCACGGCAAGCAGGTCGTGCAACTGAACCTGAAATCGCCCGAGGGCGTCGCCGCGGCGCTCGACCTCGTGGCGGGCGCCGATGCGCTGATCGAAGGGCTGCGCCCCGGGGCGATGGAGCGGCTGGGCCTGGGCCCCAAGGCCTGCCACGCCCGCAATCCGCGCCTGGTGTACGGCCGCATGACCGGTTGGGGGCAGAGCGGCCCGCTGGCGCAGAGCGCCGGCCATGACCTGAACTACATCGCGCTGACCGGCCTGCTGTCGATGGCCGCGCGCGACGATGCGCTGCCGATGGTGCCGCCGACCGTGATGGGCGACGCCACCGGCGCGCTCGGCCTGGCCTTCGGCCTGACCAGCGCCATCCTGAGCGCGCGCGCCAGCGGCGAGGGCTGCGTGGTCGATGCGGCGATCACCGACATCGTTGCCATGCTCGGTTCGCTGGTGCAGGTGTCGCGCGCCGCCGGCACGCTCGGCGGACCCGAGCCCAGCCCGTTCCACGATTCGCCGTTCTATGACGTCTACCGCTGCGCCGACGGCCGCGCCATCACGCTGGGCGCACTCGAGCCGCAGTTCTACCGCGAACTGCTCGAACGGCTGGAACTGGCCGACGTCGATCCCGCTACGCAATACGACCGCGCCCGGTGGCCCGCCCTGAAGGCGCGCATCGCCGCCTGCATCGCGGCGCAGCCGAGCAAGCACTGGGAAGCGCTGCTGGGCGGCACCGATGTATGCTTCGCGCGCGTGCTGACTTTGGATGAGGCCGCCCGCCATCCGCACAACCAGGCGCGCGGCACCTACCGGATGTTCCGGCAGGGCGAGCGCGAGGTCCCGCGCTCGGCCCCGGCGCCGCGCTTCCTGCCCGCCGGCACGGAGTGAGCGGCCAGGTCCTGACACGCAGGCCGGCCTGGCACCGCCTGGCTGTTCATCCCTGCGGAATTGCCCGACCGCCGCGCAGATTCTGCTGCTTCCCAGCAGCGAGTATTCCGCGCTTCAGCACGCAGCATGGCCCTTAACCTTGGCAACTACCCAAGCTGTCAAGGAGTTCCAATTGCACCACGCGCTGATCGTCGACGAGCCGTCCCGGTTCCGCACTACGCTGTCCGGTCAACTGGCGGCGGCATTGGATGCCGCCGAGGTGCTGGAAGCCGACGGTGTGCGCGATGCGTTCCGGCTGGTGCGTGATCACCGCCCCGGGCTGGTACTGGTCGATGTCGAGGTTTTCGGCGATCCCGGCGTCGATTTCGTTCGGCGCGTGTCGGCGACCTTTCCCGCGGTGCACGTGCTGGTGCTGTCCGGCACCGACGCCACCGCCGCCCCGGTGCGGGCGCTGCGAGCCGGCGCGCATGGCTTCGTGGTCAAGCACCGCGGCGTGCGCGAGGTGCTGCAGGCCGCGCGCGGCGTGCTGAGCGGCTACCTGGTGTTCCCCATGCACACGCTCGAAGCCGCGCGCCAGCTCGGCGAAGTGGTCAACTCCGGCATCCCGCGGCTCAGCAATCGCGAAATCACCATCCTGCAATACTTGGCGCGCGGCCATTCCAACAAGGCGATCGCCGCGGAGCTGCTGATCAGCAGCAAGACGGTCAGCACGCACAAGGCCAATATCATGGCCAAGCTCAGCGTCAACTCGCTCGTGGAAATGGTCGACTATGCGCGGCGGCGCCAGTTGGTGTGGTGAACGGCTGCATCAGCGTGCGCACAGTGCGTCCCTGACGACCATCGCCGCCACCCGCGCGCATCGACCCGGACAAGAACCTGACGCTGTGCATGTCCGGAGGCGATTTGTCTTGGGCATCCGCTTTACCGAGAGCTGGGCACATGCGGTTCGACACCGTCGCGCTACCCTCCACCATGCGGTCCGAACGCCGCTTCCACAACACGGGTAGACTGTGGGCGTGTGCCACGAAACGGGCCCATCCCCACGATGCCTTCGTTCCCGACAGCCGCCATGCGCCTGACCAGCGCCAGTCTTGCTGCAGCCAAGGCTGCTCTCCCTTCGCTTTGCAATGCCGAGTGTCATGTCAGCGACCACAGCCCGAGGCGCCGTCCCTGCGCCATGAAGCGTGCCCTTGCCGCGCTGCTGCTGGCAGGGGCCGCCGGAGCCCCGGCCCTGGCCCAGCCGCTCCAGACGACCCCGGCCCCGGCAGCACCGCAAGCGTCAGTGCCACAAGCCTCTCCGGCACCCCAGGGACCACTTTGGTTCGCGCAGGGCAGGCCCATACCGGAAGCCAGGCACGCGGTCGACGCGCTGTCCAACGCGGCCGCTGATGGGCTCGATCCCCGCGACTACGATGCCGAGGCACTGCGGCAGGCAGTGCACCAGGCGGCCACTGGGCCGGTACTCGCATCGGATGCCGCCGCCCGTCTTGACGCCGCGCTGACCGCCGCGATGGAGCGCATGCTGGCCGACTTGCACAGGGGCCGTATCAATCCCCGCGCGGTCCATGCCAATTTCGCGCCACAGGAAGAACGCCAATATGACGCCGCGACAGTGCTGCGCGAAGCGGTCGCGCAACACCGCCTGCCGGACGCCGTGCGCCAGGCCGCGCCCACTTTCCCCCTGTATGGCACGCTGCGCGAGGCATTGGCCCGCTACCGCGAGATCGCTGCGCAGCCGGCCTGGGCGCAGCCGCTGCCGGCGCTGCCCGCGGGCAAGCTGACGCCGGGACAGCCGTGGACGGGCACTGCCGCGCTGACAGCGCGCCTGGTGGCACTTGGCGACCTGCCGGCCGGCACGAAGCCGCCGGCGCGCTATGAAGGCGCTCTCGTCAACGGTATCAAGGCGTTCCAGTCGCGGCACGGGCTTCAGGCCGACGGCGTGATCGGCCCCGGGACGCTGGCGCAACTCAATCTGCCCATGGCCAGCCGGGTGCGGCAGATCGAACTGACCATGGAGCGGATGCGCTGGACCCCGCTGGATGGCCCACGCATGATCGTGGTCAACGTGCCGGAGTTCATGCTGCGCGCCTACGAGATCCGCGACGGCAAGCTCGACATCAAGCTGGAGATGAAGGTGATCGTCGGCAAGGCGCTGGACACGCGCACGCCGTTGTTCGAAGAAGACATGCGCTACATCGAGTTCAGTCCGTACTGGAATGTGCCGCCGTCGATCGCCAAGCGCGAAACGGTGCCCCGGCTCCGGCGCGATCCGGCGTATTTCAACCGGCAGGGCTTCGAGTTCGTGAACGGCGACGGCAAGGCCGTGACCACGCTGTCCGAGGACAACCTGGAGGCCGTGCTCAATGGCCGCATGCGCATCCGGCAGCGCCCCGGCCCCATGAATGCGCTGGGCGACATCAAGTTCGTGTTCCCCAACAACGAAAACATCTACCTGCACCACACCCCGACGCCGCAGCTGTTCAAGCGCGACCGGCGCGACTTCAGCCACGGCTGCATCCGCGTGGAATCCCCAGTGGCACTGGCGCAGTTCGTGCTGCAGGATATGCCGGACTGGAACGAGGCGCGTATCCGCGAGGCGATGACGCGCGGGAAGTCGAACACGGTGCGGCTGCAGCAACCGCTGCCGGTGGTGCTGGCCTATGGCACGGTCATCGCCCGGGCCGACGGTCGTGTATCCTTCCTGCCTGACATCTACGGTCACGACAAACTGCTGGACAAGGCGCTGCGGCAACGCACCGGGCGCCCCTCGCCGCCAGCCATCGCGCGCGCCGCTGCCGCCAGGCAATAAGGCGCGCCCAGCACATGCAGAGGAAGTACCATGAATGATGCGACGCGCAAGGCACGCCGCCGCTTTCTACATGCCACCGGAGGCCTGGCCCTGGCGGCTGGCCTGATGCCCCTGGCGACGCGCCAGGCGCTTGCCAGCCTGCCCGATGCGCGCTCGCTGGCTTTTGACCACACCCACACCGGCGAGCGCATCAAGCTCGTCTATGCCGTCGGCGACAGCTTTGTTCCCGACGCACTCACTTCGCTCAATGGCTTTCTGCGCGACCACTATTCCGGCCAGGTAGGGGTGATCGATCCGCAACTGTTCGACCTGCTCTTCCAGTTGCGCCGGGAACTAGGCACCAATGAACCGTTCCAGGTCATTTCGGGCTATCGCAGCCCGGCCACCAATTCGCGCCTGCGAACCTCGCGTGGCGGCGGTGTCGCCAGGCACAGCCTGCACATGGACGGCAAGGCCATCGACATTCGCGTGGCCGGGGTGCCGCTGGGCGACCTGCGCGATGCCGCGAAGACGCTGAAGGGCGGCGGTGTCGGTTTTTACCAGGGCGAGCAATTCGTACACCTGGATACGGGCCGGGTACGCTACTGGTAATTGTCCCGGCAGGTCGTCACAGCCGACGACCGATAACTGGCCGGGCACGTCGATGCCCGTCGCGGCGGCCCTGAACAGGCCGCCCCAACGCCAGCACCTCCTTCCCCTTAACACTGCCGCAGGACGATCCGCAGGTCGCCGATGATCTGCTGCGGCCCCGTGCGCCCGAGGCGCCGATTCACGCTCAACTAAGTGATATATATGAGTTAGTTGACATGGATCTTTTGCTTGCCTAAGATGGTTTCACAGACAGCCCGCAAAGACGACCCACACAGAGGAGACAACGATGATTCACGTAGTGCTGCACGACGCCAAGGACACCGTGGCGGTGGCCGTGGTGGAAGGGATCCAGGCCGGAACCAAACTCAACGCCTGGATCATGGATGAGGACAAGATCGTGACCGTGACCGCGCTGCAGCCGATCCCCATCGGCCACAAGGTGGCGCTGTGCGACATGGATCCCAACGACACCGTCTACAAGTACGGCATCGACATCGGCAAGGTGGTGGCGCCAATCAAGGCGGGCGAGCACGCCCACGTCCACAACATCAAGACCAAGCGCTGGTAAGCCGCGCCCGGTCCGCCACTCATCTCCTACTCATACCCGAGAGACAAGCCATGTCCGTGATCGATCAAAACACCACCTTCCAGGGCTACCGCCGCGACAACGGCCGCGTCGGCGTGCGCAACCACGTCATCATCCTGCCGCTGGACGACCTGTCCAACGCCGCCGCCGAGGCGGTCGCCGCCGCCATCAAGGGCACCATGGCGATTCCCCACCCGTATGGCCGGCTGCAGTTCGGGCCGGACCTGGACCTGCACTTCCGCACGCTGATCGGCGCGGGCAGCAATCCCAATGTCGCCGCGGTGGTGGTGATCGGCATCGAGGATGGCTGGACCAAGAAGGTGGTCGATGGCATTGCCAGGACCGGCAAGCCGGTGGTCGGCTTTGGTATCGAGGGCCATGGCGACCATGACACCATCATGCGGGCGTCGAAGGCGGCGAAAGAGTACGTGCAGTACGCCACCGCGCTGCACCGGGTGGAATGCCCGATCAGCGAGCTGTGGGTGTCGACCAAGTGCGGCGAGTCGGATACCACTTCAGGCTGCGGCGCCAACCCGACCGTCGGCAATGCCTTCGACAAGCTGCATCCGCTCGGCACCACACTGGTCTTCGGCGAGACTTCCGAACTGACCGGCGGCGAACATATCGTGGCGGCGCGCTGCGCCAACGACGAAGTGCGCCACCAGTTCATGGCCATGTTCGAGCGCTACCAGGGCATGATCGACCGCTGGAAGACCTCGGACCTGTCGGAGTCGCAGCCGACCAAGGGCAATATCGCCGGCGGCCTTACCACGATCGAGGAGAAGGCGCTGGGCAATATCCAGAAGATCGGCAAGAAGTGCACGGTCGACGGCGTGCTCGACAAGGCCGAAGAGCCGACGCACCCGGGCCTGTGGTTCATGGATTCGTCCTCGGCTGCGGCAGAGATGGTCACGCTGTGCGCCGCCGCGGGCTATGTGGTGCACTTCTTCCCGACCGGGCAGGGCAACGTGATCGGCAACCCGATCGTGCCGGTGATCAAGCTGTGCGCCAACCCGCGCACGGTGCGGCTGATGAGCGAGCACATGGACGTCGATTGCTCCGGCCTGTTGCAGCGCGAGCTGACGCTGGACCAGACCGGCGACAAGCTGCTCGAGTGCATGCTGGCCACGGTCGACGGTCGCTGGACCGCGGCGGAAGCGCTCGGTCACCGCGAGTTCGTGCTGACCCGCATCCACGAGTCGGCATGATGAAGCGCATCTGCATCAGCGAGTTCATGGACGATGCCGCGGTGCAGGCGCTGCGGGCGGGCTTCGACCTGCGGTACGAGCCGGGCTGGGTGGACCGCCGCGCCGAACTGCTCGATGCGCTGCCCGGCGCGCAGGCGCTGATCGTGCGCAACCGCACGCAGGTCGACGCGGCACTGCTGGCCGGTGCGCCGTCGCTGCGCGTGGTCGGGCGGCTCGGGGTCGGGCTCGACAATATCGATGTCGATGCCTGCCGCGAGCGCGGCATCCGCGTGATCCCCGCGGCCGGGGCCAATGCGCGCTCGGTGGCCGAGTATGTGGTCACCACCGCGGCGCTGCTGCTGCGCGGCGCCTACGGCAGCAGCGCGCAAGTGGCCGCGGGGCAGTGGCCGCGCGCACGCCTGTCGGAGGGCAGGGAGGCACTCGGCAAGACGCTGGGGCTGGTGGGCTTCGGCGACATCGGCAGGCAGGCCGCCGCGCTGGCGCAGGCGTTTGGCATGCAGGTGGCGGCATACGACCCGATGCTGGCCGCGGACGATCCGGTATGGGCCCGGACCGGCGTGCGCAGCGTCGCGCTCGACACGCTGCTGGCGCAGTCCGACGCGGTCAGCCTGCATGTGCCGCTGGTCGCCGCCACGCGGCATCTGATCGACGCGCAGCGGATCGCCGGCATGAAGCGGGGCGCGGTGCTGATCAACACGGCCCGCGGCGGCGTGATCGACGAGGCCGCACTGGCGCAGGCGCTGCGGGACGGACATCTCGGTGGCGCCGCGCTCGACGTCTTCGAGCACGAACCCTTGCCCGCAGGCAGCGCGCTCGCCGACGTGCGCAACCTGATCCTGACCCCGCATATCGGCGGCGTGACGCAGGAGGCCAATGCGCGGGTCTCGATGATGATCGCGCAGCAGGTGCGGCGGACGCTGGAGGACATGACATGAGCCGGGTGCCGATGACGCAATTGGAGCGGATCGCCAACGCCGCGCTGCGGCGTGCGGGCACGAGTCCGCTGCAGGCCGACGCCACTGCTGCGGCGCTGGTGCGTGCCGATGCGGCGGGGCTGGCATCGCATGGCGTATCGCGGGTACCCATGTATGTGGCGCATCTGCACGCCGATCGTGTCGACGGACGCGCCACGCCCACGGTGCGCTCCGCACGCGCCAGTGCCGCGCTGGTCGATGCGGGTTGCGGCTTCGCCTTCCCGGCATGCGACCTGGCAATTGCCGAGGCGATGCGCCGAGCCCACGAAACCGGTGTCGGTGTGGCGGCGGTCACCAACAGCCATCACTTTGGCGCGGCCGCGCTGCCGCTCGATGCGGTGGCGCGCGTCGGCATGGTGGGCATCGCCATGGGCAACTCGCCTGCCGCGATGCCTGCCTGGGGAGGGCGGCGCCCGCTGTTCGGCACCAACCCCATTGCCGCGGTGTTTCCGCGCCGGGGCCGCGCGCCGGTCGTGATCGACCTGTCGTTGTCCGAGGTCGCGCGCGGCAAGATCATGGTGGCGGCGAAGCAGGGCAAGCCGATCCCGCTGGGCTGGGCCCTGGACGAGGCCGGTCAGCCGACAACCGATGCGCAGGCCGCGCTGCGCGGCTCGATGCTGCCCGCGGGCGGCGTCAAGGGCGCGATGCTGGCGCTGATGGTCGAACTGCTGGTGACCTCGCTGGCGGGCGCCAGCTTCGGCGCCGAAGCGGATTCCTTTTTCACCGACGCCGGCAACCGGCCGCGTATCGGCCAGCTCTTCATGGCGCTGGACCCTGGCGCGTTCGCGGGCTCCGACGCTTATGCCGGACGTGTCGAAGCCCTGTTGCAGGCAATGCTGGATGACGGGGGCACGCGCCTGCCAGGCGCGCGGCGCGAGGCCGCGCAGGCCGCCGCGCAGGCCCATGGCATAGACATCCCCGACGCCCTGCTCGATGCGCTGCGCGAACTGGCGGGAGAGGCGGTGCAGGAGGGCAAGGCCTAGCGGTTTTCGATTCGATTCCCACCACGAAAGCGGACCCGACACAGAACGGGCCAGCGACCACAAAACGGAGACACACCATGTATCGAGGTTTGATTCGCACCGCGCTCAGGTATGGAGCCGGCGCGCTTGTCGCGTTGTCCGCAGTATCCACGCTCACCGGACTGGCCTCGGCGCCGGCCGCCGCACAGGGCACCGCGCAGGCGTCGGTGCCCGCCCATGACTATCCAGGCAAGCCGATCCGCTACGTGGTCCCGTTCGCGGCCGGCGGCCTGACGGACATCATGGCGCGCCTGGTCGGGCACCAGCTCGCGGAGGAGTGGAAGCGGCCCGTGGTGGTCGACAACAAGCCCGGCGGCAACGCGAATATCGGCGCCGACCAGGTTGCGAAGGCACCCGCAGACGGCTATACCTGGCTCGCGGTCACGCTGACGCACGCTTCCAATGTCACGCTGTTCCCCAAGCTGCCGTTCAGCATGCAGAAAGACCTGGTGCCGGTGGCGCGCATCGCCTCGTCGCCGATGCTGGTGGTGGTGCCGGCCAGTTCGCCGGTCAAGTCGATGAAGGACCTCGCCGCGGCGGCGCGGAAGGGCAAGCTCAATGCCGGCTCCAGCGGCAACGGTACGCCGCCGCACCTGACGCTGGCCCTGTTCGAAAGCCTGACCGGCGCCAACCTGACCCATGTGCCGTACAAGGGTGGGGCGCCGTCGATGACCGACCTGATCGGCGGCCAGATCGATGTGGTGTTCTCCAATTTCCCGGAATCGCTGGCCTACGTGAAGGGCGGCAAGCTGCGCGCGCTGGCGGTGACCACGCGTGAACGGCACCCCCTGCTGCCCGAGGTGCCGACCGTGGCCGAGGCGGGCTTTCCCGACCTGATCGTCGAGAACTGGACCGGCATGATGATGCCGGCGGGGACGCCGAAGCCGATCGTCGACAAGGTTGCCGCGTCGGTGGCGCGCATGCTCCAGTCCGACGCGATGCGCGAGCGCATCGTGGCGGCCGGATTCAGCCCGGCGCCGCAGACCAGTGGCCCCTTCGCCGAATACTTCAACAGTGAGGTGACGCGGTGGGCAAGGCTGATCGAAGAGAAGCACATCCGCGCCGAATAGCACCGGCTGGCCGCGACAGGCGCAAGATGGCCTCCGGTATGATCTGGCTTATCTAGATGAATCGGCCCGCGCGCGCCGTCAGGCGGCGTGGGCCAGCGAACAGGGATTTCAACGTGGGTGCCAGATTTGATGCCGCCAGCGCGATTGGCGGCGTCCTGTACAAGGACGTCAAGCAGGCCATTCTCTCCGCACTGGCGGAGGGCGAGTGGAAGCCGGGAGAAGCCATTCCGTCCGAGCGCAAGCTGATCGAGCGCTTTGGCGTGTCGATCGGCACGTTGCGCAAGGCAATCGATGAACTGGTGGCCGAAGGCATCATGATCCGGCACCAGGGCCGCGGCACGTTTGTCGCCACGCACCGGCAGGAGGATCACTTCTTCCGCTTCTTCCGTATCGTGCGCCAGGATGGCCATCGCGAATATCCGACCGTCCGCCTGGCCAGGTTCCGCCGCGCGAAGGCCGACAAGGAAGAGGCGGCCGCTCTGGGGCTGGCCGTTGGTGAGCCCGTGTTTCGTTTCGCCAATGTCCTGTCGCTGGAAGGCACCCCGATGATGATCGATGCCATCACCGTGCCGGAAGAGCGCTTCAAGGGCCTGACGGAGAAGCAGTTGCGCGAGCGGCCCAATACGCTCTACAACTTCTATCAGGACACCTTCGGCATCAATATCATCCGCACCGAAGAGCGGCTGCGCTCGGCACTGGCGGACGAAGATGACCACGCGCTGCTGGGCGTTCCCGTGGGCAGTCCGTTGCTGAAGATACTGCGGGTGGCCTCGTCCTACCACGACGAGCGGATCGAGTATCGCGTGTCGCGGCTCGATACCAGCCGGCATGAGTTTCTTTTGTCGCAGCCTTAGGGCGTGCCGCTTCCGGCATCGAAAGGTGCCGGCAGCGCGCCCGGCAAGCCAAAGCAAAAAGCCGCGTTCTCTTGCGAGGACGCGGCTTTTTCAAATAGATGGTGGCGAATCAGGGACTCGAACCCCGGACCTGCGGATTATGATTCCGTCGCTCTAACCGACTGAGCTAATTCGCCAACGAAGACTGAGATTATACAGTGCCTTTCGGCACTGTCAACACCCTCTTGCGAAGTTTTTTGCAGGACACCGGAGCCCATGAAACAACGGCAGGCCGGGGAGGCCTGCCGTTGCGGTCACGGTTTCGTTCCGCCGACCTTTCAGTCGTGGGCGTAGATATCCACGTCCTTGGTTTCCCGCACGAACAGCGCACCGATCACGAAGGTGATGGCCGCGATGATGATCGGGTACCACAGGCCGTAGTAGATATTGCCGTTCTGGGCCACCAGCGCGAACGAGATGGTGGGCAGCAGGCCGCCGAACCAGCCGTTGCCGATATGGTAGGGCAGCGACATCGAGGTATAGCGGATACGGGTCGGGAACAATTCCACCAGCATGGCGGCGATTGGCCCGTAGACCATGGTCACATAGATCACCAGGATGACCAGGATCACCAGCACCATGATCGTGTTCATCTGCGCCGGGTCGGCCTTGGCCGGGTAGCCGGCGGCGGACATGGCGCCGCTCACCTCCTTCTTGAACGCCGCGATCTGGGCCTTGCTGGCATCGTCAAAGGCATGGCTGTTGGCGAGCTTGGCGTCGAACGCCTTGATCTCCTTGTCGCCGATCTTGACCGTTGCCACCGTGCCGGCCGGGGCTTCCACCACCTCATAGCTGGCCGACGACTGGGCCAGGGTACGCTTGGCGATATCGCACGAGCTGCGGAAGTCGATTTCGCGGGCGATCGGGCTGCCCTGGAACGAGCACTGCTTCGGATCCGCGGTCACCACGATCTGCGCGGTCTGCTGGGCGCGCTCCAGCGCCGGGTTGGCGTAGTGGGTCAGCGCCTTGAACAGCGGGAAGTAGGTCAGCACGGCCAGTGCGCAGCCCGCCATGATGATCCACTTGCGCCCGATCTTGTCAGACAGCGAGCCGAAGAAGATAAAGAACGGCGTGCCGATCACCAGTGCGCCGGCGATCAGCAGGTTGGCCGTCTTGGCATCGACCTTGAGCACCTGCGTCAGGAAGAACAGCGCGTAGAACTGGCCGGTGTACCAGACCACGGCCTGGCCGGCGGTCAGGCCGAGCAGGGCCAGGATCACGATCTTCAGGTTGCGCCACTGCCCGAACGACTCGGTCAGCGGAGCCTTGGAGGTCTTGCCCTCGGCCTTCATGCGCTGGAATGCCGGCGATTCATTCATCGACAGCCGGATGTACACCGACACCCCCAGCAGCAGGATCGACAGCAGGAACGGGATGCGCCAGCCCCAGACTTCAAAGTTCGGGCCGGTCAGCTCGCGGCACAGCAGGATCACGATCAGCGACAGGAACAGGCCCAGCGTGGCGGTGGTCTGGATCCACGAGGTATACGCCCCGCGCTTGCCGTGCGGCGCGTGCTCGGCCACGTAGGTGGCGGCACCGCCGTACTCGCCGCCGAGCGCCAGGCCCTGCAGCATGCGCAGGATGATCAGGATCACCGGGGCGGCCCAGCCGATGGTGGCAAAGCCGGG
This sequence comes from Cupriavidus sp. NPDC089707, assembly GCF_044748965.1. NCBI lineage: Bacteria > Pseudomonadati > Pseudomonadota > Betaproteobacteria > Burkholderiales > Burkholderiaceae > Cupriavidus > Cupriavidus sp. NPDC089707. The sequence goes on from NZ_JBIVHB010000001.1 coordinate 263,477, forward strand.
CAGCAGGCCGACGATGAAGGTCGACAGGCCCATGAGCAGGATCGTTACCAGGAAGGTGTACTTGCGCCCGATCATGTCGCCCAGGCGGCCGAACACCAGCGCGCCGAACGGCCGCACGATAAAGCCGGCGGCAAAGGCGAGCAGCGCGAAGATGAAGGCCGAGGTCGGGTCCAGGCCGGCGAAGAACTGCTTGGCGATGATCGCCGCCAGCGAACCGTACAGATAAAAGTCGTACCACTCGAACACCGTGCCCAGCGACGAGGCAAAGATCACCTTGCGCTCCTCGTGTGTCATCGGCGCGTTCTGCGCACCCCCTCCGGGTACCGCAACGTTTTGCACGTTTGCCATCTTGTCTCCTCCGTCTGGATTGGATCTCGGGCAAGGCGCGGCAACATCGCGGAAAAGGCCCGTGCCGCTGGCCGGGAGCCTGAGTTGCAGAGGATTGTGGGTGGCGAAACTTACTGCGTTCTGACAGATTTCGGTGCGCAAGTGCCAAAAATGTCGGGGTATACGCTAGCCGATTTCAGGGCCGCGCATGCTGCGGTGCAGCCAGCATCGGCCATTGCGCGGCATTGCTATGCGCCCGGCAGGCATGTCGCTATGCAGCATCGGAGCCCGGCCCGCGCAAGGTACCCTGCGAAGGCAGGGGGGCGGGCGCGTCAGCTTCATCGGCGCTTTCATCGGCGCGGTTCATGCGCCAGGCGTAGAGGGCGGCCATCAGCACGTAGACCACCAGCGCCCCCTGGGCGCCCACCCAGAACGAGAACGGCCAGCCGAAGAAGTCGAAGCGCAGTTCGCGCGCAAACCACGCCACCACGAAGGTGACCACGAACCAGACTGCCAGCAGCCCGGCGATCCAGCGCAGGTTGCGATGCCAGGCCTGGCGCTGGCGGGCCTCGGCGAGGTCAGGGGCGGGCATGTCGCTCATATGGGGGGAGTTTCGGTGGGGCGGCGCAGTGTCACGCGGAAATGCGCGCCGGCCAGGCGCGGCGATTGCTGGTAGACGTGGTCGGAAATCTGCACATCGCCGCCGTGCTGCTGCACGATCTCGCGCACGATGGCCAGGCCCAGCCCGCTGCCTTCGGTATTGGTGCCGAGCACGCGGTAGAAGCGCTCCATCACGCGTTCGCGCTCGGCCGGCGCAATGCCCGGGCCGGTGTCTTCCACGTCCAGGTAGGCAAACGGCTCGAAGGCATCGGCGCTGACGCGCACCGTCGCGTGCCCGCCGCGCGGCGTGTAGCGGATGGCATTGTCGAGCAGGTTGTTGAGCATCTCCGTCAGCATCAGCCGGTTGCCGAGCACCGTCACCGGGTGGTCGTCCGCCTCCAGCCCCAGGTCGATGTCGCGCGCCCAGGCTTGCGGCAGCCAGTCCTTGACCACTTCGCGCGCCAGCGCGCCCAGGTCGAGCTCGCCCATGCCGCCGGCGCCGGCCAGGTTTTCCATGCGCGCCAGCGACAGCAACTGGGTGACCAGGTGCGCGGTGCGTTCGGAGCTGCCCGCGATCTGCGCCAGCGAGCGCCGCAGTTCTTCCGGCGACTGCTCGCGCTGCGCCAGCTCGGCCTGCATGCGCAGCCCCGCCAGCGGTGTCTTCATCTGGTGCGCGGCATCGGCGATAAAGCGCTTCTGCGTCTGCACTGACTGGTCCAGCTGCGCCAGCAGATCGTTGAACGATCCCACCAGCGGCGTGATCTCCTGCGGTGCGGCGCGTTCGTCGATGGGACTGGTGTCGCCCGGGTTGCGTGCGCGGATGCGCTGCTGGATCGCCGTCAGCGGCGCCAGCCCGCGCGAGAGCCCGAACCACACCAGCACCACCGCCAGCGGCAGGATCACGAACTGGGGCAGGATCACGCCCTTGATGATCTCGTTGGCCAGGCGCGCGCGCTTGTCGAGCGTTTCGGCCACCTGCACCAGCACCGGCTGGTTGCCGCTGACATGGCGCAGGTCGACGTAGGTGTAGGCCACGCGCACGTCGTTGCCGGCGACGCGGTCGTCGCGCAGCGACACCAGGCCGGCGTGGCCCTGGTCGTCTTCCGACGGCAGCGGCAGGTCGTGGTCGCCGGCAATGTATTCGCCGCGCTTGCCGACCACCTGGTAATAGATATTGTCGGTCTCGTCGGCGCGCAGGATCTCGCGCGCCGACAGGGGCAGCTGCAACGTGATGCGGCCGTTGACCTCGCGCACCTGCTGCGACAGCACGATGGCGCTGGCTTCCAGCGCCCGGTCGAACGGGCCGTTGGCGATCGACTTGGCGACCAGGTAGGTCACCGCGATGCTCATCGGCCATAGCAGCAGCAACGGCGCCAGCATCCAGTCGAGGATCTCGCCGAATAGCGAGCGCGGCGCGGGCGTGGCGGTGCTTTCCTCCAGGTGCGGCAGAGCGTCGGCCAGTTCCTGGTCGGTGCCGGGGGTGGCAGGGGAGGGTGGCGGCACGGCGCGGTGCGCGCGCCGCCAGGGCAGTTGCAGCAGGCTCATCTCGACGTTTGTCGCTCGGGTGCGGTCGTGCTCGCCTGCAAGGGTGGGGCTAAGGGACGGGCCGCATAAACAGGGTCGCCTCAGTGCTGCGCGGCCACGGCCGGCTGGAATTTTTCCAGGCAATAACCCAGGCCGCGTACCGTGGCGATGCGGATGCCGCCCACCTCGATCTTCTTGCGCAGGCGATGCACGTAGACTTCGATGGCGTTGTTGCTGACTTCCTCGCCCCACTCGCACAGGTGGTCGACCAGCTGTTCCTTGGACACCAGCCGGCCGCAGCGCGTGAGCAGGATCTCCAGCAGGCCGATCTCGCGCGCCGACAGGTCGAGCATCTGTTCGTTCAGGTAGGCGATGCGGCCGACCTGGTCGAAAGCCAGCGGCCCGTGCCGCATCAGCGTGGCGCCGCCGCCGGCGCCACGGCGCACCAGCGCGCGCACGCGCGCTTCCAGCTCGGACAGCGCAAAAGGCTTGGCCATGTAGTCGTCGGCGCCCAGGTCCAGGCCCTTGACGCGTTCGTCGACGCTGTCGGCCGCGGTCAGGATCAGCACCGGCAGCATCGCGCCGCGGGCGCGCAGGCGCTTGAGCACCTCCAGGCCGGACATGCGCGGCAGTCCCAGGTCCAGGATCAGCAGGTCGAAGGTCTGGGTAGAGAGGGCCGAGTCGGCGCCCTGCCCGTCGGCAACGTGGTCGACGGCATAACCCGAGTGACGTAACGAGCGCGTCAGGCCATCGGCCAGCGTGTCGTCATCTTCGGCGATCAGAATACGCATGGTTGTCTCCACCCTGGCCGGCATAGCCGGGCGCCTGCGGAATAGGCGCGATGGGGCTTGCCAAGCATACTGTTTTTTTATACAGTACCCGCACATTCCGCTGGGGCCGCCCCGGGATGATTCCTGAGTGGCGGCCGCGCAGACAGCCGGGCCGGCGCTGGAGCCGGCAAAAAGCCGGTGCCGCGCCACATGCGGCCTATTTATACACCATTTGATTCAAGGACGACCATGGACGACAAGAAGGCAGGTGCCGGCGTGAGCGCCGAGAAGCAGAAGGCGCTTGCCGCCGCGCTCTCCCAGATCGAGAAGCAGTTCGGCAAGGGCTCGATCATGCGCCTGGGCGACGGCGAGGTCGAAAAGGACATCCAGGTGGTCTCCACCGGTTCGCTCGGCCTCGACATCGCGCTTGGCGTCGGCGGCCTGCCGCGCGGCCGCGTGGTCGAGATCTATGGTCCGGAATCGTCGGGCAAGACCACGCTGACGCTGCAGGTGGTGGCCGAGATGCAGAAGCTGGGCGGTACCTGCGCCTTTATCGACGCCGAGCACGCGCTGGATGTCAGCTACGCCGGCAAGCTGGGCGTCAATGTTGGCGACCTGCTGATCTCGCAGCCGGACACCGGTGAGCAGGCACTGGAAATCACCGACGCGCTGGTGCGTTCGGGCTCGATCGACCTGATCGTGATCGACTCGGTGGCGGCGCTGGTGCCCAAGGCTGAAATCGAAGGCGAAATGGGCGACTCGCTGCCCGGCCTGCAGGCCCGCCTGATGAGCCAGGCGCTGCGCAAGCTGACCGGCACCATCAAGCGCACCAACTGCCTGGTGATCTTCATCAACCAGATCCGCATGAAGATCGGCGTGATGTTCGGCTCGCCGGAAACCACCACCGGCGGCAATGCGCTGAAGTTCTACGCCTCGGTGCGCCTGGATATCCGCCGCATCGGCTCGATCAAGAAGGGCGACGACGTCATCGGCAACGAGACCAAGGTCAAGGTGGTCAAGAACAAGGTCTCGCCGCCGTTCCGCGAAGCCTTCTTTGACATCCTGTACGGCCAGGGCATCTCCCGCCAGGGCGAGATCATCGACCTGGGGGTGGACGCCAAGATCGTCGAGAAGTCGGGCGCTTGGTACAGCTACAACGGCGACAAGATCGGCCAGGGCAAGGACAACGCGCGTGAATACCTGCGCGAGAACCCGGACATCGCCGAAGAGATCGAGAACAAGGTGCGCGTGGCACTGGGCGTGGTGCCGACCAACCCCGTAGCCGCGGAAGCGCTGGAAGGCTGATCGCGTCCACGCAAGACGCAACACGATTGCATCAGCCGGAAGGGCCGGGGCATCAGTCGATGCGCCGGCCTTTTTTATTAGGGACTTTTCACCGAACCGCCAATGGCCCCCCGCCCCCCGCTTTCCCTGAAGGCTCGCGCCGTCGGCTACCTGTCGCGCCGCGAACACAGCCGGGCCGAGCTGACGCGCAAGCTGGCGCCCCATGCCGAATCGCCGGAGCAGCTCGAGCAGTTGCTTGACGCGCTCGAGCGCGAGAACTGGCTGTCCAACCAGCGCTTTGCCGACAGCCTCGTCCATCGCCGCGGCGCGCGCTATGGCGCGGCCAGGGTGATGCAGGAAGCCAAGACCCACAAGCTGGGCAGCGAACAGCTGGGCGAACTGCAGGAAAGGCTGCGCGCCACCGAGACCGAGCGTGCCCGCGAGGTCTGGCGCAAGCGTTTCGGCGTGCCGCCGGATACGCCGGAGGCGCGTGCCAAGCAGATCCGCTTCATGGTGGCGCGGGGATTCTCACGCGCGGTGGTCAGCAAGATCATCCAGGGCGCTGACGAAGCGTACGGCAACGACGATTGAGCGTATGCGTGCGGCATCGTCCGCATTGGTCGGTTCATTACCTGCACTGGCATCAGGTGTAATGGCGCGCCGGTCGCCCGACAATGCGGGGCGACAGTCGCCGCACAAGGATGTTCCCGGGCAAACCAGCGCGGCATGTTAAACTCCCCGGGTTATTCGGTGCTCCGGCGCCCCGTTCCCAAGCCCCCAGCGTTTCCGTTATTCCAGCCTGGCCATGCCTCTGTCCCAGCCCGTCAACCGCTCCCTGCGCCATCGCCGTGCCATTACGGCCGAGGCGTACCAGAGAGAGGACGGCCTGTGGGATGTCGAGGTGCGCCTGACCGACACCAAGCCCCGCGATATCGAACTTGCCGGCGACCGTATCCGCCCGGTGGGCCAGCCCCTGCATGACCTGTGGCTGCGCGTCACGATCAACGAGGACATGACGGTGCTGGACGCCGAGGCCTGCTCTGACTGGGTGCCGTACCCGTCGCAGTGCGACACCATCGGCCCGGCCTACCGCAAGCTGATTGGCCTGAACCTGCGCAAGGGCTTCCGCAAGGCGGTGCGCGAGCGCCTGGCCGGCATCAACGGCTGTTCCCACCTGACTGAAGCCGCCGGCGTGCTGCCCAGCACCGCGATCCAGGCATTTGCCGGCGAAGTCATCAGCATCCGCGACAACGGCGAGGACGATCCGAATCCGGAGCCGCCCTATCAGTTGCACGGCTGCCATGCGCTGCGTTTCGATGGCGAGGTGGTCCGTGAGTTTTACCCGCGCTGGTATGGTCACCAGCCGACGCCCAAGGCAAGGGCCGAGGCCGCACCTGCCGTCGCAACCGCGCCTCGGGCGCCCGCCGTGGCCAATGGCGACCGCGGTGGTCAAGCCAACGACGACGGCAACGACGCTGTCCCGGCCGACAGGCCAACCGGCACTTCCGGCTGATTCTCAGGATCGGCCACCCAGACGAGAGAGTTCGTCTCCTTTTTCAGATTCTTCCCTTCTACCTTTTACGCCTACCCGAAAGGAAACACGCATGAATATCCATGAGTATCAAGGCAAGGAAATCCTGCGCAAATACAATGTGCCGGTTCCGCGCGGCATCCCCGCGTTCTCGGTTGACGAGGCCCTGAAGGCCGCAGAACAGCTCGGCGGCCCGGTGTGGGTTGTCAAGGCACAGATTCATGCGGGCGGCCGCGGCAAGGGCGGCGGCGTCAAGGTTGCCAAGAGCATTGAAGACGTCAAGACCTATGCCTCGAACATCCTGGGCATGCAACTGGTCACGCACCAGACCGGCCCGGAAGGCAAGAAGGTCAACCGCCTGCTGATCGAAGAAGGCGCCGACATCAAGAAGGAACTGTACGTTTCGCTGGTGGTGGACCGCGTTTCGCAGAAGATCGCGCTGATGGCGTCGAGCGAAGGCGGCATGGACATCGAAGAAGTCGCTGCCCACACCCCGGAAAAGATCCACACCCTGATCATCGAGCCGTCGACCGGCCTGACCGACGCTGACGCCGACGACATCGCCCGCAAGATCGGCGTGCCCGACGCAAGCGTGTCGCAAGCCCGCCAGGCCCTGCAAGGCCTGTACAAGGCGTTCTACGACACCGACGCCTCGCTGGCCGAAATCAACCCGCTGATCCTGACCGGCGAAGGCAAGGTCATCGCGCTGGACGCCAAGTTCAACTTCGACTCGAACGCGCTGTTCCGTCACCCGGAAATCGTCGCCTACCGCGACCTGGATGAAGAAGACGCCAACGAAATCGAAGCCTCGAAGTTCGACCTGGCCTACATTTCGCTGGACGGCAACATCGGCTGCCTGGTGAACGGCGCCGGCCTGGCCATGGCCACCATGGACACCATCAAGCTGTTCGGCGGCGAGCCGGCCAACTTCCTCGACGTGGGCGGCGGTGCCACCACCGAGAAGGTGACCGAAGCCTTCAAGCTGATGCTGAGCAACAAGAACGTGCAGGCCATCCTGGTCAACATCTTCGGCGGCATCATGCGTTGCGACGTGATCGCCGAAGGCGTGATCTCCGCTTCCAAGGCAGTGCACCTGACGGTGCCGCTGGTCGTGCGCATGAAGGGCACCAACGAAGAACTCGGCCGCAAGATGCTGGCCGAATCGGGCCTGCCCATCATCTCGGCCGACACGATGGAAGAAGCCGCCCAGAAGGTGGTGGCCGCTGCCGCTGGCAAGTAAGCCGTCGCACGAACGCAACCATACGCGAACGCGAGCCGTGCGCAGGTGCTCCCTTGAGCCCCTGTGCGCGCCGCTCGTAGCCAAGCAAAGGATTACAGCATGTCGATTCTGATCAACAAAGACACCAAGGTCATCACCCAGGGCATCACCGGCAAGACCGGCCAGTTCCACACCCGTGGCTGCCGCGACTACGCTAATGGCAAGAACGCCTTCGTCGCAGGCGTGAACCCGAAGAAGGCCGGCGAAGACTTCGAAGGCATTCCCATCTACGCCAGCGTCAAGGACGCCAAGGCCCAGACCGGCGCCACCGTGTCGGTCATCTACGTGCCGCCCGCGGGCGCCGCTGCCGCGATCTGGGAAGCCGTTGACGCCGACCTGGACCTGGTGGTCTGCATCACCGAAGGCATCCCCGTGCGCGACATGATGGAAGTCAAGGACCGCATGCGCCGCGAGAACAAGAAGACCCTGCTGCTGGGACCGAACTGCCCGGGCCTGATCACGCCGGACGAAATCAAGATCGGCATCATGCCGGGCCACATCCACAAGAAGGGCCGCATCGGCGTGGTGTCGCGCTCGGGCACGCTGACGTACGAAGCCGTGGGGCAGCTGTCCGCGCTGGGCCGGGGCCAGTCGTCGGCTGTCGGCAGCGGTGGCGACCCCGTCAAGGGCCTGAAGCACATCGACGTGATGAAGATGTTCAACGACGATCCGGAAACGGACGCCGAGGTCATGATCGGTGAGATCGGTGGTCCGGACGAAGCCAACGCCGCCCACTGGATCAAGGACAACATGAAGAAGCCGGTGGTTGGCTTCATCGCTGGCGTGACCGCGCCTCCGGGCAAGCGCATGGGCCACGCCGGCGCGCTGATCTCGGGTGGTGCCGATACGGCCCAGGCCAAGCTGGAAATCATGGAAGCCTGCGGCATCAAGGTGACCAAGAACCCGTCGGAGATGGGCCGCCTGCTGAAGGCGATGCTGTAAGACATCGCCGCCGTTCCCGCGATAGCGGGATCGACTGTTCCTGCAATGCCCCCGCCTTGGCGGGGGCATTGTTTTTTCGGGGAAGTGAATCAAGCGCCACGAATGGGCCTGAGCATTACAAAATTGAAATCTAATCGAAAGGTTCATCGGTTAAACAGTCATGTCTGCGCCTTCAGACATCCGAAAACCGGTCAGATGACGGGGCGCACCATCACATAGAACCGCCATTACATAGAACTCGAGGAGCTTCCCCGTGGAACTGCTGTCTTCCACCACTTTCTGGATTGCGTTGGGATCGATCATCCTGACCAACATCGTCCTGTCCGGCGACAACGCGGTGGTGATCGCGCTCGCCTCGCGCAACCTGCCGCCCGCCCAGCAGAAGAAAGCCATCTTCTGGGGCAGCGCCGCCGCCATCATCATGCGCGTGGTGCTGACCGTGGCCGCGGTCAAGCTGCTGAGCCTGCCGTACCTGAAGATCGTCGGCGCCGTGCTGCTGGTCTATATCGGCGTGCAACTGCTGACCGGCGATGACGACGAGGAAGGCCACGACGGCAAGGACAATATCTGGGCCGCCATCCGCACCATCCTGATCGCCGACCTGGTGATGTCGCTGGACAACGTGGTCGCCGTGGCCGCCGCGGCGCAGAAGGGCCCCGAGGGCAGCCAGCTGATGCTGCTGGTCATCGGCCTGGGCCTGTCGATCCCGCTGATCGTGTTCGGCAGCACGCTGCTGCTCAAGGTGATGGAGCGCTTCCCGGTCATCATCGTGCTGGGCGCGGCGCTGCTGGGCTACCTGGCTGGTGAGATGCTGGTCAGCGATCCGGTCGATGCCGCCTGGTTCGAGGTCCACGTGCCGCACGCCCACCTGGTATTCGGTGCAGCTGGTGCGATCCTGGTGGTGATCATCGGCAAGCTGCTGAACCGCCGGTCGGCGCAGACGGCCTGACGGGGGACTGCATCGCAGGAAAGGGCGGCCGGTTGGCCGCCCTTTTTCGTTGCCCCTTGGCGGACGTCCTTTGTCGGTGGGATTTCTAACTAACTCATGTGAGTGATCGCACTTTTTGTCGCTTCGGCCGGTGGTAGCGCTGGCCAGGTGACAAAATTTGGCGCAAGCGGTGGGCTTCCCGTTGCTGGGTGACGAAATTTGTCGCTTTCCGCCCCCTACGGATGGGGGATATGGCTGGCATGCTTACTGCTCATTAGTCCCCGCGTCACGAAACCGAAGACGTGCAACGCTTAACCAAAATCTCTTCGAGGGGTCAAATCATGCAACGGGTACAACAACTGAAGAAGCTGGGCCGTCGAGTCCAGAAGGGCTTTACGCTGATCGAACTGATGATCGTGGTGGCGATCATTGGTATTTTGGCGGCGATCGCGATTCCGCAGTATCAGGACTATGTGACGCGTAGCCGGTGGTCGAGCCCGCTGACGGAAATTGCACCATTGAAGCAGGCGATCGCCCAATGTGCGCAGGTCTCGGGTGGCAACTTGACTGCATGTGGAACTCTTGCTCAGCTCACCGCCGCGACCGGTTACCCGGCAGTACCCGCACCGGCCGGTGTCACCTTGCTGTTTGGCGCTGGCGCGCCGACGGCCCCCACCGCTACAACAACAACCATTGAGTTGACTGCTGCGGCAAACAACCTGGGCTTGGCAAACGGTTGTGTGGTGACTCTGACCGGCACCAGCAATGCGAACTCGATTACTTGGACCGGTGCAACTACGGGCGCAACTTGCACGCGTGCGCAGACGGGTGTCTAAACCACGAATGCAAGAAAGAAAAGCGCCTTCGGGCGCTTTTTCTTTACCCGGCGCCCAAGCTATCATGCGCCTTTCCCCAAATCAGGCGCCTCAATGCCGCCGTCCCGGACCACCCTCCCGTCGGCTGCCCTCATCGCAGCAATCGTCTTCCCGCTGCTAGTCTCCCGGCATACGCTCCCACTCGCGACGTTCTACGGCGAATGGACCGCCGCATGCTGCGCGCTCGCTTTGGTCGCGTTCCCGGCACTCCGCAAGCCCGCCACACCAGCGGCATACGCGACGATTTCGCTGCCGTGGATAGCCTTGCTGTTCTGCTGGCTCGTCGCCGTGGGCCTGACACGCACCGCTCTCGGCCACACTGATATCACCGGCAGCGCCACCCTCACTATCCTGACCCTGTTGCTCGGCGCAGCCGTGACATGCGCCGCATGGTCGTACCGCCGCAGTCCCGCATCCGCGACGCTCAACGCCGGCGACACCCTTGCCATCGCCTTCCTGATTGCCGGCCTTCTCGGCACCGTCACGCAGTGGGTCCAGCTGTTCCATCTGGAGCGCAGCACGTTCGGCCTCGTTTCCACCTACTTCTACGACGACAACCGCCGCCTCTGGGGCAATCTCAACCAGCCCAACCACCAGGCCACCGTCCACGGTCTTGCACTGGTCGCGTCAGTCTGGCTGGCCTCGCGCGGCAGGCTGCGCTTCCCGATGTGGCTGGCCGCTGTGGCGCTGCTGGAAAGCGGCATCGTGCTATCCGGATCGCGCACCGGTGTACTGCACGTCGCGCTGGCCGCCGCCTACGCGCTGGTGGCCGCATGGTTGGCACGCGGCACGCCGCGCGAGGCGGATCCGATGCGGCGCACGACCGGGCTGCTGGTGGCCGCGGTCGCCATGATCGTGATGCTGCTGGTGCTGCAGCCAGCGATCCGTGCCGCCGGCCAGTTGCTCGACTGGCGCCTGTTCGACACCATCGCGCAACTGGAAGCCGAAGACCAGATGTCCGCCCGTGGCGCGCTCTGGGCCCATGCGCTGGCGATGTTCCGCGCGCATCCCTGGCTCGGCGTCGGCTGGGGCGAGTTTGGCTGGGCGCAGTTCATGCAGCTGCCGCAGGTTGGCGTGAAGGTGGAAATGTCCCTGCACGCCCACAATGCCGTGCTCGATCTGCTGGCCAAGACCGGCATCGCCGGCACGCTCGGCGTTGCGCTGATTCTCGCAGCGTGGCTGTGGCGCGTGGTGCGGGCGCGGCTCTGGCAGGCTGAAAATGGGGAACGTCACGAGACGGTGCTGATGCTGGCATGGCTGGCGATGCTGTGCGCGCATTCGATGCTCGAATACCCGTTGCACTACCTGTACTTTTTCCTGCCGTTCTGTTTCCTGCTGGGCTGGCTGGAGCCTGCCGCCGCCGGATCATGGCGCGTTCCGACTGGCGTGGCAAAGGGTTTGAACGTGGCATTCCTGGCGCTTGCCGTCGCCATCCTGGCAACCATGTGGCAGGACTACCGCCGCGCCGAAGCACGCGAATACGCCGCCAGCGAAACCCGCAACACCTTGCCGATGCCGCGCTTCTGGTTCCGCCAGCACGCACAGGCCGATGCCGCGGGGCTGGCCGTCATCACGCCGCAGAACGCAGCGGAACTGCTGCCCGCACATATCGCCGCGGTGCATTTGCTGCCGACCCCGACGATGATCGCGCGCACGGCGTGGCTGCTGGCGCTGACCGGCGATGGCGCGCAGGGCCGGCTATGGATGGAACGGCTGCGCTGGTACTACCTCGGCGATGAAGCGACGCAATACGCCGAGGTAGCAAAGGCATGCCGCGAATTGTCGGAAGGCGAACGCCCGCAGGCGTTCTGCGCCTGGACCACCGACCGCTCGCGGCGGCTCTCGGCGTGGGGCCGCAACTAAGTTAGTAGTAAGGAACGTAGTACGCCGGCGGAGGCGGCGCATAGTAGTAATACCGCGGCGCAGGCGCCGGCGCTGCGGCCACCCGCCCCGATACCGGCACGCGGTTGCCGCTGGCGTACATGCACTGCACATAGGCGGCGTCGTATTGCCGCTGCGTGCCGTATCCCGCGTACTGCGCGTTGCCCGCACCTACCGCGGCGCCCGTCAGCAGGCCCACGCCGGCGCCGACCGCCGCGCCTGATCCGCCATTGAAGGCCGCACCGGCCGCCGCGCCCAGCGCGGTGCCGACCACGGCGCTGCCGACCGCCGCGTTGTTGGCGGCTTGCGAGGAACTCACGCCGCCGACCTGCCCGAAGGCGAACTGGCGGCAGTTGTAGTCGTCGGCACGGAACTGGTCGAAGCTCTTGCCGGTGCCCGGCAACGCCATCACGCTCGGGCCCGAAGGCATCACGACGCAGGCGCCGACGGTCAGGGTGGCCACGGCGAGCGTGGCGCGGATCAGGGCTCGCATGCTGCGCTCCACGCTGTCAGGAGTTGGCCGGCGGCTGGGCCGGTACGCGTTGCCAGCCGCCCGGGCAGGACTGCACATAGGGGTAATAACCTTCCGGCTGGTTGCAGTGGTACCACCAGCCCTGGTCTTGCGGCACTGCCCGCTCGGGCCCCGGGGCGGGCACCGGCCCATCAGGGCCCCGCTCGATGTATTGAGGTGGCTCGGCCGGGACGGTGACGACCGGAGCCGGGTAGTAATAGGGCGCAGGGTAGGCAGGGTAGTAATACGGGTAGCCACCGAACACGACGCTGGGGCCGAAATAGAAGCCCACGCCGACACGCGTCTTGATCATGCCGCCGCGTCTGTCCGCGTCATGCCAGCCGGCATTGTGGATATCGGCCCGCCCGGCAAGGGCGGCGCCGCTCGCGGCCGTGGCCGCCAGTGCCAGTACCAGCGCCAGTACCAGCTGGCAGAGCTTGCGCCCGTTCATGGTATTCACCTTTCCCCCGCGTGGCTGAAAGGCTCGCCGCGGGCAGAGGCAGCCGGCCGCGAAATGCGCCGGCCCGCAATCGTATTGAATACCAAATTGTCGTGCGCAGGCGCCGCGGCGGCGCATGTGGAAATGCGGCGTTACTTTTATTGCCGAGGAACGACAGAGCCGTAGACGCCGTGGCCTGACGCACACGACTAGCCCGTCATCCCCGGATCCGCCCATGCGTGCCGGCCTGTTCGGCAAACAGGCCCAGGCCAAACACCTCGTAATGAATGCGCGACGCATGGGTGCCAGGATTCCCCAGTGCATCATGCTGCATTCGCATGAAGAAAATCCGGCCGCAGAGGTATTGCGCTTATAGAAGTCCAGGTGCCGTGATTGCCGTTTGGCGCATGCCGACCCCGGGCGGCGCAGCCAGGCCAATCACTGTCCTGCGGCTGCCACCCAATCCCCCGACTTGCCCCCATGCTTTTCCAGCAGCTTCACATTGCCGATCACCATGCCGCGGTCCACCGCCTTGCACATGTCGTAGATGGTCAGCAGCGCCACCTGCACGCCGGTCAGTGCCTCCATCTCGACGCCGGTCTGCCCGCGGGTTTCGGTGCGGACGGTGCAGCCGACGGTGGCGTTGGCCTCGTCGAGCGCAAAGTCGACCGCGACCTTGGTCAGCCCGATCGGGTGGCACAGCGGGATCAGGTCGGCGGTGCGCTTGGTGGCCATGATCGCGGCCACGCGCGCGATGCCGAGCACGTCGCCCTTCTTGGCATTGCCGTCGCGCACCAGCGCGAAGGTGTCGGGCAGCATGGTGATGGTGCCGGTGGCCACGGCGACGCGATGCGTGCTGGCCTTGTCGCCGACGTCGACCATGTGGGCCTGGCCGGCGGTATCGAAATGGGTGAGCTGGGTCATGGCTGGGCTTTGTGCAGGACGCCTTGGGCGGGGGGAGGGCCGTCTGATGGGAACGGCCACCGGAGGCCGCTATCATAGCAACATGCCAAAACAACCATCGCTTCGCAGGCCTGCCGCGCCCGGCCATTGTGCCGCGGCGGATGCCGCGCCTGCCGGTTCGGCGTCACATCGTGGTCGCCTTGGGTCGCCATGGCGGCGGTCGCTGGCGGCGCTGCTGGCGCTGAGCATCGCGTCGCCGGCGTGGCCGCAGGCGACGCCGCGCGCGCCGGCCTCGGCCGCGGCAGCGGCAGCGGCAGCGGCAGCGCCGGCCAAGCCGGTCACGTCCACGCGCGCGACGCAGCCGGTGCCATCGTTGTCCGGCGAGGCCAGCGACCAGGTCTACGACAACCTGAACCGCAGCATCAAGGCCGGCCAGAAGTCCGAGTTCGGCCTGCGCACCAACAATGCGGTGGTCGAGGGCGGCGGGGTGCAGCTGCCTGACCTGGGCGACCCGTCCACGGCATCGCTGTCGCCCGACATGGAAAAGCGCCTGGGCGAGCGCATCATGCGCGATATCCGCCGCGATCCGCTGTACGTGCCGGATCCGCTGCTGTCGGATTACCTGAACGCGCTCGGCTACCGGCTGGTGCAGGCGGCGCGGCGGCAGAACATCTCGGGCTCGACCGGCGCCGGCACTTTTGCCACGGGCTTCGACCTGTTCGCGGTGCGTGACCGCAGCATCAACGCCTTCGCGCTGCCGGGCGGCTATATCGGCGTGCATACCGGGCTGCTGGTGCAGTCCGATACCGAGTCGGAGCTTGCCTCGGTGCTAGGCCATGAAATCGGCCACGTGATGCAGCGCCATATCGCGCGCGGCATCACGTCGCAAGACCAGTCGATGTGGATCGCGCTGGCGTCGATGGTGCTGGCCGGGCTCGCCGCCACGCGCAGCCCCGATGCCGCGGCGGCGCTGGCGATGGGCGGGCAGGGCGCCGCCATTGCCAACCAGCTTTCGTTCTCGCGCGGCGCGGAGCGCGAGGCCGACCGCGTCGGCTTCCAGATCATGACCGCGGCGGGCTTCGACCCGCAGGGCATGCCTGACTTCTTCGCGCGGCTGCAGCGCGTGTCCGGCATCTCGGAAAGCTCGGTGCCGTCCTATGTGCGCACCCACCCGCTGACTTCCGAGCGTCTCGCCGACATGCAGGACCGCGTGAGCCACGTCAACGCGCGCAAGGTGCCCAATACGCCCGAGTATGAGTTTGCACGGATGCGCGCGCGCGTGATCCAGGAGTCGTCCCCGAGCGACCTGCAGACCTTGCGCAATGCACTGCGCGCGCAGCTGCCGGGCGCCTCGGCGCTGCGCGCGCCGGCGCTGCTTTACGGCCTCGCCTTCACCGAGCAGCGCCTAGGCCGTCCCGCCGCCGCCGAGCAGGAACTGGCGGAGGCGCGGCGGCTGTACGGCACCATCCCCGGCGCCAGCTCGGGCAGCCCCATGCTGGACGTGATGGCGATCCAGCTGGCGCGCACGCAGGGCCGCGTGCCCGATGCGCTGGCACAGGCCATGGCGTCGATGAAAGCCTTCCCGCTCTCTCATGCGGTATCGGTCGTCTATGCCGAGACCCTGATCGGCTCAGGCCGCTATGACGAGGCGGTGCGTTTCCTGCGCGAACGCACGCGCCAGGAAACCAGCCGCAGCGATTGGTGGGAGATGCTGGCGCGCGCATACGCCGGCCAGGGCAAGCGGGTGCAGCAGCACCAGGCGCTGGCCGAGAAGTACGCGATGGATGGCGCCTACCAGGCCGCGATCGAACAGCTGCAGATCGCCCGCAAGGCCGGAGACGGTGACTTCTATACGCTGTCGGAGGTCGACGCCCGCCTGCACCAGCTGGAACGCCAGTATCGCGAGGACAAGCAGGACAGCAAGGGCATGCCGAACTGAGGCAAGCCCGAGACAAGCCCAGTCAGGGCCGGCCAGGGCCTGGACGACGTCAGGCCGCCGGCTGGCGCACGAAGCCGAAGCGCTTGGGCACCTCGCTTTCCGCGATGGGCTCGATCGGGAGGTCGCGGCCGTCGTGGTGGAACAGGCCGAGTTCGGTGCCGCAGGCCTCGCCATGCCAGGTGCTGCTGCCGCTGAAGGTCTCCAGGTCATGGTCGTGCAGCAACGCGGCCTGCGTACCGTCCACGCCGTCGACCTTCCCGGCCAGCACCACGTTGCCATGCTCGTCCGCGTAGCAGGCCTGCAGCGCAAAGGGCTGCCGCGAGGTGGTGCAAAGCGTGCCCTGGTGCAGCCGCACGATCCACGGCGCGTATGCCAACCCGACGAACACCTTCTGCGGCCCGTTCTGGAAATACCACGCGCCGCGCTCGTCGCACAGGTAGTTGCGTTCGATGAAGGCGACCAGCGCTTCGTTGCGCACCGGCTCGCCGGACAGCCCGTGCTGCTGGGCGTATTCATTGCGCAGGCGCCACTGCCCGCGCCGGTCCAGCGCGAGCCAGCCATAGGCGTTGGGCACGTTGGGCCAGCGCGCCATGGCCTGCCTGACGATGTCGTCCATCTCCGTCTCCTCTGCCGGCAAGGGGCCAAGCACGCCGCCGCCGGCTTTACATCATGCTGTCGAAAAAGCGCAGGATCCGCGCCGGCAGCCATTCGATATGGCCGCCGAACGCTATCCCTGACTGGCTGTCGGGCAGCCACAGATGGCGCCGCCAGCCTTCATGCGGGGTCATGAAGCCGACGTGGCCGCCGTGCTCTGGCTGCTCCAGCCAAACCTGCGGGCTGACGTCGGCCGCGCCGGGCAGGTGCCGCGCGGGCAGGAAAGGGTCGTTGCGCGCATTGAGCACCAGCGTGGGTACGGCGATCGCGCCGAGCACCGGCTTGCTGGCGGCGCGGCGCCAGTAGTCGTCGGTGTCGGCATAGCCGTGCAGCGGCGCCGTGACCACGTTGTCGAAGGCGTACAGGTCGCGGCTGGCCAGCATCGCCTCGCGGTCGAACAGGCCGGGGAACTGCGCGAGCTTGGCCAGCGACTTGCGCTTGAGCGTCTGCAGGAACATGCGCGTATAGAGCAAGTTGAAGCCGGCCGACAGCGCCGCGCCGCCCGCGGCCAGGTCCAGCGGCGCCGAGATCGCGGCAGCGGCGTGTATATGGCTGGCACCGTTGCCGTCCTCGCCCAGCAGGCGCAGCAGCGCGTTGCCCCCCAGCGAGATGCCGACCACCAGCAGCTTGCGGCCTTGGGCGCAGTGCTGGCGGTGCACGCGTTCCAGCACCCAGCGCAGTTCGGCCGAGTCGCCGGAGTGGTAGAAGCGGGGCGCCAGGTTGAGCTCGCCCGAGCAGCCGCGGAAATGCGGGACCACGCCTTGCCAGCCGCGCGTGCCCAGCGCGTGCATCAGTGCCTGCGCGTAGTGGCTGTTCGAATCGCCCTCCAGCCCATGGAACATCACCACCAGCGGCGTGTCCGGCTGCACCGGGTGGGTGGTCCAGTCCAGGTCGATGAAGTCGCCGTCAGGCGTGTCCCAGCGCTCGCGCCGGAACGCCACGCGCGGCGGGCGGCGCGTGAAGCGGGCAGGGATGATGGTCTGGGCATGGCCGCCGCGCAGCCACCAGGGCATGGCGATGCCGTCGCCGTAGCCGTGGGCATGCTCGTGCGGCGTGGCGGCGACAGGCAAACGATGCGTCAGGAAATCGGGGCGCTGCGTCATGCCAGCTCGTTCATGCAGTAATGCAGTCTTGCTCGGTTGCCACCGGGCCGTGCGGCCCGGCTGGCTCAGTGCAGCGCCTGGCCAGGTGCCGCAGCCACCGCGGCCACCTGCACGGCATTGGCCGGGCTGCAGTGGATATGCGCCAGCCGCCAGCCTTCGTGGTTCTGCATCAGCACATAGGTGGTGTGCACGTACAGGTCGGCCTCGACCCGGTCGCTGCCGAAGCGCAGCGCCTCGGTCACGTCGAAGATCGACACGGCCATCGATGCGTGGCTGCTGGTTTCGATCGCGTCGACCAGCACCGGCTGCTCTTCCAGCAATTGCGAGAACGCGTGGCGCAGCTGTTCGTGGCCAATCATGCGTTGGCCGTCGGGCAGCACGCAGGTGATCGAGTCCTCGTCCAGCCACAGGCGCAGCGCGCCCTCGGCATCGCGCAGCTTGAGCGCCTCGCGAAAGGCTTCGACGATGTCTTCGGCAGAATCGAACAGGCGGGCAAAACGAGGCATGGTGGCAGTGTCAGGGTGTCAGGGCCGGTGCAGCAGCTTGCGCAGCTCAACGAAGACCATTTCGGGTTCGATCTCTTTCAGGCAGCGCAGGTGGCCCAGCGGGCACTCTCGCTTAAAGCACGGGCTGCACTCCAACTGCAGCCACATGATACTCGCAGCCTGTGACAGCGGCGGCGTGTGTCGCGGATCGCTCGAGCCATAGACCGCCACCTGCGGCCGGTTCAGCGCCGCGGTCACGTGCATCAGCCCGGAATCGTTGCAAACCGCGGCCTCGGACAGCGCCAGCAGGTCCACGGCATCATCGAGCGAGGTCTGCCCGCACAGGTTGCGCACGAACGGTGCGTCCTTGACGATCTCGGCGGCGATCTCGGCGTCCTTGGCCGAGCCCAGCGTAATCATCTGCGCGTACGGGTAGGAGCGCCGCAGCATCTGCGCCAGCCTGGCAAAGTGGCCGGCGGGCCAGCGCTTGGCGGGGCCGAACTCGGCGCCCGGGCAGAACGCGATGACGCGCGTGTGCGGGGCAATGCCGAAGCGCTCCGCGGTCGCCGCCATGCGCGCCGGGTCGACGCGCAGGCGGGGTTCGGGGATGTTCTCGGGCAAGCGCGCGCCGGGCTTGAGCGCGAGGCGGGCATAGTGCTCGACCATCGGCGGGCGGTGGTCGCGCGGCGGGTTGGCATGGCGTACGTTGAGCATGCCGAAGCGCGCTTCGCCACGGTAGCCGATGCGCAGCGGAATGCCGGCCAGCCACGGGATCAGCGCCGACTTGAGCGAATTCGGCAGCACGTAGGCGAGGTCGTAGCCTTCGTTCTTGAGCTGCTGCGCGAACATCAGCCGCGCCGACAGCTGCAGCTTGCCGTGCGCCAGGTCGGACGGGAACACGCGGCCGATCTCGGGCATGCGCGCGAGCACCGGCGCCACCCACTTGGGCGCGAGGGCGTCGATGACCAGGCGCGGATGGCGCGCCTTGAGCAGCGCGAACAGCGGCTGCGCCATCAGGGCGTCGCCGATCCAGTTGGGGGCGATGACGAGGGCTTTCTTCATGGGCGGGGCGCGGGAAGCCGGTTTGCCGGCACGATCGCAGACACGAGCGCCGACACATTCTCCGGTAACAGCAACGCTCCGGGGCGCCTGCGGGCGGCCCGGAGCGTCAAAGTCGTGCGAAAACCGGCGGCTCGGGTCAGTGGTGGCCCTTCAGCACGGTGCCCGGCTTGAGCTTGTAGACGGTACCGCAGTACGGACACTTGGCTTCGCCGGTGTCGGCCACGTCCAGGAACACGCGCGGGTGGTGGTTCCAGGCCGGGGTGTTGGCGGTGGGGCAGTGCAGCGGAATGTCTTCGGCGCCGATTTCGATGATGGTGGCGGTTTGCGTCATGGTGTTGCGGGGATTGAGGCTGATTGTTCGTCAAAACTAGGCATGCCCCGCGCGCATGGCGGCGGGAGCGGGGCACGCGGGCTGGCGGCCGGTGCTCAGACCAGCGTCAGCCACTTCTTGTACTGTTCGTTGGTGCCGCCCACGGCGGCAAAGAACGCGTCCTGGATCTGCTTGGTCACCGGGCCGCGGCGGCCTTCGCCGATGATGCGGTCGTCCAGTTCGCGGATCGGCGTGACTTCGGCGGCGGTGCCGGTGAAGAAGGCTTCGTCGGCGCAGTACATCTCGTCGCGGGTGATGCGCTTCTCGCGCACCTCGATGCCCAGGTCGCGCGCGATGGTCAGCGTGGCGTCGCGCGTGATGCCATCCAGGCACGAGGCCAGGTCAGGGGTGTAGATCACGCCGTTGCGCACGATGAAGACGTTCTCGCCCGAGCCTTCGCTGACGTAGCCCTCGGTGTCGAGCAGCAGCGCTTCGTCGTAGCCCAGGCCGGTCGCCTCCTGGTTGGCGAGGATCGAGTTGATGTAGTAGCCGCTGGCCTTGGCGCGCACCAGCGACACGTTGACATGGTGGCGGGTGAAGGACGACGTCTTCACGCGGATGCCGCGCTCCATGCCTTCCTCGCCCAGGTAGGCACCCCACGGCCACGCCGCGATCGCCACGTGGATGGTGTTGCCCTTGGCCGACACGCCCAGCTTTTCCGAGCCGATCCACACCAGCGGGCGGATGTAGCAGGATTCCAGGTTGTTGGCGCGTACCACTTCGCGCTGGGCGGCTTCCAGGGTGGCCTCGTCGAACGGCATGGCCATCTGGAAGATCTTGGCAGAATTGAACAGGCGGCGGGTGTGCTCTTTCAGGCGGAAGATGGCGGTGCCTTCAGGCGTCTTGTAGGCGCGCACGCCCTCGAACACGCCCATGCCGTAATGCAGCGTATGCGTCAGCACGTGGATCTTGGCGTCGCGCCATTCGATCAGCTTGCCGTCCATCCAAATCTTGCCGTCGCGATCCGCCATCGACATGTCTTTTCTCCCAGCGCCGTGAAAGTAGCAAAAACGACATTGTAAGCCCGGGGGGCATGGGTGCCAACGCGAGCGGCGGGGGGAGGGCGGAGGAAAAGGACACGGCGGGGCGCGGCGGGGCGCGGCGGCGGACTAGAATCCTCATTTCCGTGCGTTTGCCGGCGCCCCTGTTGCATCGTCGGGGCCTGCCCAGGCGCCAGTCCATTCCCTCGTGCCTTTGACCACACATTCCGACCCGCATGCCGAACCCGGCCAGCCTGGCTGGGAGCAGGCGCTGGAAGCGCTGCGCGCCCTCGCCAGCGCCGAACCCGCCGCTGCCAGCGAGGGCGGCCGCCGCCTGCTGTGGGCGCTGACGCTGGAACCGGACGGCGGCGTGGCCACCATCGAACCGCTGGAGCAGGTGCGCGGGGCACGGGGCTGGGGCAGGCCCAAGCCCGTGCCGCTGGCGCGCGTGGCCGAGGACGACCGGCTCGAGCCGTGGGACGCACGCATCGCGCGCGCGATCCGGCGCGATGCCTCGCACAACCGGCGCTATGTGCTGGATCGCGCGGCCGCCGCCATGGCGCTGGTCGGCCACCCGGCCGTGGTGCTCGGCCACGCCCCGTCGCAGACGCTGGAGGTGGTCGAAGATGCGCCCGCGCTGGAGGCCGTGCACAGCGCCGGCCGCTATGTGCTGCGCCTGTATCCGCCGCTGCGCGAGGCGCCGGCGATGGAGGCTCTCCTGCCCGCCGCGGCGCGCCAGGAGGCCGAGGCGCTGCGCCAGGTCACGGTGCTGCGAGACGGGCCGCACCGGCTCAAGGTGCTTCGCTTCACCCCGGCGCAATTCGACGCCGCGCGGCTGATCGGCGACGGGCTGGCAATCCCGGAGGACGGCCAGGCCCAGCTCGACCGCACGCTGCGGGCGCTGGCCGGCCACTTCCAGGTCCATGCCGACCGGGCCGCCGGCACGCGTCCGGTCGAAGCCGAAGCGCGCTTGCGCGCCGAGGTCGCGCCGATCGGCGGCTTGGCCGGGCGCGGCATTACCATGCGGCTGGTGGTCACGCCGCTGGGTCAGCTCGGGCCGCGGCTCGCGCCGGGCGCGGGCAGGGAACGCCTGATGGCCGCGGTGCGCGGCGAGACGCTGGTCACCCAGCGCGATCTCGATGCCGAACTGGCCAGCGTGGCCGAGGTCTTCGCCGCGCTGCCGGTGCTGGTCACGCAGTCGCCGCCGGGCGGCGAATATACCTGGACGCTGGACGATCCCGAAGACGCGCTGACGGTGCTCGAAGCGCTGCACGGCCTGCCCGCGGTGCAGGCCGTGGAATGGCCGCGCGGCAAGGAAATCCGCATCGTGCCCGCCGACCTGCCGCAACTCGGCGTCCACATCGAAAGCCGCGGCGCCTGGTACCGGCTGGCCGGCGAGCTGCGCGTGGCCGAAGGACTGGTGCTGGAGCTGGGCAAGCTGATCGACTGGACCGGCAGCCACGCCGGCCGCTTCGTGCCGATGGGGCAGGGTGTCTTCGTGGCGCTGACGCGCGCGCTGCGCGGCCAGTTGCGCGACCTGGCATCGGTAGCCGAGCGCATCCCTGACGGCATCCGCGTGCCGCAGATGGCCACGCCGTGGCTGGATGACGTGCTGGCCGGCGCGGGCGTCGATCCGGACGCGCATTTCCGCCAGCGCATCGCCCGCCTGCGCGCGGCGCGCGACACGCCAATCACCGTGCCCGCCACGCTGGCCGCGGAACTGCGCCCCTACCAGGAGGCCGGCTACCGCTGGGCCATGACGCTGGCCGCCTCGGGGCTGGGCGCCTGCCTGGCCGACGACATGGGACTGGGCAAGACCGTGCAGTCGCTGGCGGTGCTGGTGGCGCGCGCGGCCGGCGGCGCCGCGCTGGTAATCGCGCCCACCTCGGTGTGCGGCAACTGGGCGGCCGAGGCGCGCCGCTTCGCGCCCACGCTCAATGTCCATGTCTATGCCGAAGGTGCAGACAATGCGCGCGAAACGCTGCTGGCACAGGCCGGGCCGCATGACCTGGTGATCGTCTCGTACACGTTGCTGCAGCAGGCGCGCGAGGACTTCTGCGCGCGCGACTGGCATACCGTGGTCGCCGACGAAGCGCAGGCATTCAAGAACGCCATCACGCGGCGCGCCCAGGCGATGTTTGATCTGCGGGCCGATTTCCGCATGGCATTGAGCGGTACCCCGGTAGAAAACCGGCTGGCCGAGCTGTGGTCGGTGATGCGCTTCTGCAACCCGGGTTTGCTGGGCTCGCTGGCCCGTTTCAACGAGCATTTCGCCAACCCGATCGAGCGCGGCGGCGGTGTGTGCGGCATGAGCGAGGCCCGCCAGCGCCTGCGCCGCATGATCGGGCCCTTTGTGCTGCGCCGGACCAAGGCCCAGGTACTCGACGAACTGCCGCCGCGCACGGAGCTGGTGATCCGGGTCGAGCCCGAAGCGGTGGAAGCCGCGCACTACGAAGCGCTGCGCCGGCAAGCGCAGACCCAGGCCGAAGCCGCGCTGGCGCGCGTGGAGGCGGCGCGCAAGGCCACGCAAGGCGCGCCGGCCGGGGCCAAGGCACGCGCCCTCGCGCAGGCGCAGCAGCAATCGCAGGCGCGCATCCATGTGCTGGCGCAGATCATGCGCCTGCGCCGCGCCGCGTGCGACCCGCGCCTGGCCACGCCTGAAATCGGCAGCCAGCTCGAAGCGGGCGCCAAGCTGCGCGCCTTCGTGGCACTGGCCGGCGAACTGGCCGCCAGCGGGCACAAGACGCTGGTGTTCAGCCAGTTCGTCGACTTCCTGCAGCTGCTGCGCCAGGGCCTGGAGCGCGCCGGGCTGGCGCTGCAGTACCTGGACGGTGCCACCCCGGCGGCAGAGCGCACGCGCCGCGTGGCCGCGTTCCAGGCGGGCGAGGGCGATGTCTTCCTGATCAGCCTGAAGGCCGGAGGCTTCGGCCTGAACCTGACCGCGGCGGACTACGTGATCATCGCCGATCCGTGGTGGAATCCCGCCGCCGAGGACCAGGCGATGGGCCGCGCGCACCGTATCGGCCAGCAGCGCCCCGTGACCGTGTATCGGTTGATCAACGCCGGCACCATCGAGGAGCGCATCGTCGACCTGCACCGCGACAAGCGCGCGCTGGCCGACGGGCTGCTGGAGGCAGATGACGAAAGCGCCGCCGGGACAGGCGCGCCGTTGCCGGATACCGACGAGCTGGTGGGGCTGCTACGCCGCTAAACGTCACGGCAGGCGCACATATGCCCCCACGGCATACCTTCAAGCGAACTGGTTCGTTTGGTTTTGGCAGGATCCTTGCTATCTTGTGGCGCTGGCCCGGGGCTCAGACCCCGGCCGCTTTATTGTGCTGACTTTCCTGACGGTGCCCCCATGCCCATTTCGTCCCGCCTGCCGCGCTTGTCCTTCCATTCCGCTTCCCGCCTGGCCTCAGGCATGGCCGCCCTGTGCGCCGTCGCTGCCGTCAGCGCGCCCGCCCAGGCCCAGGGCGAGTGGCCGACGCAGCCGGTGACCATCCTGATGGGCTTCACCGCCGGCTCCGGCGTCGACATGGTGGGCCGCGCGCTGCAGGAATCGCTGCAGAAGTCGCTCAAGACCACGATCATCTATGACTACCGTCCTGGCGCCGGCGGCAACGTTGCCTCCGAGGTGGTGGCGCACGCCAAGCCGGACGGCTACACGCTGCTGCTTGGCACCGCGGCAACGCACGGCATCAACCCGGTGCTGTACAAGAACCTGCCGTTCGACGCCGAAGCCGATTTCACGCCGGTGGCGCCGCTGGTCGAAGTGTCCAACGTGCTGACCGTCAATCCGGCCGTGATCGACGTGAAGACCGTGAAGGAATTCATCGAGAAGGTGAAAGCCAATCCGGGCAAGTACAACTATGCATCGACCGGCAACGGCACCGGCACGCACCTGGCCTTCGCGGAATTCAATGCCCGCGCCGGGCTCGATATGGTCCACGTGCCGTACAAGGGCGGCCCCGATGCGCTGCAGGCTGTGGTGAAGGGCGAAGTCTGCTGCATCTTCAACCAGGTGCAGAGCGTGCTGCCGCAATACCGTGCCGGCAAGGTGCGGCTGCTGGGTGTGACCACCGGCAAGCGCGTGCCGGTGATTCCGGACGTGCCGACCATTGCCGAGAGCGGCGTCGCTGGCTACAACAGCACCATCTGGTTCGGCTTCTTCGGGCCCAAGGGGCTGGATCCGAAGATCGCCCGCAAGATCAACGACGCGGTCAAGGTCGCGCTGGAAACGCCGTCGATCCGGCAGAAGCTGGTCGATGCCGGCAACACGCCGCGGATCGAGTCGGTGGAGCAGTTCAAGGCCACCGTCAAGGCGGACCGGCAGAAGTGGGCGGGGGTGGTGAAGACGGTGGGGGCTTCGATCGATTGAGGGCACATCGGGGGCTTCACTTCGTTGAGGCTCCGGCCCTCTCCCCCGGCCCCTCTCCCGCGAGCGGGAGAGGGGAGCAAGCATGCGGGTGCCCTAAGCCCTGACCCCCAGTCGCGTCAACAAGTGCGCCAACTGCGCCTGCGTCCCCGTCGCGGTCTTATTAAAGATAGCCTTCAACTGCGTTCTCCCGGTCTCCCTCCGGATCCCGATCTGCTCGCAAGCCTCAGGCAGCCCGATCCCCGTTGACAACTGCAGCGCCAACCGCGTCTCCGCCGGCGTCAGCCCATACAAGTCCCGCAGCACCCCCGGCAACGTCATCGGCGCGACCCCTGGTTCATGGATCGCCACCAGCACGCTGGGCCGCTGCCAATCCATCGACAGTTGATGCGCCGGTGGCAAAGGCAACAAAATTATCTGTGCCTGCCGCCCGCCACCATCCACTGCCCGCAGCGCCTGCGCCGGCTGCGGATTGCCCGGATCGCACGCCGCCTTCAGCGCATCGGCAAACGGCCGCGACAGCCGCCATCCTTCAGCAAGCCCGCCCGCCGACACCGCCGCCGCGCTGGTCTCGATCGACACCACCGGCAGCAGCCGCCGCACCCACGCCTCTCCCGTACTGTTGGCGAGCAGCGTCTTGCCATCGTCCCGCAACACGATCACCCCAAACGGCAGCCGCTCCAGCAACTGGCTCGACGCATGCGCCAGCGCTGATACCTGGTGCGTGCGGTCGCGCAGCGCCATGGCGTGGCGCACATGCGGAATCGCCCAGTCGAGTGCGCGCGCGTCCTCGGGCGAATACTGGTTGCCGCCCTGCGGCCGCTGCAGCGACAGGAACACTTCATAGTGCGGCTTGCGCTCGATCAGGCAGGCCATCACCGACGATTGCTCGAACTGGCGCAGGAACTCGCCGTAGAACGGCGACTGGCGCATCGTCTGCGAACCCAGCTCGCGCGAATCGATATACCAGTTGCCCACCGACATGCGTTGGGCGAAGGGCAGGGCCGGATCGATGGCTGCGTAGTATTCGCTGTAGGCGGCTACCGCTTCGGGCACGGGATTGACCACCTGGTTCACCAGTACGCGTTCGTGGACCGTATCGCGCACCAGCAGCAGTGCATGCGAGCTGTCGCTGGCCTGGCAAAGCGCGCCCAGGCTGCGGCGCCAGGCATCGGCGTCGAAGATCCCCTCGTACAGCGCGCGGATGGTGTCATGCATCGGCGTGTCGCTCATGGTTTTTCTTTCTTCTTTTTCGTACTTTTGATACTTCCTTCGCGCGGCTGTGCCAGGGCTGCCGGTGTTGCCGGCCGGCGTACCGCGCGAGGATGGAATTCAGGCCGCTTCCAGCGCCGCGCCCAAGCGCGAAAGCAAGTAGGTGAGCTGGGCCTGGCTGTTGGTGCCGGTCTTGTGGAAGACGGCCTTGAGCTGCGTGCGCGCCGTTTCGTGGCGGATGTTCAGCTGCTGGCTGGCTTCGGGCAGGCCCTGGCCGCCGGCGAGCTGGGTCGCCAGCCGCGTTTCCGCCGGCGTCAGGCCGTACAGGTCGCGCAGCACGGGAGCCAGCAGCAGCGGCGCGCTATCGTCCTCGTGCACTACCACCAGCGCCGCCGGCTCCTGCCACTGCGCGGCAAAGGCGTGCGAGGGCGGCAGCGGCAGCACGATCACCTGCGCGCTGGCGCCGTTGCCGTCGGTGGCGCGCGCGGCCTGGGCGGCCACCGCGCGCTGCGGATCGCAGGCCGCGGCCAGCATTTCACCGAAGGGGCGCGACAGGGTCCAGTCCGAGACCTTGCCCGCCGGGTCCAGGCGCCGCACCCATCGTTCGCCGGCGCGATTGCCCAGCAGCACCTGGCGCTGCGGCGAAAACACCAGCAGCGCAAAGTTGAGCCGCTCCACCAGCTGCGACGACAGCCGCGCCAGCACGGTCAGCCCCAGCGTGCGGTCGCGCATGGCCATGGCGCTGCGCATATGCGGGATGATCCAGTCCATGCCGCGGGTGTCGTCGGTCGAGAACAGCGGCTGCGTGCGACCGCGCTGCATCGAGAAATAGACTTCGTAATGCGGCTGGCGCGCGACCAGGCATGCCACGTAGGAGCGCAGGCCGTAGCGGTGGAAGAAATCGCGGTAGAACGGGTGGCGCGCCATGGCGCCTTCGCCCAACTCGCGCGCGTCGACGTACCACGCGCCCGGCTGCAGCCGCGGCGCGAATTGCTTGGCCGGGTCGATGGCCTGGAAATCCGATTCGTACTCGGTGAACAATTCCACCACCGGATTGACGATTTCATTGACGGTGACCTGGTCGCGTACCGTGTCCCAGACCATCATCGAGGCGTGCGCCGAGCCGGCCATATCGGTCAGGGTGCGCAGGCTTTGCTGCCAGGCACCGGGATCGAGAATGCCCTCGTACAAGCCACGGATCGCTCCGTGCATGTCGGCTTCTTTCATCTGATTACCCCCTGCATTCGCGACAAAACAATGCGCGGCGCCGGCTGTGCGCCCCCGCGCACGCCGGCATGCCTTGTTGTTATCCGCCTGGTGCTATCCTGGCCGTTTGTTTGACCGGCTCTGGTGTCAGTGCGTGTCTGTTGTAGCAGACGTTGCATACATTACCGCACTCGGGGGAGCAAGGGGACATTCCCTTGACCCTTCTTTCGTGGGGAGGCAGCGAAGCGCGTCGGCCGGGGAGAAAGTCCAATTGTGCGTGTTGATTCACATTGAAAGTTGGTTGCAGCCGGAATCGCCAAAGCGTTGACCGCGATCAGGTAAAATCCCCGTTTCCCCGATTTTTCAGCGAAATCTCGCGCCTTTCACCGTCATGACCACTGTCCTGCGTCTTTCCGATCTGATTTCCCAAGGCAAAATCTCCGGCAAGCGGGTGTTCATCCGCGCCGACCTGAACGTGCCGCAGGACGACGCCGGCAATATCACCGAGGACACCCGCATCCGCGCCTCGGTGCCCGCGATCGAGGCCTGCCTGGCCGCCGGCGCCGCAGTGATGGTCACCTCCCACCTGGGCCGCCCGACCGAAGGCGAGTTCAAGCCGGAAGACTCCCTGGCGCCGATCGCCACGCGCCTGTCCGAGCTGCTGGGCAAGCAGGTCAAGCTGGTGCAGGACTGGGTCGACGGCGTCGAGGTCGCGCCCGGCCAGGTGGTTCTGCTGGAAAACTGCCGCGTGAACAAGGGCGAGAAGAAGAACAGCGACGAGCTGGCGCAGAAGATGGCCAAGCTCTGTGACGTCTATGTGAACGACGCTTTCGGCACCGCGCATCGCGCTGAAGCCACCACCCATGGCATCGCCAGGTACGCCCCGATCGCCTGCGCCGGCCCGCTGCTGGCGGCCGAGATCGACGCGCTGGGCAAGGCCCTGGGCCAGCCGGCCCGTCCGCTGGTGGCGATCGTGGCCGGCTCCAAGGTCTCGACCAAGCTGACCATCCTGAAGTCGCTGGCCGACAAGGTCGACAACCTGGTCGTCGGCGGCGGCATCGCCAACACCTTCATGCTGGCTGCCGGCCTGAAGATCGGCAAGTCGCTGGCGGAAGCCGACCTGGTCGGCGATGCCAAGGCCATCATCGACATCATGGCCAGGCGCGGCGCCTCGGTGCCCATTCCCGTCGACGTGGTCTGCGCCAAGGAATTCAGCGCAACCGCCGCGGCGATTGTCAAGGACGTCAAGGACGTGGCTGACGACGACATGATCCTGGACATCGGCCCCAAGACGGCCGCCCTGCTGGCCGAGCAACTGAAGGCCGCCGGCACCATCGTCTGGAATGGCCCGGTGGGCGTGTTCGAGTTCGACCAGTTCGGCAACGGCACCAGGGTGCTGGCGCAGGCCATCGCCGATTCCAAGGCATTCTCGATCGCCGGCGGCGGCGACACGCTGGCCGCCATCGCCAAATACGGCATTGCCGATCGCATCGGTTATATCTCCACCGGCGGCGGCGCGTTCCTGGAATTCCTGGAAGGCAAGAAGCTGCCCGCCTTTGAAGTGCTGGAACAGCGCGCAGCAGGCTGAAGCATCCGCCAGGCCCGGCGCCGTGCCGGGCCCCCGTCCTTCACCAAGGAAACCCGCGCATGACCCGTTCCACCAAGATCGTTGCCACCATTGGCCCCGCCTCCAGCTCGCTGGAGATCCTGACGCGCATGATTGCCGCGGGGGTCGACGTGGTGCGGCTGAATTTCTCGCACGGCACCGCGCAGGACCATATCGACCGCGCCCGCCTGGTGCGCGAAGCCGCCCAGGCTTGTGGCCGCGAAGTGGCGATCATGGCGGACCTGCAGGGCCCCAAGATCCGCGTCGGCAAGTTCGAGCAGGGCAAGGTCACGCTCAAGCCGGGCGACCCCTTTGTCCTCGATTCCGCCTGCCAGCTCGGCAATCAGGAACGCGTTGGCCTGGACTACCAGGACCTGCCGCGCGACGTCGGCCCGGGCGACCTGCTGCTGCTGAACGACGGCCTGATCGTGCTGGTGGTGGAGCGGGTGCTTGGCACCGAGATCTTCACCACCGTGCGCATCGGCGGCGACCTGTCCAACAACAAGGGCATCAACCGCCAGGGCGGCGGCCTGTCGGCGCCGGCTTTGACAGCCAAGGACATGGACGACATCAAGACCGCCATGGCCCTGGGCGCGGACTATGTCGCGGTCAGCTTCCCGAAGAACGCCACCGACATGGAAATGGCGCGCCAGCTGGCCGCCGTGGCCGGCCAGCCGCACGGCCACAAGGCCCGCATGATCGCCAAGATCGAGCGCGCCGAGGCCATTCACCCGGGCGTGCTGGAAGAAATCCTGCAGGCATCCGACGGCATCATGGTGGCACGTGGCGACCTCGCCGTTGAAGTCGGCAACGCCGCAGTGCCCGCGCTGCAGAAGCGCATGATCAAGCTGGCGCGCGAAGCCAACAAGCTCACCATCACCGCGACGCAGATGATGGAAAGCATGATCGTCAATCCGGTGCCGACGCGCGCCGAGGTGTCGGACGTGGCCAACGCCGTGCTGGACGGCACCGACGCCGTGATGCTGTCGGCCGAGACCGCCGCCGGGCGCTACCCGATCGAGACCGTCGAGGCCATGGCCGCGGTCTGCATCGAGGCCGAGAAGTCCGAGGTGGTGCAGCTCGACACCGACTTCCTCAACCAGACCTTCTCGCGCATCGACCAGTCGGTGGCGATGGGTGCGCTGTTCACGGCCTATCATTTGCAGGTGAAGGCGATTGCCGCGCTGACCGATTCCGGCGCCACCGCGCTGTGGATGAGCCGCCACCGCATCCATGTGCCGATCTACGCCATGACGCCCAACCTGGCCTCGCAGCGCAAGATGCAGTTGTACCGCAACGTGGTGCCGCTGCCGCTGCAATCCAGCGCCGACCGCGACACCGCGCTGGAGCAGGCCGAAGAGCTGCTGCTGGCGCAGGGCGTGGTGCAGCGCGGCGATTTCATCGTGCTGACCATCGGCGAGCCGATGGGGCAGCCCGGCGGTACCAACACCCTGAAGATCGTCAGGGTGGGGCATTGAGCGCCGACAGAAGAATACAGAGACACCCCATTTTTATTTAGGAGTTAGACATGCCACTCGTTTCGATGCGCCAACTGCTGGACCACGCAGCCGAGAACAGCTACGGCCTGCCGGCCTTCAACGTGAACAACCTCGAGCAAGTGCAGGCCATCATGCAGGCGGCCGACGAGGTCAACGCTCCGGTGATCATGCAAGCTTCGGCCGGCGCCCGCAAATACGCCGGCGAGCATTTCCTGCGCCACCTGATCGAAGCCGCGGTCGAAGCGTACCCGCACATCCCGGTGGTGATGCACCAGGACCACGGCCAGTCGCCGGCGATCTGCCAGGGCGCGATCGACCTGGGCTTCTCGTCGGTGATGATGGACGGCTCGCTGCGCGAAGACGGCAAGACCCCGGCCGAGTACGACTACAACATCGACGTCACCCGCAAGGTGGTGGAACTGGCCCACGCCGTCGGCGTGACCGTGGAAGGCGAGCTGGGCTGCCTGGGCTCGCTGGAAACCGGTGAAGCCGGAGAAGAAGACGGCATCGGCGCCGAAGGCGTGCTGGACCACTCCATGCTGCTGACCGATCCGGAGCAGGCCGCCGACTTCGTCAAGGCCACCCAGCTGGACGCGCTGGCCATCGCCATCGGCACCTCGCATGGCGCGTACAAGTTCACCCGCAAGCCGACCGGCGACATCCTGGCGATCAGCCGCATCAAGGAAATCCACGCCCGCATCCCCAACACCCACCTGGTGATGCACGGCTCGTCGTCCGTCCCGCAAGAACTGCTGGAAGAAATCCGCAAGTTCGGCGGCGACATGAAGGAAACCTACGGCGTGCCGGTCGAGGAAATCCAGGAAGCCATCAAGTACGGCGTGCGCAAGATCAACATCGATACCGACATCCGCCTGGCCATGACCGGCGCGATCCGTCGCTTCTTTGTCGAGAACCCGAGCAAGTTCGACCCGCGCGAATACCTGAAGCCGGCCCGCGAAGCCGCCAAGCAAGTGTGCAAGGCGCGCTACATTTCCTTCGGCTGCGAGGGCCAGGCCAGCAAGATCAAGCCGGTCACGCTGATCGACGTCGCGCAGCAGTACAAGTCGGGCAAGCTGGCGCAGGTCGTGCAGTAAGCAGTGCCTGGCCCCGCACCGCCGGGGCCGACGCTGACGCCTGGGGCTTCGCTACCGCACGAAGCCCCGCATTGTTTTCTCCCCTCTCCCGCTAGCGGGAGAGGGGTCGGGGGAGAGGGCAGGCGGTTGCCCGTGCCACGGTGCCGTTGATGCGCTCCCCCTCTCCCCCAGCCCCTCTCCCGCAAGCGGGAAAGGGGAGCAAACCGGACGGCGATTCGCCAACTACATCATGTCCAACGCTCTCTACCAGTCCTCCATCAACTCGCTGCCGCTGCTGGGCCACGGCAAGGTGCGCGACAACTACGCCGTCGGCGCCGACAAGCTGCTGATCGTCACCACCGACCGCCTGTCGGCCTTCGACGTCATCATGGGCGAGCCGATCCCCGACAAGGGCCGCGTGCTGAACCAGATGGCCGACTTCTGGTTCAAGAAGCTGGCGCACATCGTGCCGAACCATGAGACCGGCATCGCGCCCGAAACCGTGGTCGCGCCGGAGGAAGTGGAGCAGGTCAAGGGCCGCGCCGTGGTGGTCAAGCGCCTGAAGCCGATCCTGGTCGAGGCCGTGGTGCGCGGCTACCTCGCCGGCAGCGGCTGGAAGGACTACCAGGCTACCGGCAAGGTGTGCGGCATCGCGCTGCCTGCCGGCCTGCAGAACTCGCAGAAGCTGCCTGAGCCGATCTTCACACCGGCCGCCAAGGCTGAAATGGGCGAGCACGACGAGAACATCTCGTTCGTCGAGGTCGAGGCCCGCATCGGCATCGCGCTGGCGCGCCAGATGCGCGAAATCTCGATCCGCCTGTACAAGGAAGCGGCTGAATTTGCCGCCACGCGCGGCATCATCATCGCCGACACCAAGTTCGAATTCGGCCTGGACGACAACGGCGTACTGACGCTGATGGACGAAGTGCTGACCGCCGATTCGTCGCGCTTCTGGCCGGCCGATTCGTATCAGGTGGGCACCAACCCGCCGTCGTTCGACAAGCAGTTCGTGCGCGACTGGCTGGAAGCCGTGCGCATCGACGGCAAGCCGTGGCCCAAGACCGCGCCGGCGCCGCAACTGCCGGATGACGTGATCGAGAAGACGGCGGCGAAGTATCGTGAGGCGCTGACGCGCCTGACGGGTGAAGAATTAAAGTAATTTCGTTGCCACCGGCTTTCAATAGCCAACGGTGTTCTCCCTCTCCCCTCAGCGGGAGAGGGCCGGGGAGAGGGGTGGTCTAGCAAGGCGCCAAGCGTCGAGACGCGCCGGCCCTCTCCCCCGGCCCCTCTCCCGCAGGCGGGAGAGGGGAGCAAACAAGAAGGATCTTGAAGTGAGCAATAATCAAAAGCCGCTGGTCGGCGTCGTGATGGGCAGCAGTTCCGACTGGGACGTGATGCAGCACGCGGTGGCCATGCTGAAGGATTTCGGCGTGCCGTTCGAAGCGCAGGTGGTGTCCGCGCACCGCATGGCCGACGACATGTTCCGCTACGCCGAGACCGCGCGCAGCCGCGGCATCCGCGCCATCATCGCCGGCGCCGGCGGTGCCGCACACCTGCCGGGCATGATCGCCGCCAAGACCATCGTGCCGGTGTTCGGCGTGCCCGTGCCGTCGAAGTACCTGCGCGGCGAGGACTCGCTGCTGTCGATCGTGCAAATGCCCAAGGGCGTGCCGGTCGCCACCTTCGCGATCGGTGAAGCAGGCGCCGCCAATGCCGCGCTGCATGCGATCGCCACGCTGGCGACCACCGATGACGCGCTGGCCGCCGCGCTGGAAGCCTTCCGCGCGAAGCAGACCGAAGCCGCGCGCGCCATGACTTTGCCGCTGTAATGCTGCCGCTGTAATTCTCCGGACCCACACGGAACCGAGCAATGCCCACCGATATCCATCCCTACCTCTCCGAAGCCCACACGCCGGAATCGCGCGCCGAGTTCGGCGTCGACCGTCCCGACGCGCCCATCCTGCCCGGCGCGTGGCTGGGCATGCTCGGCGGCGGCCAGCTCGGCCGCATGTTCACGCATGCTGCGCAGACGATGGGCTATCGCGTGTGCGTGCTCGATCCGGACCAGGACAGCCCGGCGGGCGCGGTGGCCGACAAGCATATCTGCGCCCAGTACACCGACGAGGCCGCGCTGGCCGAGATGGCCAAGCTGTGCCAGGCGGTCAGCACCGAGTTCGAGAACGTGCCGTCGCTGTCGCTGGACCGGCTCGAGCAACTGGGTTCGTTTGTCGCGCCGCGCGGCTACTGCGTGTCGATCGCGCAGAACCGCATCGGCGAGAAGAAGTTCTTCGCCGCCTGTGCCGAGCGCACCGGCGTGCCGACGGCCCCGCACTGGGTGATCCAGCACGACGCCGACGTCGACCAGTTGCCCGACCACGTGCTGCCCGGCATCCTCAAGACTGCGCGCATGGGCTACGACGGCAAGGGCCAGGCCCGCGTGAAGACACGCGACGACGTGCGCGCCGCCTGGAAGGCGATGCAGCATGTGCCGTGCGTGCTGGAACAGATGCTGCCGCTGGCCTATGAAGTCTCGGTACTGGCCGCGCGCGCCGCGGACGGCTCCACCGCGACCTGGCCGCTGGCCGAAAACGTGCACCGCGACGGCATCCTGTTCTCGACGGAAATGCCGTCGACCAGCGTCTCGCCCGCCATCGCCGACCGCGCCCGCGCGGCGGCTGCCGCCATCGCCACGGAAATGGGCTATGTCGGCGTGCTGTGCATCGAGTTCTTCGTGCTGACCGACGGCTCGCTGGTCGCCAACGAAATGGCGCCGCGCCCGCACAACTCGGGCCACATCACCATGGATGCGTGCGAGACCAGCCAGTTCGAGCAGCAGGTGCGCGCCATGGCCCGCCTGCCGCTGGGCAGCACGCGCCAGCATTCGGCCGGCAAGATGCTGAACCTGCTGGGCGATGTGTGGTTCGAGTTCGGGCTGGAACGCACCCCCGCGTGGGACGAGGTGGTGGCGCAGCCCGGCGCCAAGCTGCACCTGTACGGCAAGAACGATGCGCGTCCGTCGCGCAAGATGGGGCACGTCAACTGCATCGGCGAGCATGCCGAAGCGGCCGACGCGGCCTTTGCCGCCGCCGCGCAGGCACTGCATATTTCGCTCTGATATCCCGCTTTGATTCGACGCAAGGAACACGATGTCGCCGCGCACGCCTACGACTGCTGAACTCGATGAAGCCGTCCGCCTGCTCGAGGCGGGGCAACTGGTCGCTTTCCCGACCGAGACGGTCTACGGGCTTGGCGCCGACGCCGAGAATCCCGAGGCGGTCGGCCGCATCTTCTCGCTCAAGGGACGGCCACCCAACCATCCGCTGATCGTGCATGTGGTGGATGGTGCCGATATCGGCTACTGGACCGATGAGGTGCCGCAAGCCGCGCAGCAGCTGATCGACGCCTTCTGGCCCGGCCCGCTGACACTGATTCTGAAGCGCGCGGCGCATATCGATGCCACGGTTGCCGGCGGCCAGGACAGCATCGGCCTGCGCTGCCCGTCGCACCCTGTAGCGCAGGCATTGCTGTCGCGCTTCAAGCGCGGCCGTGGCGGCGTTGCGGCGCCATCGGCCAACAAGTTCGGCCAGGTCAGCCCGACCACCGCGCAGCATGTGCGCGACGAGTTTGGCGATGCGGTCTATGTGCTGGACGGCGATGGGGTGGAGATCGGGATTGAATCGACCATCGTCGACCTGTCGCGGCTCGGCCAGGGCATCGGTCCGGTGCTGCTGCGTCCGGGCGCCATCACCGTGGGGATGCTCGCGCAGGTGCTGGGCGAGGCGCCGCTGCCGCCCGACGCTGCGGCACCGCGCGCGTCTGGCACGCTGAAGGCCCACTACGCCCCGCATACGCCGCTGTTGCTGGCGGATGCGCAGTCGGCATCGGCGCGTCTGACCGCGCTGCCTGACGATGCCCGCGTGGCATGGGTCGGGCGCGCGCCGCTGGCGGACCAGCGCTGCACCTGGGTGCAGGCGCCAGTTGATGCGGCTGCGTACGCGCGCGAGTTGTACCGGCTGCTGCGCAAGCTCGACAAGCAGGGCTATACGCAGTTGGTGTTCGAGCCCTTGCCCGAAGGACAAGAGTGGGCGGGCGTGCGGGACCGGTTGGAGCGGGCAGCGGCGGCGTTCGCCGGCTAAGGCCGCGCCGGGCCTCAGGCGCAATTCCGCTGCAAGGAAAGTGGGAAATCCAGCAGCATCTGCGCGTAGCTCTTGCCAAGCGGGTCGGAGCGCAGGCTGGCGACGCCGCCACCGCCCAGCGCGGCGTGCAGCAGGAAGTTGAGGGCATGCAGGCCCGGCACTTCGAAACGCTCGACCTCTGCCCGAGATCCTGGCTGGCGAGAATGTCTCCGCGCTGGCCATCACTGAACCCGCCGCCGGCTCCGATGCCGCGCAACTCGCGACCAGCGCGAGGGCGGCCACTACCTGGTCAACGGCACCAAGCTGTACATCACCTCCGGCATGCGCACGGACTACTACACCGTGGGACCTGGCGGCACGGCAGTTGGGAATCTAGTTCCCATACCTTGGTTGAGTGCCGGTAGGACGCTTCCAGTCAGCCATGTCCACCCAGCCAGCTAACCAAGCAACTGACGACAGGAAAATTCCCAATCGCATGGCAACGTTGCCAAATCATGATCTGAAGCAATGATCCCTTTGGGGAGATGTCGGATATCTCACGGGCGAACTGTCGCGCAGCAACCAGCACATCTCTTGCCATGAGACCGCAACTGGCCCCGCCCCGCCCGGAGGAATCATGACATTGCCCGGATCACCCCCGTCCTCGGACACGCCCGCCGGCCAGACGCTGGTTACGGTTTCCGAGTTGCATCGCCTAACGGACCTCCTTCACTGCCGCTATGAGATCGACGTTCAGTGCGACAGCGAAGGATTGTGGTTCGTCACCTTTACGTCGCAACCAGGCCGTAGCGATTTCGACCCATGTGCTATCCAGCCCCACACGCGGGGCTCGCAGGAAGCCTTTAGCCAACAACCAGCCGCAATGCCGTATACACTGCCATCCCCACCGCAATCATCCCCACCATGCGCCGCGTCAGCAGATAGAACACCGTCGCAGCAACCGCGGCCACCAGCTTGTAGTTCGACAACGCCACCGTGAAATGCCCCTGCCACGTCATCAGGTCCGGCAGGATGATCGCCGCCAGTGCCGCGGCCGGCGCATAGCGCAGTGCGCGCTGGATACGGTCCGGCACCGTGACATGCTCGCCGGCCATCAGGAACAAGGCCCGCGTGACCACGGTAACGATCGCCATGCCGACCAGCGCGATCCAGACTTCGGTATGGCTCATGCGCGGTCTCCCGGCGGCGCGTCCGCTGCGTTAGCTGCACTGCTGGCCGCTGTGTTGGCCGCTTTGTTGGCGATCGGCGCGGGCCTGTGCCGGCGGATGCCGCGCAGCGTGGCGCGTGCAGCCAGCTCGTCGCTGGCCATGCCCGCGGCAATCGCACCGACCACCGCCACCACCAGCCCGAGCCGGTACGGCAGGTCAAAGCACAACAACGCCAACACCGCCGAAATCACCACAGCCATCAGCGTGGAGCGCGAATTGATGGTGGCGATCATCACCGGGATCAGCGCCATCGTGCCCGCCAGCCCCAGCCCCCAGCTGTCCGGGAACAGGCTCGCCAGCACGATGCCCAGGATCGACGACACCTGCCACATCGCAAAATTGGTCAACGCCATGCCCCAGAAGTAGCCTTCCTTGCCGGGCTCATAGCCCGGCGTCGAATACTTCTGCATGAAGTAGACGAAATGCAGGTCGCCGTTGAAGAAGCCCAGCACCGTGCGCCGCGCCAGCGACAGGTAGCTGAAATGCGGCTGCATGGCGGCGCTGAAGATGACGAAGCGCAGGTTGACCATGGCCGCGGTCAGCCAGATGGTCCACAGCGGCAGCCCGGCGGCGAACAGCGGCAGCACCGCCAGCTGCGCCGAGCCGGCATAGACCAGCAGCGACATGCCGATGGCTTCGGGCACGGTCAGCACCGATTTGCTCATCGCCACGCCGGTGACGAGGCCCCAGGAGAAAACCGCGGGAAGGGAGGGGGCAAAGCGGCGCACGCCGGCCATGAAGCCGTCGCGCTCGGCGGGTGCGAAGCGATGCCAGAAGCGCAACCACACCGAGGGTTGTCGGGAAGTCATGTCAGAGGAAAGGGGCAATGCAGGCCCGGCGCCGAGGGCCGGGCCGGAAAGCTGCCGCCGCAGGACGCGGCCGGCACCTTGGCATTATAGGGTCGGAACGCGCCCTGGTAAGTGGGCACTTAACAAAATGACGCGCCGGCGTTGGCGGCAGGCCACGCGGGGTGGTCTATCCGCCAACGCCGGCGCGATCTCAGGGCGCGCCGCGATACACCCACTGCATCAGCGCGTCGTGCGCCTCCTGCGCCTGCGAGGCGTTGGGGTGGTTGATCATGCTCACCAGCACGTAGCGGTTGCCGTCTTCCGCGTCGACATAGCCGGCCAGCGCCCGTACGTCGGCCAGCGTGCCGGTCTTGAGGTAGCCGCTGCCGGCCGCATTGGCGCGGGTCAGCCGGTTGCGCAGCGTCCCGTCGACGCCCAGCACCGGCAGCGAATCGACCAGCACCGGGCCCACGTTGCTGGCCGCGGCCTGCTGCAGCAGGCGCGCCATGTCGTAGGCGCTGATGCGTTCCTCGCGCGACAGGCCGGAGCCGTTGTCCAGCACCAGCCCGGGCATGTCCAGCCCCTGCTTCGCGAGCCAGCGCCGCACCACGCGGATCGAGCGCTCGGGGCTGGCCGGGCCACCGCGGTCCAGTTCGGCGCCGATGGTCAGGAACAGCTGGCGCGCCATCACGTTGTTGGAAAACTTGTTGATGTCGCGCACGATGTCGGCCAGCGGCAGGCCATAGTGGCGCGCCAGCAGCACCGCGCCGCGCGGCACCTTGCCGCTGCGCAACGCCGGCAAGTGGGTAAAGCGCCCGCCGGCGCGCTGCCATTCGGCGACAAAGCCGCCCCAGGTGAATTCCGCATGCGACAGCGTGGCGATATTGAGCACGTGCTCGCCGCAGTCGCTCGAATAGTCGCCGGCGAACGATGCCAGCACGGTGCCGTCGGATTGTGGCTGCACGCTGGGAGTGGCGCGGCTCTGCCAGTCGCCGCAGCGGCCGTTGGTCAGCGTCAGCTGGTTGTCGAGCTTGAGTTGCGCCAGCTCCGGCGTGACGCTGACCGCCACCGTCTGCGTGACGGGATCCGGCGTCAGCGTGAACGACAGCGTCTTGAAGGCATAGAGCAGGGCATCGGGGCCGACGTTATAGGCGCGCTGCACTTCGCCGTCGATGGTGCCGTTGCCGTTCAGGCCATCGGCAAAGTAGCTGCGGTCCAGCACCAGGTCGCCGTTGATGGCGGCGGCCCCCCCGGCGTGGGCGCTGGCGACCAGCTTGGCCATTTCCTCCGGCACCAGCTTGGGATCGCCGCGGCCGCGCAGGTAGACATTGCCGTTGACGGTGCCGTCGAAGCCGGGCTGCGCGTCGGCGTAGAGCGCGGTCTGCCAGCGGTACTCGGGTCCCAGCAGCTGCAGGCCGGCGAAGGTCGTGACCAGCTTCATGGTCGAGGCCGGATTCATCGGCTGCTGCGCGTTCCAGCTGGCGCGCGCGCTGGGTGCGCCCAGTTTGACTACGTAGAAGCTCGCGGCCGAAGCCGGCACGCCGGCGCGGCGCAAGGCCGCGGCCACCTGCGCCGGCACGCCGGCCTGCACCAGGCCAGGATTGGCGGAAGGCGTGGCTTTTGCCGCCTTGCCGGCAATCTGGTCCTTCTGTGCCTTCCCGCTTTTATGGACCTTCTGGGATTTCTGTACCTTGGCCGACGGCTTGGCCAGCGCCGGCGCGATGACAGGCCCACCGGCCATCAGCAAGGCGGCGGCAAGAAGAGGCGACAGGCGGCGCAGCAGCGCGCCAGGCCGCGATGCGGTTCGCGTGGTGGTTGTTCTTGGCATGGCGGCCATGTTAACGCATGGCAAGCGCCTGCCGGATGACGGTAGCTGTGGCGCTCAGCCGGCGCGCGGCGGCGCCAGCCGGGACAGCAGCGATTTCAGCGTGGCCTGGTCGCTGTCGGACAGCGCGCTGCCTACATGCGCGTCATGCTCGACCACTGCGCGCGTGGCAGCGTCCAGCGTCTTGCGGCCCGATGGCGTCAGCACCAGGCTGTAGGCGCGCCGGTCGCCCGCCGCCGGGCGGCGCGCGACCAGGTTCATCTCTTCCAGCGCATCGACCAGCAGCACCGCACCCGAGCGCGCAATGCCCAGGATACGCGCCAGATCGGTCAGTTTCAGGTGCGGATTGCGCGAGATGATCACCAGGGCCGAGAAGCGCGGCGGGGTGATCTGCCACTGCGACAGCGACAGCACGAAATCCTCGTAGATGCGGATCTGCGCGCGCCGGATGGCGTAGCCGATCAGGCTGTCGAGCACGCCATAGTCGACATTGGGTACATGCGGATCGAAGCCGCCGTCAGCCACCGCCGGATCCGGCGCAAGCGGCTCGCGCGGCTTGCGCCGCGAGCTGGCGGTGTGCGTGCTGCCAGTCTTGCCTGCCGGTGCGTCGGATGCACCGGATGCGTGGGGGATCATTGAAGTAGTTTCCAGTTGCCGTTGTCGATCGTCAGCATAACGCGGCCGCGCTGGTCAAAGCCATAGTGGTCTTGCCCACTGTAATTGAGCACGCCGTGCGACACCACGATGTCCCTCTCGGTCTCCAGCGCGTGTCGCAGCGCCTGGCGGAATGCCGGCGTCCCCGGTTTGGCGCTTTTCAGCGCCACCGGCACGATCCGCTCAAGCACCAGCCCCGCATCGTAGGCATGCGCGCCGAACTGCGTGCGCGATTCGGCGCCGTATTGCTTCTCGTAGCGGGTGACGTAGTCGAGTCCCGGCTTGCGTACCGGATCGCCGGCTGGCAACTGCTCCGGCACGATCACCGGCCCCGCCGGCAGGATCGCACCATTGACCAGGCGTCCGCCGATGCGGATCAGGTCCTTGGTGGCGGCGCCGTGGGTCTGGTAGATGGCGCCGCCGTAGCCGCGCTCGCGCAGCGTGGTGTGCGGCAGCGCAGCACCGGTGCCGGCGCCGGCGATCAGGATGGCATCGGGTTTGGCGGCGATCAGCTTGATGGCCTGCGCGGTCACGCTGGTATCGGCGCGGCCGTAGCGCTCGGTGGCGATCAGGCGCAGGCCGTTGGCGGTGGCGGCAGCGGTGAAATCCTTCAGCCAGGTTTCGCCGTATGCGTCGGCAAAGCCGATAAAGCCGATGGTCTTGACGCCCTTGGTCTTGGCGGTGGCGGCGACGGCATTGGCCATCAGCCGCACCGGCTGCGCCAGCCGGAAGGTCCAGGCACCCCGGCCGGGCTTGAGTTCGATCGGCGAAAAGGCGAGCTGGACGGTCTGGCTTTCCTCGGCGACCTCGGCAATGGCGATCGACGGCGCGACCGCGGATGAGCCGAGGATGATGTCGACCTTGTCCTCGGATATGAAGCGGCGGGCGACCTTGGCACCCTGGGTGGGATCGGAGGCGTCGTCCAGTACGATGTAGCGCACGTCCTCGCCGCCGATCTTCTGCGGCAGGTACGGCATCGAATTCTTCTGCGGGATGCCGAGCGAAGCGGACGGGCCCGTCGTCGACAGGCTGACGCCGACGGTGATGTCGGCCAGTGCGGCGGTGGCGGTGAAGGCCGCGGCGACGACAATGGCGAGACGGGTGAGCCTGGCAGTGGTATGGGGCGCCATGGTTGTTCTCCTCGATGCTAGATGATCTTATGGGTTTTCAATTCCTGACGGTTTGCTCCCCTCTCCCGCTTGCGGGAGAGGGGCCGGGGGTGAGGGCAGGCGGGTCAAAGGCTGATGTCCGTGGGCTCAAAACAGCTGGCCTTGCTTGATGTGGTGCCTAGCTAGCCCACCCCTCACCCCAACCCTCTCCCCATGAGGGGAGAGGGAGAACACCTTGCTTAGGCTAGTTCGGGCGGCTTGGGTGCATCCAAAACCGTTGGCCTCCGATCTACTTCGTTCCCTGCATCGACTGCCGGTCGAACCCCGCCAGCTGCTTGTACCGCAGCGAAATCGCCTCCAGCTCGGCGCGCGGAATCACCTGCCCGATATCGCTGAACCCCTGCGGCGCGCGCTCCTCCGCCAGCTGCATCACCTGCTCCGGCCCGTTCATGCGGTTGCGCAGCACGATACCAGCAGTGCGCGGCAGGCGTTCCGCCTCGTATTCGCGCAGTGCGTAAGAGGTATCCTGCGTACCCAGCAGACTGTCGAGCAGGTAGCGCGCATCCAGGATCGCCTGTGCGCTGCCGTTCGAGCCGATCGGGTACATCGGGTGCGCGGCATCTCCCAGCAACGTGACGCAATCGAAGGTCCAGCGCGGCAGCGGATCCTTATCGACCATCGGGAATTCGTAGATCGCCTCGGCACCGTCGATCAGCGCGGGAATGTCGATCCAGTCCCACCGCCAGTCAGCAAACTGCGCCCGGAACACTGACTTGTCGACCTGCTTGTTCCAGTCGCTGCGCGGCGGGGTGTCCGGCACGCTGTCGGGCACGCGCAGCTCGGCGATCCAGTTGACCAGCGAGCGGCCCTGCCGGCGCAGTGGTTCGGAGATGGGATAGGCGACGAACTTCTGGTCCTGGTGACCGGCCATGAACATCGAGCGCCCGTCGAGGTAGGGCGGCGCTTCGGTAACCGCGCGCCACAGCATGCGGCGCGAGAAGCGCGGCGCGTCGCCGGTGGGGTAGAAGTGGCGGCGCACGGTGGAGTGGATGCCGTCGGCGCCGACCAGCACATCGGCGCTGGCTTGCACCTCGGCACCATCGCCGCGGCGGCGCAGACCGAACCGAACCGGCCCGCGCGCCCCGGTATCGAGCATGGTCTCGAACGCATGCCCGGTGTGGACTGCATCGGCACCCAGTCGCTCGACTACGGTGCGATGCAGCAACATCTGGAACTCGCCGCGATGGATCGAGAACTGCGGCCAGTCGTAACCCGCCGCCAGCCCGCGCGGCTCATGCCAGATTCGCTGGCCCAGCTTGTTGTAGTACGAGAGCGACGAGGTCTCGACCGCGATCTCGGCCAGCGCATCGCGCAGACCGAGATCGGACAGGATGCGTACCGCGTGTGGCAGCAGGTTGATGCCCACGCCCAGCGGGCGCAAGGATTCGCTGGCTTCCCAGACTTCGGCGTCGATGCCGTGGCGGTGGCACAGCAGCGCCAGCGTCAGCCCGCCGATGCCGCCGCCGGCGATTGCGATCTTCATGTTGTCTCCCCGCTTGCGGCGCGCAGGCACGCGCCCGGTCGTCGAATTTTGTTATGGAGTATAACAATTCGCGTCCGCGCGGCAAGGCGGGGAAACACCCCGGAGTGGCCTGTCCGGGGTCAGGAAAAACCCGGCCTCAGCCGGCCGCCGCGCCGTCGGGCCTGGCGGCGTGCTTCAGCGACGGCACCGGGAAAATGATGTCATACAGCCAGTTGTACACCAGCGCGTAGACCATGTAGAAGACGGCCACGGCGATATCCATGATCAGGGCATCGATCAGGCTGATATTCAGGTACCACGCCAGCGCCGGCAGGAACACCACCAGCAGGCCCAGCTCGAACAGGATCGCGTGCAGCACCCGCACCTTGACCGATTTGCGGACCTGCCCGGTCATGCGCAGCATGGCCTTGTCGAACAGCAGGTTGTACAAGTAGTTCCAGCCGGTCGCGATCAGCGACGCGACCGCGCCGATCAGGCCCATCTCGTGCAGCTTGTAGCCAAAGGCCCAGCTGGCCAGCGGCGCGAAGATCAGCAGGCCGACAACCTCGAAGCCAACGGCGTGGCGGATCCGGTCCCGGGTAGTGCGCATGGTTTTCTCCTGCGAGGCAAGAATTTCAGACCGGGCCAAGTCTATCTGCTTTGCAGGGATTGCCAAGTTGGATACTATCGCCAGAACCGATAGATCTCGCAGAAGGGCGTCGTATGAGTCTCTCACTAGACCAACTCCAGGCTTTCGTCGCTGCTGCGGAAGCCGGCTCTTTTTCCGCCGCCGCGCGCCGGCTCGGCAAGGCCCAGTCCGTGGTCAGCGCCGCCGTGTCGAACCTGGAGATCGACGTCGGCAACGCACTGTTCGACCGCACCGGCCGCTATCCCGTGCTGACGCCGGCCGGCGAGCGGCTGCTGGCGGAGGCGCGCGTGATCCTGGAGCGCTGCGAGCACTTCCGCGGCGTGGCCAAGAGCCTGGGCGAGGGCGTGGAGACGCGGCTGGTGCTCGCCGTCGATGAACTCTATCCCGAAGAAACGCTGGGCCAGTTGCTCGAAGCGTTCTCCGGCCGCTTCCCGGCGGTCGAACTGGAAGTGCTGTTCCCTTTGATGGAAGACGTCAGCCGGCTGGTGCTGGAGGGCGGCGCCGACCTCGGCATCATGTGGCGGCAGGAAGTGCTGCCGCCCGAACTGGGCTTCCATGCGCTGGGCTGGATGCCGATGCAGATCCTGTGCGCGCCCGACCATCCGCTGGCGTCGCAGCGCGTGGACTGGGAAGAACTGAAGCGCTACCGGCAGCTGATGGTTGCCACGCGTACCGACAGCGAAGAGAAGATGCGCCTGCGCGTGGCGGCGGACGTGTGGTGGGTGGAAAGCCAGTGGGTCATCGTGGAGCTGGTCAAGCGCGGGCTCGGCTGGGCGTTCGTGCCGTGGCACGTGGTGGCCAACTCGCCGGCCGCAGCGCAACTGGTGTCGCCGCCGCTGGCGTTCCAGCAGCAGGACTGGCCGGTGGCGATGGAACTGGTGTGGCACAAGCAGCGGCCGCTGGGCAAGGCCGCCACCTGGCTGCGCGAGCGCATCTGCGCGCAGCCATTGCCGAACGCGCCGCAGCGCGGCGCCTAGCGCTGGCCGACTGTGGTGGCGGGTGCGGCGGGTGTAGCGGGCGTAGCGGGTGTGGCGCCGGCGGGCCTGCCGCCGGTCGCGCCATCCAATGGCTGCGGATGCCAGTTGCCGCCCAACGCCTTGATCAGTACCACCGCCGCCGTGTACTGGCGCCCGGCGATAGACAGCGCGGTGCGCTCGGCGGTGTAGGCCGCGGTCTGCGCCGTCAGCACGTCGAGCAGGCCCGCGGTGCCGGCGCGGTAGCGGTTGTTGACCAGTACCAGCGCCTCGCGCGCGGAGCGCAGCGCGTCGTTCTGCACCACCGCTTCCTGCTCCAGCAGGCGCTGCGCGGCAAGGTTGTCCTCCACTTCCTGGAACGCCGACAGCACGGTCTGGCGATAGTTGGCCACGGTCTGGTCATAGGCGGCCACGGCCTGCGCCTTGGCCGCGCTGCGTAGCCCGCCGTCGAACAGCGTGCCGGCCAGCCCGCCGCCGATCGACCAGATGCGGTCCGGCAGCGACATCCAGCGCGCCAGCGTGCTGGCGGTCAGCCCGCCGCTGGCCGACAGCGACAGCGTCGGGTAGTAAGCGGCCTGCGCCACGCCGATCTGCGCGTTGGCGGACGCCATGCGGCGCTCGGCCGCGCCGATGTCGGGGCGGCGCTCCAGCAGTTCCGACGGCACCGCGCCCGGCACGAGCGGCGGGGCCTTGCGGAAATCGTCCGCGGCCAGCGATAGCGCCGCGGGCGGCTTGCCGACCAGCACGGC
The DNA here is from genome assembly GCF_044748965.1 of Cupriavidus sp. NPDC089707. NCBI lineage: Bacteria > Pseudomonadati > Pseudomonadota > Betaproteobacteria > Burkholderiales > Burkholderiaceae > Cupriavidus > Cupriavidus sp. NPDC089707. The sequence goes on from NZ_JBIVHB010000001.1 coordinate 308,452, forward strand.
AATGGCGTGCTCCAGCTGCGCGCGCGTGATCTGGATGTCGATCTGTTGTGCCTGCGCGCTCTTGAGCTGGGTCTCCGACTGCAGCACGTCGGAGCGTTGCGCGGTGCCGGCGGCGTACTGGTTCTGCACCAGCTGCAGCGACTTCTGGTAGTCGGCCACGGTGCGGTCGAGCAGCGCCTTCTGCGCATCGGCCACGCGCAGCAGGAAATAGCTCTGCGCCAGCGTCGCCTGCGTCGACAGCAGCGTCGAGGCCAGGTCGGCCTGGCTCGCCTGCGCGCTGGCTTCGCTGCTTTCCACCTGGCGGCGCACGCGGCCCCACACGTCGATCTCCCAGGTCGCGCCCAGCGTCAGGCTCTGACCGTTGAGCGTGTTGCCGCTGGCGCCGCGCGCGCGCGACGCACCCGCCTGCGCATCGACGGTCGGGAAGAAGCCGGCACGCGCGGCCTGCAGCGCGGCCACGGCCTGGCGATACTGCGCTTCCGCCGCCTTGATGTTCTGGTTGGAAATCTGCACTTCCGACATCAGCGCATCGAGCTGCGGATCGCCGAAGACCGTCCACCAGTCGGCACGCGCGATGGCATCCTGCGGCTCGGCGGTCTTCCAGTCGCCGCGCCAGGCATTGGCATCGGTAGTGGTGTCGGTCGCTTCCTTGAACGCTTCCGGCACCGGCGCATCGGGCCGGTTGTAGTCGGGGCCGACCGCGCAGCCGGCCAGCAGCAGCGCGCACGCCAGCGGCAGCGGCAGGGCATGGGTCAGCATTCGGCTAAACACAGGGCTAAACACAGGGTGAAACACAGTCATGTGGAATCTCTGCAAATTCAGACAGCGGCCGGTTGGTCAGGCGTGCCGCGATCGCCGCGGCGGCGCTCGCGCCAGGCCTTGACCTTCAGGCGCCAGCGGTCCAGCGTCAGGTAGACCACCGGCGTGGTGTACAGCGTCAGCAACTGGCTTACCACCAGGCCGCCGACAATGGAGATGCCCAGCGGCGCGCGCAGCTCGGCACCGTCGCCGCGGCCGATCGCCAGCGGCACCGCGCCCAGCAGCGCGGCCATGGTCGTCATCAGGATCGGGCGGAAGCGCAACAGGCAGGCGCGGTAGATGGCTTCGCGCGGAGACAGCCCTTCGCGGCGCTCGGCGTCGATGGCGAAGTCGATCATCATGATCGCGTTCTTCTTCACGATGCCGATCAGCAGGATCACGCCGATCAGCGCGATGATGCTGAAGTCCGTCTTCGACGCCATCAGCGCCAGCAGCGCGCCCACGCCGGCCGAAGGCAGCGTCGACAGGATGGTGAGCGGGTGCACGTAGCTTTCATACAGCACGCCCAGCACGATGTAGATCGTGATCAGCGCGGCCAGGATCAGGATCGGCTGGCTCTTGAGCGAATCCTGGAACGCCTTGGCGCCGCCCTGGAAGTTGGCGCGCAGCGTTTCCGGCACGCCGATGCGCGCCATCTCGCGGTGGATCGCATCGGTCGCCTGCGACAGCGAAGTCCCTTCCGCCAGGTTGAACGAGATCGTCGATGCCGCGAACTGGCCCTGGTGGTTCACGCCCAGCGGCGTGCTGGTCGGGGTCACGCGCGCGAATGCGGACAGCGGCACGCGGTTGCCGTTGCCGGTAACAACGTAGATGTCCTTGAGCGCGTTCGGGCCCTGCAGGTATTCCGGGCTCAGCTCCATCACCACGCGGTACTGGTTGAGCGGATGGTAGATGGTCGACACCAGCCGCTGGCCGAAGGCGTTGTTCAGCACCGCATCCACCTGCTGCGCGGTCACGCCCAGGCGCGACGCCGCGTCGCGGTCGATGATCACGGAGGTCTGCAGTCCCTTGTCGTTGGTGTCGGTGTCGATGTCCTCCAGCCCCTTCAGGTTGGACAGCGCCGCGCGCACCTTGGGCTCCCACGCGCGCAGCACCTCCAGGTCGTCGGACTGCAGCGTGAACTGGTACTGCGAGCTGCTTTGCCGCCCGCCGATGCGGATGTCCTGCACCGGTTGCAGGAACAGGCTCGCGCCAGGTTCCTTGGCCAGCTTGCCGCGCAGTCGCGCGATGATCGCATCGGCAGACTCCTTGCGCTCCGACAGGGGCTTGAGCGTGACGAACATCTGTCCCGTGTTGCGCTGCGAGCCGCCGGTAAAGCCGGTCACGTTGTCCACCGCCGGGTCCGACTGCACGATCCTGATAAAGCTGTCGAGCTTGCCGCGCATGGCCTGGAACGAGGTCGCCTGGTCGGCGCGGATAAAGCCGATCAGCCGGCCCGTGTCCTGCTGCGGGAAGAAGCCCTTGGGCACGATCACATACAGCCAGACATTGAGCGCGATGGTGGCGATCAGCACGAGCCACACCAGCGGGCTGAAGCGCAGCGCCGTCGACAGCGAGCGCGCGTAGCCGTCATGCATCCACTGGAACATGCGCTCGGTGGCACGGAAGTAGCGGCCTTGGTTCTGCGGCTCGGCCGGACGCAGCAGGCGTGCGCACATCATCGGCGTGGTGGTCAGCGACACCACCAGCGACACCAGGATCGCCACCGACAGCGTGATCGCGAATTCCTGGAACAGGCGCCCCACGATGCCGCCCATCATCAGCAGCGGAATGAACACCGCGATCAGCGACAGGCTCATCGACAGTACCGTGAAGCCAACCTCGCGCGCGCCGCGCAGCGCGGCCGCCAGCGGCTTCATGCCTTCCTCCAGATGGCGCGAGATATTCTCCAGCACCACGATGGCATCGTCGACGACGAAGCCGGTGGCGATCGTCAGCGCCATCAGCGACAGGTTGTTCAGCGAGAACCCCGCCAGGTACATCACCGTGAAGGTGCCGATCAGCGAGACCGGCACCGCCACGCTGGGGATCAGCGTCGCGCGCACGTTGCGCAGGAAGATGAACACCACCATGATCACCAGCGCCACCGAGATCATCAGCGTGTGCTCGACCTCGCGCAGCGAAGCGCGGATGGTGGGCGTGCGGTCCATCATCACGTCCATCGAGATCGCTGCCGGGATCATCTTCTGCAGGTTCGGCAGCATCTCGCGCACACGGTCGACGGTCTCGATGATGTTGGCGCCGGGCGAGCGGTTCAGCACCAGCAGCACCGACGGCTTGCCGTTGGCCGAGCCCGCGTTGCGGATGTCCTGCACCGAATCGACCACGTTGGCCACGTCGCGCAGCCGCACCGGCACCGCGAACGAGTTGGGGCCGCTGGTGGCGCTGGTGCCCCCGGTGGCGCCGCTGGTGATGGTGGTGGTGCCGCTGCTGGTGGTCAGCGTGGTCACGGTGACGCCGTTGACCACCTTGGTGCTGACGCCGCCGCTGGCGGTCGCATTGGCCGTGCTGGCGATCAGCGCGCCCGCCGACGCCGACGAGTACGTGCCCGGCGTGGCGTAGCGAATGATCAGCGGCATGTAGTCTTCCGCCTTCATCATCTGGTCGTTGGCGTAGACCTGCCAGTTGTTGCTGGTGTTCTCCAGCGTGCCGAGCGGCCGGTTGGCGTTGGTCGCGCTGATGGTGTTGCGCACATCCTCCAGCGAGATGCCGTAGTTGTTCAGCGCGGTCGGGTTCAGCTCGACCCGCACCGCCGGCAAGGAGGCGCCGCCGATGGTGACCTGTCCCACGCCTTCCACCTGCGACAGCTTCTGCGCGAGGATGGTCGATGCCGCATCGTAGAGCTGCCCGCGCGTCATTGTCGGCGAGGTCAGCGCGATGATCATGATCGGCGCGTCGGCGGGGTTGACCTTGCGGTAGGTCGGGTTGTTGGGCAGGCTGGTCGGCAGCGTCGCGCGCGAGGCGTTGATCGCCGCCTGCACGTCGCGCGCCGCGCCATCGATATTGCGCGACAGGTCGAACTGCAGCGTCACGCGGGTCGAGCCGAGCGAGCTGCTGGAGGTGATTTCCGTCACGCCGGCAATGGTGCCCAGCGCGCGCTCCAGCGGCGTCGCCACGGTGGCGGCCATCGTTTCCGGGCTGGCGCCGGGCAGCGACGCAGACACCGAGATGGTGGGGAAGTCCACCTGCGGCAGCGGCGACACCGGCAGCAGCCGAAGCGCGGCCAGCCCCGCCAGCAGGATGCCGAGCGTCAGCAGCGCGGTCGCGACCGGGCGATGGATAAAGGCAGCCGAAAGATTCATGGTCAGACCGGCTCCTCGCCCGTACCGCCTTCCTCCGGATCACCGAAGCGGCGCTTGCGCCAGCCCTTCACGCGCGTCGCCACGCGGTCGAACGCCAGGTAGATCACCGGCGTGGTGAACAGCGTCAGCACCTGGCTGAGCAGCAGGCCGCCTACCATGGTCACGCCCAGCGGCTGGCGCAGCTCGCTGCCGATGCCGGAGCCCAGCATCAGCGGCAGCGCCGCCAGCAGTGCCGCCATCGTCGTCATCAGGATCGGGCGGAAACGCAGCAGGCAGGCCTGGAAGATCGCGTCGCGCGGCGTCATGCCGCCTTCGCGCTCGGCCTCGAGCGCGAAGTCGATCATCATGATCGCGTTCTTCTTGACGATGCCGATCAGCAGGATGATGCCGATGATGGCGATGATGCCCAGGTCCATCCCCGCCACCAGCAGCGCCAGCAGTGCGCCCACGCCGGCCGACGGCAGCGTCGACAGGATCGTGACCGGGTGGATGGTGCTCTCATACAGCACGCCCAGCACGATATACATCGTCACCACCGCGGCCAGGATCAGCCACAGCGTGTTCGACAGCGACGCGCGGAACGCCAGCGCCGCGCCCTGGAAGCTGGTCTGCATCGAGATCGGCAGGCCCAGCTCCTGTTCCACGCTGGTGATCTTGTCGACCGCGGCGCCAAGCGATTCGCCATGCGCCAGGTTGAACGAGATCGTCGCCGCCGGGAACTGGCCCTGGTGGTTGATCACCAGCGGCCCGGTGCGCTCGGTGATGCGCGCGAACGCGCCCAGCGGCACCTGTCCGCCGGAAGAGGAGGGCAGGCGCAGTTCGGCCAGCGATTGCGGGCTCTTGCGGAATTCCGGCATGGTCTCCAGCACCACGCGGTACTGGCTCGACTGCGTGAAGATGGTCGATACCAGCCGCTGGCCGAAGGCGCTGTACAGTGCGCTGTCGATCACCGCGGTGGTGATGCCGAAGCGCGCCGCGGCGTCGCGGTCGATATCGACATAGGCGCGCAGGCCGTTGTTCTGCTGGTCGCTGGTGACGTCGCGCAGCTCAGGCTCCTGGCGCAGGCGCTCCACCAGCTTCGGCACCCAGGTGGCGAGCGTCTCGGGATCGGGATCTTCAACCGTGAACTGGTATTGCGTGCGCGAGACCTTGTCCTCGATGGTCAGGTCCTGCACCGGCTGCGTGAACAGCGACACACCGCCGAGGCTTTGCACCGACTGCTGCAGGCGCTGCGTGACCACTTCGATCGGGTCGCGCTCGCCCTTGGGCTTGAGGTTGATCAGCATGCGTCCGGCGTTGAGCGTGGTGTTGCTGCCATCCACGCCGATGAACGACGACAGGCTCTGCACCGCCGGGTCTTGCAGCACCACCTTGGCCACCGCCTCCTGCTTGCGCGCCATGGCGCTGAACGAGGTGGTCTGCGCGGCCTCGGTGATGCCCTGGATCACGCCAGTGTCCTGCACCGGGAAGAAGCCCTTGGGCACCAGCAGGTACAGCAGCACAGTCAGCACCAGCGTGGCCACGGCCACGATCAGCGTCGCCTTCTGGCGCTCCAGCACCCACTCCAGCGCGCGGCCGTAGCGGTCGATCACATTGTCGAGGAAGCGGCCGGTGGCGCGGTGGAAGCGCGACTGGTTCTCTTCCGGCACATGGTGCAGCAGGCGCGCGCACATCATCGGCGTGAGCGTCAGCGACACCACCGCCGAGATCAGGATCGACACCGCCAGCGTGATCGCGAACTCGCGGAACAGCCGCCCCACCACATCGCCCATGAACAGCAGCGGGATCAGCACCGCCACCAGCGAGAAGGTCAGCGAGATGATGGTGAAGCCAATCTGTTTGGAACCCTTTAGCGCCGCCTGCCTCGGCGAATCGCCCTTCTCGATGTAGCGCATGATGTTCTCGATCATCACGATCGCATCGTCGACCACGAAGCCGGTGGCAATGGTCAGCGCCATCAGCGTCAGGTTGTTGATCGAGAAGCCGGACAGGTACATCACGCCGAAGGTGCCCACCAGCGACAGCGGCACCGCCACGCCCGGGATGATGGTGGCGGGGATATTGCGCAGGAACAGGAAGATCACCAGCACCACCAGCGCGATCGCCAGCAGCAGCTCGAACTGCACATCCTCGACCGAGGCACGGATGGTGGTGGTGCGGTCGGTCAGCAACTGCACGTGGACCGATGCCGGCAGCGCGTTCTGCAGCTGCGGCAGCAGGGCCTTGATGCGGTCGACCACCTCGATCACGTTCGCACCGGGCTGGCGCTGGATGTTGAGCACGATCGCGGGCTTGTCGTTGGCCCACGCGGCCAGGCGGCTGTTCTCGGGGCCGTCGACGATCTCGGCCACGTCGGTGATGCGGATCGGCGCGCCGTTCTTGTAGCCCAGGATGATCTGGCGGTATTCGTCGGCGGAGCGCAGCTGGTCGTTGGCGTCGATGGTCGAGGCGCGCTGCGGGCCGTCGAAGCTGCCCTTGGCGCCGTTGACGTTGGCCGAGCCGATCGCGGTGCGCAGGTCGTCGATCGACATGCCGAGCGATGCCAGCGCGGCCGGGTTGGCCTGGATGCGCACCGCGGGGCGCTGCCCGCCGCTGATGGTGACCAGGCCCACGCCCTGGATCTGCGAGATCTTCTGCGCCACGCGCGTGTCGACCATGTCCTGCAGCTTGGGCAGCGGCATGGTGTCGGACGTCATGGCGATGGTCATGATCGGCGCATCCGCCGGGTTGACCTTGCTGTAGACCGGCGGCATCGGCAGGTCGGACGGCAGCAGGTTGCTGCCGGCGTTGATGGCGGCCTGCACTTCCTGTTCGGCCACGTCCAGCGGTAGCGTCAGCTCGAACTGCAGCGTGATCACCGAGGCGCCGCCCGACGAGGACGACGACATCTGCTTCAGGCCGGGCATCTGGCCGAACTGCCGCTCCAGCGGCGCGGTCACCGACGAAGTCATCACGTCGGGGCTGGCGCCGGGGTAGAGCGTGGTGACCTGGATCGTCGGGTAGTCGACCTCCGGCAGCGCCGACAGCGGCAGCAGCCGGTAGGCCACCAGCCCGGAGAGCAGGATGGCCAGCATCAGCAGCGCCGTCGCGACCGGGCGCTCGATGAAGAGGCGTGAGGGGTTCATGCGCGGTCCTTACTGCTGCTGCGGCGGCTGGCGGCGCGGGCCTTCCGCAGCCGGGGCACCTGGAGCGCTGGCGCCGCCGTCGCGCTGGCGCCGATGTTCGCCCGCCACGCCGGATGCGCTCGCCGCTGCCGCGCCGCTGGCATCGCCGTGCGGCGCGCTGGCACCGCCCCAGCCCGCGCCGTCGCGGCTGCGCCGGGCGCGTCCGCGCGGCTGGCTGGCCGGCACCGTCGCCGCGGCGCGCGCGGCCGGGTCGACCGCTTCAACCGTCATGCCTTCCTTGAGCCGGTCGGCGCCATCCACCACCACGCGCTGGCCGGGCTCCAGGCCCTTGAGTACCGCATTGAGGCTGCCATCGCCAGGCCCGAGGGTGATCACCTGCACCTTGACCTTGCTGGCGTCGTCGACGGTGTAGACAAAGGTGCCCTGCTGGCCGCGCTGGATCGCCGCCACCGGGATCACGGTGGCGTCCCTGAGCGTGTCCACGCGCGTGCGCACGTTGACGAACTGGTTCGGGAACAGCATGCCGTCTTCATTGGGGAAGACCGCCTTGAGCTTGACCGTGCCGGTGGTGGTGTCGATCTGGTTGTCCGTGGTCAGCAGCGTGCCTTCGCCCAGCTGGTTGCGCACCTGGCGGTCCCAGGCCTGCACCGGCAGCTTTTCGCCGGCGTTGAGCTTCTTCAGCACCGACGGCAGGTTGTCCTCGGGGATGGTGTACATCACGGCGATCGGCTGGATCTGCGTGATCAGCGCGATGCCGTTGGTGTCGCTGGTGTTGACGATATTGCCCGGATCGACCTGGCGCAGGCCGATGCGGCCGGACACCGGCGCCACGATCCTGGTATAGCCCAGTTGCAGGCGCGCGTTGGCGACATTGCCCTGATCGGTCTTGACCACGCCCTCGTACTGGCGCACCAGCGCATCCTGGGTGTCGACCTGCTGCTTGGAGATCGAATCCTGTCCCAGCAGGGTGCGGTAGCGCTGCTGGTCCAGCCTTGCGTTCTGCAACAGCGCCTGGTCACGCGCCAGTTGGCCCACGGCCTGGTCGAGCGCGGCCTGGAACGGGCGCGGGTCGATCTCGGCCAGCACGTCGCCGGCCTTGACCATCTGGCCTTCCTTGAACAGCACCTTCAGCAGCGGGCCGGAAACCTGCGCGCGCACGGTCACGTTCGAAACCGGGGTCACGTTGCCCAGCCCGTTCAGGACCACGTCCATGTCGCGCTGGGCGACCGTGGCGACCACTACCGGCGAGCGCGGCATGCCGGCGCGTCCGCCCGGGCCGCCGGGACCGGCGGGACCTCCAGGGCCTCCTGCAGCGGGTCCGCTGGCGCCGCCCGGGCCGCCTGCGGTGCCTTTGGGGGCGTCGCCGCGGTGCGCATACCAGTACCAGCCGCCGCCGGCCAGCAGCAGCACCAGCAGCCCGGCATACAGCCGGCGCCGGCTCCTGCGCGGTGGCGTGCCGCCGGGCGGCAGGGGCGGGCGGGAAGACGGGGGCGGGGACGGGGAAGGGTTAGGTTGGCCTTGTTCGGGGTTGGACATGTCCGCAATCCTGGGAACGGCGCGCCCGGCGCGCCGCGGTGTTCTGCTGGCAAGTGACGATGCAGCAGTATGCCGCAACGCAATGGGCGCCGGCCGGCCGCGGGGGCAGCGCGCCCAAGGGCCGCCGGCGTGCCGGCAAGTGCCGTGCGGCGCGCATGGAGCGGCGCCGACGGCAAGTCATGCGGCAAGGATAATGTGCGGGCGCGGACGCCCGTATTTCGGCGCCCGGCGCTTTTATTACAGAGGATTACCAGCGCCCCAGGTGTAACCTCCGGAAACAAAACCGCCCGGCCGATCCGGCATGTGCGCCGCCCGGGCTGATTATCATGTGCCTATGCGAACGAACCAGCCTACCCAGATCCTCGTCGTCGACGACGATCCCGAACTTCGCGACCTGCTGCGCGAGTACCTGACCCAGCAGGGCTTTGCCGTCTCGGTGCTGCACGACGGCGATGGCCTGCAGGCGCGCCTGGAGCGCGAACGGCCGGCGCTGATCGTGCTCGACCTGATGATGCCCAAGGTCGACGGCCTCACCGCGCTGCGCAACCTGCGCGCCAAGAACGACGACATCCCGGTGATCCTGCTCACAGCCCGCAGCGACGAGATCGACCGCATCGTCGGCCTGGAGATCGGTGCTGACGACTACCTCGGCAAGCCCTTCTCGCCGCGCGAGCTGCTGGCGCGCATCAACGCCGTGCTGCGCCGCAAGCTGGCCCGCCCGGCCGCGGCGCCAGAGGACCGCGAATCGGTCGCGTTCGGCCCGTTCCGCGTCAATTTCCGCCAGCGCACGCTGATTCGCGCCGGCCAGCCGCAGTCGATCAGCGATACCGAATTCGCGCTGCTCAAGCTGCTGCTGATGCATCCGCTTGAAGTGCTGTCGCGCGAGCGCATCGTCGAACTGATGTACGGCAGCGCCAGCGGCATCAGCGACCGCGGCATCGACGTGCAGATCTGGCGCCTGCGCCGCCTGCTGGACGAAGACGCGCAGCGCCCGCGCTATATCCAGACCGTGCGCGGCCGCGGCTACACCTTCGTGCCCGATGAAGCGGAAGAGATTCCCGCCGAGCTTTCCGATTAAAGCGCGCGGCGGCTGGCCGCCTTATCGCCGGACTTGCCGCCGCGTGCCACCCGAGCCTGCTTCCTGATGAAGTTGCGACGTATCGACACCCTGTTCGGCCGCATTGCCCTGTTGATCGCGGCCGTGCTCGTCATCAGCCACTTCTCGTGGCTGGCCATCCTGCGCATGGACCGGCGCCAGCAGCAGGTCGACTATTCCGTGGAGCAGATGCTGTTCCAGCTCGACAGCATCGAGCGCGCCCTCGATGCGCGCCCGCCGGCGAAGCTGCCCAGCCTGGTGGAGACCGCCGATACCGCGAGCGCCGACGAGCACGCCACCGCGCCCAAGGGCGGCCGCTCGCGCCGCCTGGTCGAACAGTTCATCTCCCGGCTGCCGCAGGGCACCGAGATCCGGCTCGAGGACGAGACCACGCCGCGCATCTGGATCAAGCTGCCGAGCCGCGACGACTGGATCGCCATGCCGATTCTCTGGGTCCACAACCCGCCGCCGGATAACCGCCTGGTGCCGGGCGTGATGCTGGTGGTGGGCGTGGCGATCGTGTTTGCGCTGTTGATCGCGTGGCAACTGCAGCGGCCGGTGCGGGACATGGCCAATGCGGCCGAACTGCTGTCGCGCCAGCGCGAGGTGCCGCCTTTGCGCGAGCGCGGGCCGCATGAATTGCGGCAGTTGATCGAGCGCTTCAACCGCATGGTGGCGGATCTTGCACGCATCGACCAGGAGCGGAATACGATGCTGGCGGGCATCGCGCATGACCTGAAGACGCCGCTGGCGAGGCTGAGGCTGCGAGCGGAGATGATGTCTGATCCCAAGGCTGCGGCGGGGGTTACCCGCGACGTCGATTCGATGCAGGCGATTGTCGAGCAGTTCTTGAGTTTCGCACAGACCAGTGAATCGAAGGCGCGGCCGGTGCCGGTGGACCGGCGGGTCAACGAACTGGCGGCTTCGCTGGCTGAGCAGGAGCGGCAGGTGGTGTTGTCGCTGGGGGCGGGGGATGGGTTCCGGATGATTGCTACGCAGCTGGACCGGATTATCGGCAACCTCGTTGACAATGCTTATGCCTATGGCAAGCCGCCGGTGTGCATCGCTACGACGCGTACAGCCAATGGTTATTTGCTGGTGGTCGAAGACCAGGGGGCCGGGATTCCTGAAGAGGACAAGGAGCGCGTCACGCTGCCGTTCGTGCGGCTGGACCCCGCTCGGGGCGGTAATGCGCATTCCGGGTTGGGATTGGCGATTGTGGATCGGCTGGTGCGGCAGGCTGGGGGGAAGCTCAATCTGGTCAATGCTGACGGGGGTGGGTTTAGGGTGGAGATGGTGTTTGGGGTTGTGGCTTGATATGGGTGGGATTGGGGCTGCGGCTGGGGACCTGGTGGATATTTGATATGCCCGGTTCCGCCCTGAAGGGCGGGTAACTTTTTGTCCGAGCGACAAAGAGTCACCAAAAAGCGCATTTACGGCCCTGCGGGCGATCACTCTTATCGTAGAGTGCAGGGGCTTTCGTACGGGGCTGGGCTTCGTTGCAGGGTAGGACTGCCTGACGCCTTGGTGCGCTACCGTGGTTTGGGATTGATGCAGTTTTTGAACGAGCCCAGAGCTGTTGGGTGGCCCCTGCTGCGGGCGTCGTGGTAGAACGCCTACGGCTGCGCTACGCGCGGGTCCTAGTCGGTTTTTTCCGGGCTGGCGATATGGCTATCGTTAATGAGGATCCGCGCCCGGCCCGAGCGAACTGGTTGATTCACTTCGTGGAGGCTCTGGCCCTCTCCCCCGGCCCCTCTCCCGCAAGCGGGAGAGGGGAGCAAACCAGCGTGCAGGCCCAGGCGCCGTGGCTCATCAGCGATAGCGTCTAGCGAGCGCAGAGACGCGTTCTGTGCCAGGAGCCCTGACCTGAGATGCTGCCGGCGCGCAGCGCAGCCGCAGGCGTTCCTACGTTGCCGCTGGCAGTAGGGGCCACTCACAGCTCTGGGCTCGTTCAAACATCGCTTCAACGCCGAGCCACAGTAGCGCACCACGGCGTCAGGCAGTCCTACCCTGCAACGAAGCCCAGCCCCGCACGAAAGCCCCAGCACACTACGATAAGAGTGGCCGCCCGCCCAGGGCAGTAAAACGCGCTTTTTGGTGACTTTTTGTCGCTCGGACAAAAAGTTACCCGCCCTTCAGGGCGGAACCGGGCATATCAAATAGCCACCAGATGCCTAGCCGCAGCGAGATAGAGAGACAGAGAGATCCCCTCATTCCTCCGCCACAAACCCCGTAGCCTCAACAATCGGCTTCCAGGCAGCCCTCTCCACCTGAATCCTGCGCTTCGCCTCCTGCCCCGGCCGTGCCACAACCTCCAACCCCAGCGCCTCCAGCTTGCCCGCCGTAGCAGCATTCCCCGATGCCGCAATAAACATCTTCTCAACCTTGGCAACCACGTCAGGCTGCGTGCCTGCCGGCACGAACACCCCATACCAGCTTGTCGCATACTCATACTGGCTGAAGCCTTGCTCCTTCATGGTAGGTACTTCAGGCAACGCCTTGGCCCGCCGTGTTCCACTGACGCCGAGGAACTGCAGCTTGCCTCCCTTGTAGAGCGGCATCATGCTGGCTACAGCATCCCACCCGATCGACACATTGCCGCTGACCACGTCGACCAGCATCGGCGCCGCGCCGCGATAGGCGGCTGGCGTGATGGCGATGCCTGCCGCCTTGCCGAGCGCCACCGTGCCCAGGTGCCCGGCGCTGCCGATGGTTGCCAGGCCCAGGCTCGCGCCCGAAGGGTTACGCTTCGCCCACTCCAGGTATTCCTTCATGTTCCGGTAGGGCTGTTGCACCCCGGCGGCTACTACGGTCGGCACGTCGGTCAGCACGGCCGCCGGCACCAGGTCCTTGTCGGCGTCGTAGCCGAGCTTCTTGTACGTCAGCGGAAAGATCGTGAACAGCGGCGATGGCCCGATGAACACCGTCTTGCCATCCGGCCTGGATCGCTTCACATAGTCCAGCGCCAGCCGTGCTGACGCACCCGGCCGGTTCTCGACCACCACGGTGCCGTGGCCGTCCTGGCGCAGTTGCTCGGCGTACAGGCGCGCCAGGCTGTCGGCCGCGCCGCCGGGCGCGTATCCGACGATGATATGCATCGGTTCGGCATCGGCCGCACGGGCAGGACCCGCGACGGCAATGGCGGCTGCGGCAGCCGCGGTGGTCATTGCGGCCAGCAGGCCGCATGCGAAACGGGAGTCAGCAGTCATGGCGTTCGGGATGCGTTGAGTTTGGCGGCGCGGGACAGGGGTGTTCATGGCAGCGTGGGCCAGCGGCCGCGGAAGTCGTGCGTGGACTCGAACAGCGCTGCGGCCTGCAGCAGGTCAGCGTCGTGCCGGAACTTGCCGACCAGCTGCAGGCCGATGGGCAGGCCGTCATTGCCAAAGCCACAGGGCAGGCTGATCGCAGGATGGCCGGTCATGTTGAACGGCATGGTCCACGGAAACCAGCACGCGCGCACATTGTCGTAATGCTGGCCGTCGATCTCGATCTGGCCGAACAGGTCCTGGTCGAGCGGCAGGGCCGTGCGCGTGAGCGTGGGCATCGCCAGCAGTTCGGCATCCGCCAGCAGGTCTTGCACGCGCAGGAACAGCTTCGAACGCTCGAACATGGCCTGCTGGTATTCCATGCCGGTCACGTGCGCGGCGGATTCCACCTGCCGCACAAAGGTCGCGCTGAGGGCCTCGCGATGCTGGGCCACGATCGGCGCGAAGCGGGTGCGCCAGACCGTATGGTTGATGGCGCGCCAGATTGGCTCGACTTCAAAGCCGTCGCCGGAAAACGGCTCCAGCACGGCGCCCAGTTCGCGCAGCCGCTCCAGGCTGGCCTCGAACGCCGCGGTGACATCGGTGGCCACCGCGCGGCCCGGCGGCGCCAGGCAATAGCGGATGCGCACGCCGCGCAGGTCGCCGTGCGGCTGCGCGGCTGCCACATAATCGGGGGCCGGCACGCCCAGCGACCAGGGGTCGCAAGGATGCTCGCCGCCCATTGCCTGCATCATCAGCGCAGTATCCATCACCGTGCGCGTGGTCGGCGTGACATAGGTCTGGTTGCCAAACAGGTCCTGCGCCTGGCTGTGCGGGATCACGCCCTGGCTCTGCTTGATGCCGACCACGCCGTTGCAGGCTGCCGGGATGCGAGTCGAGCCGCCGCCATCGGTCGCCACCGCCAGCGGCGCGATACCGCTCGCCACAGCCACCGCGGCGCCGCCGCTCGAGCCGCCGCTGGTGCGCTGCGCATGCCAGGCATTGCGCGTGCGGCCAAACAGCGGCGAATCGGTCAGGCACTTGGAGCCGAACTCCGGCGTGGTGGTCTTGCCGATCAGGATCGCGCCATGAGCGCGCAGGCGTGCCACCGAGACAGCGTCTTCGCCCGGCACATTGCTGCGCATCGGAACGGCGCCAAAGGTCGTGCGCACGCCGCGCGTGTTGACGATGTCCTTGACGGTGAAAGGGATGCCATGCAGCGGAGCGAGGGGGCGGCCCGCCATCACGTCCTGCTCGGCGGCGCGGGCGGCGGCCATGGCCTCGTCGGCACATAGCGTGATGAAGCAGTTCAGCTCGGGCTGCAACCGTGCGGCGCGGGCCAGCACGGCGTCCATCAGTTCGACCGGAGAGATGTCCTTGCGGCGGATGCGGGCCTGCAGTTCAGCGGCGGAAAGAAAGCAAAGCGCTTCGCTCATCGGCGTGCGTCTCCTGGCACGGGCCGGTACCTGGCCGGCCGCGATGGGACGGCGGGGACAGGCCCGCCGCCATGGATCAGCGGGAAAGACCCGCCGTGGCAGCGCCCGGCCGCGGAAAGCGCGCGCCGGACGCCGGCGCTGGCAGTGTAACCCGCTCAGACCTTCTTCTTGTCACCGATCCGGCTTTCCTTGCCGGCCAGCAGCTTGGCGATATTCTGCCGATGCCGCGCGATCAGCAGCACGCTGATCGCGAAGATGGCACCAGCCATCACATCCACACTATTCATCAGCACATAAAAGAACGGCGCGAAGATAGCCGACACCAGCGCCGCCAGCGACGAATAGCGGAAGAAGAACGCAATGATCAGCCAGGTGGCCAACGTCGCCAGCCCCAGGATCGGATCGATCGCCAGCAGGATACCGGCCGCGGTGGCTACGCCTTTGCCGCCGGCAAAGCGGTGGTACACCGGGAACAGATGGCCGAGGAATACCGCCAGCACGACCATGGCCAGGCCAGTTTCATTCAGCCCATAGCCCGGGCCGAAGCGAGCCGCCAGCCACACCGCCAGCCAGCCCTTCAGCGCATCGCCGATCAGCGTCAAAATCGCGGCCTTCTTGTTGCCGGTGCGCAGCACGTTGGTCGCCCCCGGGTTGCCTGAGCCGTACGAATGCGGATCCGGCAGCCCCATCAGCTTGCTGACGACTACAGCAAAGGAAATCGAGCCGATCAGGTAGGCGGCGAGGGCGAAAAGCAGGTTGGCCATGTGCAGTGGGGTGTTTTCAAGCTGGCGGGATTGTAGCGCGGCGGCGCCTTCACCACGTCCGTGACTTCCCGGATTGGCAGGCGCGGCCGCCATGCGCGTGGCACCAGGTGGCGTCAGGTGAAGGATGCGGCGCCTGGCAGGTGCCTCAGTCGGGAAGCGCGCACTGGACCGGCTGTGCATCGACCAGTCCTTGCAGCAGCTTCGGATCCAGGCTGACGAGGTAACCGCGCCGCCCGCCGTTGATGTAGATGCGCTCCAGCTCCAGCACCGTGGCCTCCACATACACCGGCATGCGCTTGCGCGTGCCGAACGGCGAGGTGCCGCCGACCAGGTAGCCGCTGTGGCGCTGCGCCACATCCGGCTTGCACGGCTGCACGCTCTTGCGCCCGGTCTGGCGCGCCAGGTTCTTGGTCGAGACCGAGCAGTCGCCGTGCATCAGCACCACCAGCGGCTGCGCGCGCTCATCTTCCATGATGAGGGTCTTGACCACGTCGTGCTCGGGAACGCCGAGCTGGCGCGCCGATTCCTCGGTGCCGCCATGCTCGACGTACTCATAAGGGTGTTCGCCGAAGGCCACGCCTTGCATGCGCAGGAACTGGGTGGCAGGGGTTTCGGAGACGTGCTTGCTCTTGCTCATGGCGATGGTGTCGCTCTGTGTCGTCAGTATTGCTCAGCCGCGCGGATGGTGCTGCTGGTGCAGCTCGCGCAGGCGCTCGCGCGCGACGTGCGTGTAGATCTGCGTGGTGGAAATATCGGCGTGGCCGAGCAGCAACTGCACCACGCGCAGGTCCGCGCCGTGGTTGAGCAGGTGCGTGGCAAAGGCGTGCCGCAGCGTGTGCGGCGACAGCGGCGCGTGCACGCCGGCATCGCGCGCGTGGCGCTTGATCAGGTGCCAGAACGCCTGCCGCGTCATGCCTTCGCCGCGCTGCGTGACGAACAGCGCGTCGCAGGCGCGCCCGGCCAGCAGCGCGGGGCGCGCGCTGGCGAGGTAGCTGCGCAGCCAGTCGGCGGCCTGCTGGCCGAACGGGACCAGCCGTTCCTTGTCGCCCTTGCCGCCGACCACGCGCGCCACGCCCTCGTTCAGGCCGATCTCGATGGTCTTCATCTGCGTCAGCTCGGACACGCGCAGGCCGCTGGCGTACATCAGCTCCAGCATGGTGCGGTCGCGCAGGCCCAGCGGCGTGCTGGTGTCGGGCGCTTCCAGCAGCGCATCGACCTGCGCCTCGGTCAGTGTCTTGGGGTAGCGCGGCGGCTGCTTGGCGGGGCGCAGCAGCAGGCAGGGATCGGCTTCGACGATGTGCTCGCGCAGCGCCCACTGGTAGAAGCGCCGGAACACCGCCAGCCGGCGGTTGGCCGACGACGCGCGCGTCTGCGTGTGGCGCGCGTTGAAGTAGGCCGACAGCATGCTGTCGTCCACGCCCGGCAGCTCGCCACGGCCTTCGTGGCGCAGCCAGCGCGCCAGCAGGGTCAGGTCGCGCCGGTAGGCGTCGATGGTGTTCTGCGACAGGCCGTCTTCCAGCCACAGCGCATCGCAGAAGCGGCTGACCAGCGCGGCGTCGGTATCGCTGGGAGCCGTGGCGAGGTCCGGCGGTGCGTCCGCCGCTGCCGTCCGTGACACGGGGCTCATATCAGCATGGCGCCTTCATGGCGCAGCAGCCAGCGTTTGACGTCGAGGTGGAAACCATCTTCGGCATGATGGGAGAAACCGCCGATGCCGCGGGCCGAGACCACGCGATGGCAGGGGATCACGATCGGGAACGGGTTCTGGCCGCAAGCCTGGCCTACCGCGCGCGGCATCGCGCCGATGGCCTCGGCAATGGTGCCGTAGGTGGTGGTGGCGCCGCGCGGCACGGCTGCGATGGCCTGCCAGACGCGTTGCTGGAAATCGCTGCCCGCCGGTGCGAGAGGCAGGTCGAAGCGCGCGTCGGGGTTGGCGTAGTAGGCCTCCAGTTGGGCTTCCAGCCGGGCTACAAGCGCCTGCGCCAGTGCATCGGCCGCCGCGCGTGCTTCGACGTGCCCCGGCAGGTACACGATGGCCCGGATGCGGGGGCCGTCCGTGCGTACGCCGACCTTGCCGAATGGGGCAGGGAGGATGGCATCGTAAGTGGCAGGCATGGCGGTCTGACTGGGGAGAATGCTGGATTTTAGTGCTTTTTGCGTTGGCAAGAAGAAAGGCCGCCTTTCCGGCGGCCTTCTGCAAGTGCGGCAAGTGCTGCAAGCCGGGTTACTGCTCCAGCTTGATGTTCTGCACCTTCACCAGGTTCTTCATCTTGTCGAACTCTTTCTTGATCTCGGCCGCGTGCTGCGCCGGCGTATTGCCCGACGGCTCGGCACCGGCGGTGCGCAGGCGCTCCTGGAAGCCCTTGTCCTGCAGCGCCTTGACCGCGGCGTCGTTCAGCTTCTTAATGACGTCGTCAGGCGTGCCGGCCGGCGCCACCAGGCCGTACCAGGCCGGGTCGTTCGGCTCCTTCAGGCCCATTTCGCCGAAGGTCGGCACGTCCGGCAGCGAGTCCAGGCGCTTGTTCCAGGCCACCACCAGCGGGCGCAGCTTGCCGGCCTTGATGTAGGGCATGGACGACGGCAGGTTGTCCACCATGATCGGCACCTGGCCGGCCAGTACGTCGTTGAGCGCCGGGCCCGCGCCGCGGTACGGGATATGGACCATGAAGGTCTTGGTCGAGACCTTGAACTGCTCGCCCAGCATGTGGCCGAAGCCGCAGGTGCCCGACGACGCGTACGAATACTTGCCCGGATTGGCCTTCAGCACGGCCAGGAACTCCTTGTAGTCCTTGGCCGGGAAGTTCGGGTTGACCGCGATCACGTTGGCCACGTTGGCCAGGTTGGTGACGGGCTTGAAGTCCTTGATCGGGTCGTACGACAGCTTGGGGTTGCAGGCCGGGTTCACGGCCATGGTCGACACCGTCGAGATACCGATGGTGTAGCCGTCCGGCGCCGCCTTGGCGATCGCGTCCGCACCGATCGAGCCGCCCCCGCCGGCGCGGTTTTCCACGACCACCGGCTGGCCCAGGATGCGGCTCATCTGGTCGGCGGCACCGCGGCCGACGATGTCGGTGGTGCCGCCCGGTGCGAACGGAATAATCAGGCGGATCGGCTTGGTCGGATAGCTCTGGGCGTGCGCCGTGGTGGCGGCCGCGGCCAGGGCCAATGTCAGAGCGAGTTTGCCAGCTTGCATGAGGTCATATCTCCCGTCAGAAATCCGGGCAGGGTGCTGCCCGGAAGCAAAGAAACCGTCGCGATGCCACAGGTAATGGCACGGGCGGCGGCAGCGTTAAAGAGGGCGGCCATGTCAGCCGCCGAGCAGTCCGCGCTTGACGTCCTGGTCGACCGGGCGGTCGCCCAGGAACACTCGCAGCACGGCCTGATAGAAGTCTTCGCCAGGGATCGGACGGCCGCGCGGCGTGCCGTTGATGGCGATGACGGTGCCAGTCTGCGGGGTAAAGTCCAGGTTGATCACGTCGCCCTTGTGCGCGTTGCCAACCTCGCCAAGGGTGCGCTCGAACTGTACCAGCCGCGCGGCCAGTCCCTGCATCTGCGATTCGCTGTGGTTGTCGCGGATGCCCTGGCGGATGGCGCGGGCAAAGGCAGGCGGTTCGGCCTCGCGCAGCATGCGCAACTGTAGCCGCTTGGCGCCCGGCGTGCCGAGTACCACGGTCGCGTTGCGGGCTTTTTCCTGCAGGTACAGCGCCGCTACGTAGCCCTTGGTCAGGAAGCGCGCGCGCAGCGCGGTGCCGTTGAGTTGCAGTTCCTTGCCGCCCACGCGCGCGGCATCGTCGAAGCGGATCCCTTCCATCTCGACGGCGCGCGCCGGCATGGCACCGGCAGCAGGGGTGGCGCACAGCAGCATCACCAGCAGGGCGGCCGCGCGCGAGCGCAGGCCGGTAGGCAGGCCAGGGCGTGAACGGGAGCGAAGGCGGGTGTCCGGGCCTGGCGGCGCGGAACGGATGCGGGACAACATGGCGGCAGGACGTACAACTTGGCATGCCATGCTGACCTAAATCTGGAAAAATACCTATCCGTATCTGCCCTAGTCTGCACATTCCCGGTCGCCAGCCGTTATTTCCATCCCCCATGCGGCCGGGATCGCGGACCGGATGCCTGGCAGATTACGAGCCGTGCCCTCGCCACTACAACAACGACAATGTCTTCTGCTCTCCTGCTGGTGCCGGACTTCAGCCTGATCCTGATCGGCTGGCTGCTGGTGCGCTATTCCCCCTTCGACCGCGCCTTCTGGGGCGGGGTGGAGCGGCTGGTCTACTTTGTGCTGTTCCCTGCGCTGCTGCTGCAGTCGACCAATGCCGCGGTCTTCGATTTCTCCTCAACCTCGGCGATGCTGGGTCTGGCCCTGCTGGCGATGGCCGTCGGCATGGCTGGCGGCTACGCCGTCAAATGGGTGCTGAAGCCCGATGCGCTGAGTTTTGCCTCGGGCCTGCAGACCGCCTTTCGCTTCAACTCTTATATCGGCCTGGCGCTGGCGTCTCGCCTGGGGGGCAGCGAGGGACTCGCGCTGATGGCGGTGATCGTCGGTTGCTCCGTGCCGCTGTGCAACGTGGCGGCGGTGTGGGCGCTGGCCCGGCACGGCGAGACCGCGCTCTGGAAGGAACTGGCGCGCAACCCGCTGATCCTGGCCACCGCAGGCGGCCTCGTGACCAACCTGCTGGGCTTGCACCCGCCCGAGGTGGTGGCGATGACGCTGAACCGGCTTGGTTCGGCCTCGACCGCGCTGGGACTGATGACGGTGGGCGCGGGGCTGCAGATGAGCGGGGCGACCGGCACGGTGGGGCCGGTGGCGTGGTGGACCGGGGTCAAGCTGCTGGCAATGCCGTGCGTGGCCTGGCTGGTGGGCCGGCACCTGCCGCTGACCACGCTGCAGTACCAGATCGTGGTGCTGTATGCCTCGCTGCCGACCGCGTCGAGCGCCTATATCCTGGCGGTGCGCATGGGCGGCAACGGGCCAATGGTAGCTGCGACGATCTCGGTGATGACGGTGGGGGCCATCGTCACCACGCCGCTGTGGCTGGCGCTGGTCAGCTAGGTTCGGTCAGCTGGATTCGGTCAGCTGGATTTGGTCAGCGGGTGCGTGCCGGTTCGCCTTGTGCGAGCGCCCAGTCGATGTGCTCTTGCACCAGCGGCGAAGCGGACTCGCGCCGCGCCTGCAACGCCTCGCGGATGCGCGCGGCCAGGGCGGCGTCTTCCGCGCGGGTGCCGGAAAGCGCCGCGCGCAGACTGTTGCCAAGCCCGACGGCCAGGTTGCGCAGCCAGCGCTCATGGCCGATGCGGCGGATCGGGCTGCCCTCCAGGCGCTGGTTGAACTCGTCCTCGGTCCATTGGAACAGCGCCACCATGTCAGGCGCGTCCAGGCCATTGCGCACGTCGAAGTCCGGCACGCTGGCCACGTGCGCAAACTTGTTCCACGGGCAGGCCAGCTGGCAGTCGTCGCAGCCATAGACGCGGTTGCCCATCGGCGCGCGGAATTCGACCGGGATCGGGCCCTTGTGCTCGATGGTCAGGTAGGAGATGCAGCGGCGCGCATCGAGCCGGTAGGGCGCGACGATGGCGCGCGTGGGGCAGATGTCGAGGCAGCGGTGGCAATTGCCGCAGTGGTCCGGTTCGGGCGCATCGGCCGGCAGCGGGATATCGACCAGGATCTCGCCCAGGAAGAACATCGAGCCGCCGTCGCGGTCGAGCAGCAGCGTATGCTTGCCGCGCCAGCCAAGTCCGCCCTGGCTGGCCAGCGCCACTTCCATCACCGGGGCGGAATCGGTAAAGACACGATAGCCGAATTTGCCGATTTCGGCCTCGATCCGGCTGGCCAGTTGCTGGAGACGGCTGCGCAGGACCTTGTGATAGTCGCGGCCGCGCGCATACAGCGACACCACCGCGGTGGCCGGATCGCCCAGCCGCGCCAGTTCGCGCCGGCGCCAGTCGGGCGCGCCCGGTGGGGTTTCGGTGGCAGGGACATAGGGCATGCGCGCCACGATGGCGCGTACCGTGCCCGGCACCAGTTCGGCCGGCCGGGCGCGCCGCAAGCCGTGGTTCGCCATATAATCCATGTCGCCGTGGCAACCCTGCTCCAGCCATGCCAGAAGCCCCGGCTCGGCGTGGCCAAGATCGACGTCGGCGATGCGCACCGACGCAAAACCCAGCGCGGCGCCCCATGCGCGGATGGACTCCGCAAGCGCCGCCAGCTCCCGCGGGCCGGCCTGGCCGGATTGCCCTGGAGCGCTTGCGGGAACACTGTGCGCGCCTGGCGCGCTGGCCGGCGGCTTGACTGCTGGGTCGATCATTCCTGAATTGTACGCAATGCCCTTGCTCGAAGAACGCACACTGACGCTGCCCGACGAAGCCGCCACCGCGCGCCTGGGCGCCGCGCTGGCCGCCACGGTGCAGGCCATGCCGCCGCGCACGGTGCATGTGCAGATGTCCGGCGACCTGGGCGCCGGCAAGACCACGCTGACGCGCGCGGTGCTGCGCGCGCTCGGCCATGCCGGCAAGGTCCGCAGCCCCACCTACACGCTGTGCGAGCCTTACGAGGTGGCCCGCGCCGACGGCTCGCCGCTGACGGTCTACCACTTCGACCTGTACCGCTTCGCCGATCCGGAGGAGTGGATCGACGCGGGATTCCGCGACTGTTTCGCCGAACCGGCCTTCAACCTGGTCGAATGGCCGGAGAAGGCGGGCCGCCTGCTGGGGGAACCCGACCTGCTTGTGTTGCTCCAATCGGACATGGCACGGCCGGACGACAGCCAAAGCGATGCCGGCGAGCGGCGAATCGTGACGCTGCGCGCCTATACTCACACTGGACTTACCTTGCTGAACGCATGCTGATCAAGCGACTTGCCACCGACCGCCCCGATGGACCCGACGGCCTGATGCAGGCGCGCCGCAAATGGATGTCGCAGGCGCTGAAGCTGGGCGCGGGCACTGCCGTGCTGACGCTTGCCGGCCCGCAGATCGCGTTCGGCGCCGGCATCGTCGCGGTGCGCGTGTGGCCGGCCGAGGACTACACCCGCGTCACCATCGAATCCGACTCGCCGCTGGCCGCGGTGCACCAGATGATTCGCGATCCGGACAGGCTGGTGGTGGATATCGAAGGCCTGGACCTCTCGCCCACGCTGCGCGAACTGGTGGCCAAGATTACCCCCAACGACCCGTATATCCAGACCGTGCGCGTCGGCCAGAACCGCCCGCGCGTGGTGCGGATGGTGTTCGACCTGAAGGAGAACGTGGCGCCGCAGGTGTTCACGCTTTTGCCGATCGGCAGCTACCGCAACCGGCTGGTGTTCGACCTGTACCCGGTCAACCCGCCCGACCCGCTGTGGAAACTGGTGCGCGACACCGAGGACAAGCAGCGCCGCTTCGCCACCATGGACCCGGCCCCGGGTCCGGACAGCATCGCCGGTGCCCCGGCCGGTGCCGAGGAAGATGCCATCGGCGCGCTGGTGCGCAAGTTCGACGAGAAGGGCGAAGTGCCGGCCACCACCGCGCCGCCGCCGCCGGTGGTGGCCGCCCGGCCCAAGCCCTCGGCGCCGGTGGTGCCGAAGCCCGATGCGCCCGTGGTGCCCCCTGTCGCGCGCGACAACCCGACTGCCGACCGCCCGTTCAAGATGCGCCGCCTGCTGACGGTGGCCCTCGATCCCGGCCACGGCGGCGAAGACCCCGGCGCGATCGGCGCCGCTGGTTCTCGCGAGAAGGACGTGGTGCTGCAGATCGCGCACCGGTTGCGCGCCAAGATTGACGCCCAGCCCAATATGCGCGCGATGATGACGCGCGATGCGGATTTCTTCGTGCCGCTGAACGTGCGCGTGCAGAAGGCGCGCCGCGTGCAGGCCGACCTGTTCGTGTCGATTCACGCCGATGCCTTCCTGTCGCCGGAAGCCAATGGTGCTTCGGTGTTTGCGCTGTCCGAGCGCGGCGCTTCGAGTACCGCGGCGCGCTGGCTGGCCAACAAGGAAAACGCTTCCGACCTGATCGGCGGCGCCAACATGGGCAACAAGGATGCGCAGGTTGCGCGCGTGCTGCTGGACCTGTCCACCACTGCGCAGATCAACGACAGCCTGCAGGTCGGCAAGTCCGTGCTGGGCGAGATCGGCGGCATCAACCGGCTGCACAAGGCGCACGTGGAACAGGCCGGGTTTGCGGTGCTGAAGGCGCCGGACATCCCGTCGATCCTGATCGAGACCGCGTTTATCAGCAACCCGGCGGAGGAGCGCAAGCTCAACGACAGCGCGCACCAGGAACAGCTGGCGAATGCCATCCTGCGCGGGATCAAGGCGTACTTCGCGAAGAATCCGCCGCTGTCGAAGAACCCGTCGGTCTGACCGTGGCGCCGCCACGGCGCAAGGTCAGCTCTCGCCGAATTCCTTCTCGCTGCGTGGCGCATCAGGGCATTGCCGGTCCAGCGATTCGCGGTATTTCACGCAGCCGCGCATGAACTGGGGCCACGCCGGAACCGTCGGGACCTGGTCGCCCGGCTCGGGCAGCAACGCCCACAGATCCGGATGGTGCCAGCACAGGCCGTGACCCGAAGCATCCCGATGGCGGCGTATGCCCGCGCGCAGTACCTTCACTTCTTCGATCAGCCGCTCGCGGCTCATCGTATCGAGGTCGTCGTCCATATCCACTCCTCAACCCTCGGGGGTTGCACGCCTTGCAGCGGGCCGGCGCGAGCGCGACGACGGCGGATGGCGCGGATCAGGCGCGCGCCGCGGCGCGGTCCTCCAGCAGCGCATCGCGGTTGGCATAGCGCGAGGCAATCACCGAGCAGACGATCAGCTGCAGCTGGTGATAGACCATCAGCGGCAGCACCAGCAGCCCCAGCGCGGGATGTCCGGCAAACAGGATCTTTGCCATCGGAATGCCGTTGGCCAGGCTCTTCTTCGAGCCGCAGAACACCGCGGTGATTTCGTCCTCGACCGAGAAACCCATCCGGCGGGCGGTCAGCGTGGTGAAGCCCAGCACCACGAACAGCAGCACTGCGGCAATCAGCATCACCGCGCCGATGGTCTGCCACTGGTACTGGTGCCACAAGCCTTCGGCAGTCGCATCGCAGAACGACGAATAGACGATCAGCACGATCACGCCGCGGTCGATCTTGGTGGTGATCTGCTTCTTCTTCGCCAGCCAGCTGCCGATCAGCGGGCGCAGCAGCTGACCCAGCGCGAACGGCAGCAGCAGCTGCAGCGCCACGCCGGTGAGCGCCTTGCCCAGCGGCATCGAGGCGCCGCTGGCGCTGATCACCAGCCCCATCAGCAGCGGCGTGACCAGCATGCCGATCAGGCCCGAGATGGTGGCATTGAAGATCGCACCGGACACGTTGCCGCGCGCCATCGAAGTCATGGCCACCGACGACGACACCGTCGAGGGCAGCGCGCACAGGAAGAACACGCCCAGCAGCAGGTCCGCCGGCAGCGTATTGTGCAGGGCCAGCATCAGCAGTGCGCCGACCACCGGGAAGACCACGTAGGTGAACGACTGCACGAACGCATGCAGGCGCCAGTTCTTGGCGCCTGCCACCAGCTTGTCGCGCGACAGTGCCGCGCCATGCAGGAAGAAGACCAGGGCCACGCCCACGCTGGTGACCACGCCCAGGTGCAGCGGGCCCTTGCCGGTGCCGATTTCCGGAGCCGCCAGGGCGATCGCGATGGCGGTCAGCATGATGAGGACGAAGCCGTCGATCAGGTCATAAAGTTTCTTGAGCTTGGCAAAAAGGCGAGACATGACTGCGGTTGGTTAGGGTTTTGCCTAGTATTGGACGCCAGCCGGGTCTAGAATGCAAATTCATTTATAGAATCTATTTATCCGGTCGTTGCATGAATTACACACTGCGCCAGCTGCGCGTCTTCCTGGCGGTGGCCAGCAGCGGCGGTTTCAGCCGCGCCGCCGACGTGGTGGGACTGACCCAACCGGCCGTCAGCCGTGGCGTGGCGGAGCTGGAAGAGGCACTTGGCGTCAAGCTGCTTGACCGCACCACGCGTGAAGTGGTGCTGACCGATGCTGGCCATGCGCTGGTGCCCGCGCTTGAGCGGCTGCTAGGCCAGCTCGACGACACCCTCGAAGAAACGCGTCAGTTAGGTGAGCGCTATCGTGGGCGCGTTGTGATAGCCGGCGCTCCGACCATTTCCGCGCGGCTGATGCCGATGTATGTCGCCGCCTGCGCCGCGCAGTACCCCGAAATCCGCCTGACCGTGCGCGACAACGTGCAGGCCGACGGCCTCGAGCAGATCCGCGCCGGCGCCGTCGATTTCGGCGTGCTGATCGATCCGCTGGCGCGCGAAGGGCTGGCGGTGGAGCCGGTGGCGACCGACCCGTTCTGCTTTGTGTGCCGGCGCGACCACCCGCTGGCGCAGTCGGCGACGGTGCCGTGGTCGGCGCTGCATGGCATGCGGCTGGTGCTGCTGGACTTTGCCTCGGGCAGCCGGCCGCTGATCGACCGCATCTTCGGGCGCCACGGTGTGGCGCCGCAGGTGGTGCAGGAACTGGGGCACTCGGCCAGCGTGTTCGGCATGGTCGAGGCCGGCATCGGCGCTTCTGTGCTGCCCACTTTCTCGCTGCCGTTGCCCGCCGCGTCGCCGCTGGTGTGGCGGCCGCTGGTGCCGCGCGAAGAGCGCAGCATCGTCATGGTCCGGCGCGAGGACCGCTCGCTCTCGCCGGCCGCGGCGGCGGTGTGGGCGCTAGTGCGGCGCCTGACGGTTCGTGCCGAGGCGCCCGCGATGGGCGCTGCGGCCTGAGCGTTGCCGTGTTGCGGGTCAGCGCGCGGTGACCATCACCGCTTCCAGTTCAAAGCTGCCATCTGCCTGCACGCGATAGTGCTCACGCACTTCGGCTGGCGCAACCTGCCACAGGTGGCGGATCGCGTCGACCGCTACCGGCGGTGTGCGCATGCGCTGGACCCAGCTGTCGAACTCGATGCCGATGCGCCAGGGCTCGCACACGCTGATACCTTGCGTGGCGAAGCCCGCCGCCTCGAACAGCGCGCGCCAGCCGGCCGGCGTGTAGTCGCGCACATGCGACGGATCGCGCAGCAGTTCGACCGACTGCAGCCAGGTATCGCGCAACGGATCCTCCGACCCGGTGATATCGATCAACACCACCTTGCCGCCCGGCTTGAGTACGCGGCGCACTTCAGCCAGCGCCGCGGGAACATCGCCGAACAGGGCCGTCCGGTCTCGATGTCGGCACGCGCGTTGGCCAGCCTGGCGGCGGCACTGCGGCTGTCGCGCGCCGAACGCGCCTTTTTGTTTGAACTTGCCGGCCGGCGCGATCCGCAGCAGGCCGCCGACGAAGCCGTTCCGCCTGCGGTCCTGGCAAGCGTGCATGCGGTCTCGGGCCCGGCCTACCTGCTAGACCGGCAATGGACCGCGCTGGCCTGGAATGACGCCGCGGCGCGGCTGTTCACCGGCTGGCTCGACGACGCCTGCGGCGAGCGCAACCTGCTGCGCGCGATGTTCCTGTCGCCGCCGCTGCAGGCGCTGGTCGAAGACTGGCCGCACCGCGCCGCGCGGCTGGTGGCTGAGTTCCGCGCGCACAGCATCCGCCATGCCGACGAGGCGCCGACGCGCGCGTTGATCGATGGACTGATGGGGGAGAGCGCGGCCTTCCGCGACGCCTGGCTGTCGCAGGATGTGGAAGACCGCGAGGGCGGGCGCCGGGGGGTCCGGCATCCGCAATCGGGGGCGCTGCAGTTCGAGCAGCTGACGCTGGTGCCGGCGGCGGCGCCGGGGCTGATGCTGGTGATGCTGCTGCCCGGCTGAGCGCGCGAGCAATTACTTCGGCTGCATCCGGATTGCGCCGTCGAGGCGGATCACTTCGCCATTCAGCATCGTGTTTTCGATGATCGCGCGTGCCAGCTTGGCGTATTCGGCCGGGCGGCCCAGGCGCGGGGGGAACGGAACCATCTTGCCGAGGGCGTCCTGCACTTCCTGTGGCATGCCGAGCAGCATGGG
The DNA here is from genome assembly GCF_044748965.1 of Cupriavidus sp. NPDC089707. Classification (NCBI taxonomy): domain Bacteria; kingdom Pseudomonadati; phylum Pseudomonadota; class Betaproteobacteria; order Burkholderiales; family Burkholderiaceae; genus Cupriavidus; species Cupriavidus sp. NPDC089707. The sequence continues at coordinate 335,738 of NZ_JBIVHB010000001.1, forward strand.
CGTTTCAAAGATGCCCGGGGCGATGGTCATGCAGCGGACGCCGTCGCGGGACAGGTCACGGGCGATGGCCAGGGTCATGGCGACGACGCCGCCCTTGGAGGCGGCATAGGCGGCCTGGCCGATCTGGCCGTCGAAGGCGGCCACCGAGGCGGTATTGATGATCACGCCGCGCTCGCCTTCGCTGTCAGGGGTGTTCTGGACCATGGCGGCGGCCGCCAGGCGGATCATGTTGAAAGTGCCGATCAGGTTGATGCGGATGGTTTTGTCGAAGGCATCCAGCGGATGCGGCCCGTTCTTGCCTACTGTCTTGTTGGCGGTGGCGATGCCGGCGCAGTTGATCAGGCCCGACAGGCGGCCCAGTGCCTGGGCGGCGGCGACTACGGCCTGGCCGTCGGCTTCGGAGGTGACGTCGCAGCGGATGAATTGGCCGTTCAGTTCGGTGGCGAGGGACTGGCCGGTTTGCTCATTGAGGTCGGCGATGATGACTTTGGCGCCTGCTTCCGCCAGCATCGTTGCCGTGCCGGCGCCCAGGCCGGAGGCGCCGCCGGTGATGATGAAGACGTTGTCTTTGATTTGCATTTGCGGTGTCTCCTTTGTGGTGATGTTTCCGTTTACGTAAACGTCAACTATTGTACGGGGCGGAGTTTGTTGTGCAAGGGTTTTGGGCCCATGCGGGCATCGGGTGGTGATTTATGTGCCCCGGTTCCGCCCTGAAGGGCGGGTAACTCTTTGTCCGAGCGACAAAGAGTCACCAGAAAACGCGTTTACGGCCCTGCGGGCGGCCACTCTTATCGTAGTGGGCGGCGGTTTTCGTACGGGGCTTCACTTCGTTGCAAAGCAGGACTGCCTGACGCCTTGGTGCGCCACCGTGGCCGGGATTGACGCGGTGATTGAACGAGCCCAGAGCTGTGAGTGGCCGCCTGCTGCTGGCGCCATGATAGGAACGCCTTCGGCTGCGCTGCGCGCGGGCCCAAAGAAAAAGCGGCCCTTAGGCCGCTTTTTCTTGTCGCATTTGGCGACGGATTACTTCAGCGCGTCAAACACTTGCGCGGTAATTTCGTCGACGTTACCCACGCCGGAGATTTTCCGGTACTTCGGCGGCGCTACCTTGGCGCTGGCATCGCCCTTGGCGGCCCAGTCCGAGTAATAGTCGACCAGCGGGCGGGTTTGCTGGGAATAGACGTCCAGGCGCTTCTTGACCGTCTCTTCCTTGTCGTCGTCGCGCTGGATCAGTGCTTCGCCGGTTTCGTCGTCGATGCCTTCGGCCTTCGGCGGGTTGTACTTGACGTGGTAGGTGCGGCCCGAGGCCACGTGGACGCGGCGGCCGCTCATGCGCTCGATGATGGCGTCGAACGGGACGTCGATTTCCAGCACGTAGTCGATCGACACGCCGGCTTCTTTCATGGCTTCGGCTTGCGGGATGGTGCGCGGGAAGCCGTCGAACAGGTAGCCGTTCTTGCAGTCGTCCTGCTTCAGCCGGTCTTTCACCAGGCCGATGATGATGTCATCAGACACCAGTCCGCCGGCGTCCATGACCTTCTTGGCTTCCACGCCCAGGGGGGTGCCGGCCTTCACCGCCGCGCGCAGCATGTCGCCGGTGGAGATTTGCGGAATGGCGAACTTCTCGCAGATGAACTTGGCTTGCGTGCCTTTGCCGGCGCCGGGTGCGCCCAACAGGATCAAACGCATTTACGGGTCCTCAGAGTTTTGAATCTGGTGTGGCGGGAGATCAGAAGGAGGGTAATGCCGCAACTTGACGCAAGACTTACTGCTGTCTTGTCGGATGTTGACGGCATTTGGCGCAGGCACATGCCCACGCGGACGTCCGGCGGCGGCTGCCAGGGGGATGGCGGCGCGGCGCACCAGTCGGGCTCTGTCTTTATCTCCCCACCGAGCCTTGGCCGGCGGCGCGTTGGCGCACAGCCGGGGCGGCTCTGTATCGGCAAGCATTATGCCATGAGGCGGCGCTGATCCGGCCCGAAATCCGCCCCCTGGTTCAGGTTGCAGCAGTTTGAACCTGAGCGGGCGGCTGGGCTGGGTGGCGTGCAGTGTGACGATCAGGGTTGGACGATCAGGGCCCGTCCTGCGCCATCGACTCGGCCCACAGTGCGCGCACGCGCTCCAGGTCGGCCGGGGTGTCGACGCCGGGCGCCGGCGCGGCAGCGGTTTCCACCACAGCGATGCGCTCGCCATGCCACATCGCGCGCAGTTGCTCCAGCGCCTCGGTCTGTTCGAGCGGCGCGGCGGCCAGGGTCGGGAAGCGCCGCAGGAAACCGGCACGATAGGCGTAGAGACCGATATGGCGCAGTACCGGCATGGCCGGCAGCGGGACCTGGGCCATGGCAGCGGGCACGGCCGGCACACCCGCCCAGGCGTCGCGCGCCCACGGGATCGGCGCGCGCGAGAAATACAGCGCGCGTCCGGCGGCGTCGCACACCACCTTGACCACGTTGGGATTGAAGACTTCAGCGATGTCGTGCAGCGGGTGGGCCGCGGTGGCGACGGCGCAGTCGGCATGGTGCGACAGGTGCAGCGCCACCTCGTCGATCAGCGTCGGGTCAATCAGCGGCTCGTCGCCCTGCACGTTGACCACGATGGCGTCGTCGGGCAGGCCCAGTTGCGTGGCCACTTCCGCCAGGCGGTCTGTGCCGGTGGGGTGGTCGGCGCGGGTCAGCACGGCTTCGATGCCGTGGTCCGCGCAGGCCTGCGCCACGGACGGAGCGTCGGTGGCGACCACGGTGCGCCGGGCCGACGACGCATGGGCGCGTTCGGCCACGCGCACGATCATCGGGCGCCCGCCAATGTCGGCCAGCGGCTTGTCAGGCAGGCGGGTCGATGCGAGCCGCGCGGGGATGACGACGGTGAAGGCCGGGACGGTCATGGTGCTGACTTGGTTGTCTTCAGTTGCCTTCAGTTTCCATTCGCCGGCGCGTCCGGGTCGATGGCACGGCCCGGCACCGACTGGCGCGCTTCGTCGGCCAGCATCACCGGGATGCCGTCGCGGATCGGGTATGCGAGCTTGTCGACGTGGCAGATCAGTTCCTGCGCGGCGCGGTCGTATTCCAGCTTGCCCTTGCACAGCGGGCAGACCAGGATTTCAAGCAGCCGGTTGTCCATCTCGGTGTTCCTCGTTGCGCCCGGCGTTGCCGGACGTGGCCGCCGCGGACTGCGCGGTCGGTGCGGTGTTGACATGCGCCAGCACGGCGCTGCGGATTTTGTCGATCAGGCCCGCGTCGATCACTGGCCTGGTCGGCACGACCCAGATACGCGGGTCGTCGAAGCGCTCGCATTTTACGGCATCCTTCTCGGTAATCAGGATCACGTCGGCATCAAGCGCGTCGGCGTTGCCAGCGAACGGGTCGTCGGCAAAGTCATAGTGGTCGGGCAGCGGCAGCGTCTTCGGCGACAGCCCGGCACCGCGCAGGCTGGCGAAGAAGCGCTCGGGGTTGCCGATGCCGGCCGCTGCCAGCACGCGCCGCCCGGCAAAGGTGGAAACCGGCCGCGCCATGGTCGGGTCGTTCAGTTGCCAGGCGTCTTCCAGTTCCAGCCGCATGCCGTAGACGCCGGGGCGGTCCGGCGTGGCGCGGAAGTTGGGATCGTTGATCAGGGTGGCGTCGCGCGGGCGCGTCAGCGGTTCGCGCAGCGGGCCGGCCGGCAGCATCAGGCCGTTGCCGCCCATACGCGTGTCGAACATCACGATCTCGAAATCGCGCTGCAGCTTGTAGTGCTGCAGGCCGTCGTCGAGCAGCAGCACGTTGACGCCGGGGTGCGACACCAGCATGGTCTGCGCGCACAGCGCGCGGTCCGGGAACACCCACACCGGCACATCGGTGGCGCGTGCGATCAGCAGCGGCTCATCGCCGACGTCGCTGGCCTGCGAGGTCGGCTTGACCCGGCGCGGATGCTTCAGCTCCACGCCGTAGCCGCGCGACACCACCCCGGGGCGCAAGCCGGCCTCGGTCAGCGCGTGGGCCAGCGCGATCACCGCCGGCGTCTTGCCGGTGCCGCCCACGGTGACATTGCCGACCACCACCACGGGCATCGGCAGCCGCGTGGACTTGAACCAGCCGCGCCGGTAGCCGTGCCGGCGCACGCGGGCCACCAGCCCGAACAGCAGGGAGAGCGGCAGCATGACCCAGGCAAACCAGCCGCGGCGCTGCCACTGGGCGGTCACGAAGTCGGCGAGGGCATGGCGGGGAGCGGGCATGGACGCGGCGGGTCGGTTAGGTCGTGGATGGGATGGGATTGTAGTGCGCTGGGGATCTCGCGCCAGAAAGATCCGAGTGGCCCGAAAGGGAGGAATCCCGGCGGATCAATCCATTATGGGCACTGCGCAGCGCATGGGGCAAGCCCGGCCAGGCGTCGCGCCCGGACGCAAAGCCGCCGGTCCCCGCTTTCGCGGGGACGACGATGGCCCGCGCTCAGCGCGGCTGCGCGCTCTGCGTGGCGAAGGTCAGGCGCGACAGCCCGGCCAGCCGCGCGGCTTCCATCACGTTGACCACCGCCTGGTGACTGGCCTGCGCGTCGGCGTTGACGATCACCACCGGTGTCTGGCCCGACTGGCCATTGCCCGCCCCGGCGGGCCCCGACGCGGCGCGCAGGTGGTCGGCCAGGCTGGTGACGTCCTTCTGCTCCAGCACTTTCTTGTTGACCGAGTAAACGCCGCGCGACGACACCGACACCACGATTTCCTGCGGCCGCTGCTGGGCGCGCTCGGCATCGGAGGTGGGCAGCTGGATCTGCAACTCGGTAAAGCGCGAGTAAGTGGTCGTGATCATCAGGAAGATCAGGATCACGAGCAGCACGTCGATCAGCGGGATCAGGTTGATCTCCGGCTCTTCGCGGCGCTGGCGGGAACGGAATCGCATGGCGTGGCGGATCCGTGATCAGCTGCGGCGCTGCGGCAGGATCGCGTCCAGGAACGCGGTGGCGCGGAATTCCAGCTCGGCCACGTAGTCGTCCACGCGGCGGCGGAAGTAGCGCCAGAAGATCAGCGCCGGGATCGCCACGATCAGGCCGAGGGCGGTGTTGTACAGCGCCACCGAGATGCCGTGCGCCAGCTGTTCCGGGTTGGCGCCGGTGCCGCCCTGGCTGCCGAAGATCTCGATCATGCCGATCACGGTGCCCAGCAGGCCCATCAGCGGCGCCACCGAGGCGATCGTGCCGAGCGCGTTCAGGTAGCGCTCCAGCTCATGCGCGACCGCGCGGCCGGCTTCCTCGACCACATCCTTGGCGGCGTCGCGCGAGGTGTGCGGCTGCAGCACAACATGACGCAGGCCGGCGGCCAGCACGCGGCCGAGCGGCGAATTCTGTTCGAGCGTGTTGACCACTTCCGGCGTGGCGCGGCGCTGCTGCGCGGCGGCCAGCGCTTCTTCATAGAGCCGCGGCGGCAGCACCTTGCTGCGCTTGAGCGACAGGAAGCGTTCGACGACCAGCGCCAGCGCGAGGACCGAGGCCAGCAACAGCGGCCAGATCGGCCAGCCGGCCGCTTGAATGATGGAAAACAATTGGACCCCCGGGATCGACAACCCAATAAAGAAACCCCAACCAGCTGGTCGGCATGCCTTGAGGCGCGTCAGCAGGCAGCGCGCTCCGGCATTGCTCTGAAAAATCAGGCGCAACTCTACCCCGCGGCCTGCCGCGCGGCAAGCGACGGCCGGGCTGGCTGTCTCGGGCGCGCATCGGCGCTGGCCGATGTCGCCGGCGACTTTCCACAGGACGCAGGGACAGTGTTGTGGATCGATTGTGGAAAGCCGCCGGACAAGCGATGCAAGTGCTTGATTCGCAAGAGAAAGTCTGGGGCTGCTTAAGAATTGGGCAGAATCGCGAGGAATGCCCGCGACGCTTGCCGCACACCGGGGGAAAGGCGGGCTAGACGCTGCCGCAAACCATGTCCGTGCGCTGGCGCACGATGCGGTGCGGTCTTCCACACGAGTGCGGGACAGAATTGTGGAGCGGTTGTGGACAGGTGTCGGAGAAGCCACCTAAGTCATTGATTTCAAAAGCTTGGTATGTGCTTGCCTAAAAAATGGGCAAACGCGCGCTCGCGTGCCACCGGACGGCCCGACGAAGCGTCGCGTGGGTAAACCCTGTTTTTCCACACCAGACAGGGAGAGGATTGTGGACGGCCTGTGGATAAAGTTTGGAGAGCTGAGCTAACCCATTGATTTCACGAGGAGTTGGATAGTTTGCTTAAAAATTGGGCAACCCCTCGCATGGCGTTGTTCCACATGATGCGGTGCCGGCGCTTGGCATGACATGCCGGCTACGCCGCCTGGGGCGTGATGCCAGCCACGCTTGACACACCAACCCGGTGGGAAAGTCGGGTAAACGCCGTGTTTTATCCAGAGATCCTGTGGATAACTTTGTGAACAAGCGCCATCCGCGCCCGCTAAGTGGTTGATGCAAAAGAGAATTGGTTATATTGCCTAATTTTTTATTGAGATCATAAATTTCATAAAAATCAAAGAGTTGTACGAAGCGATGCGGCCTGCGGGGCAGCATCCGGCTATCACCGCTACCCCCTTGACAGAGCAGTTATGCTGTGGACATGTCCCATTAACGCCGCTTGGCCGGCGTGCGCCATGCCCGACCTGACCCACTTTTCGCGTGACGCATCCTCCACCGACCCGCGCAGTGGCCGCGAAGTCATTCCTGTCGGTGAGCTGAACCACACAATCGCCCGATTGCTGGAACGCAGCTTCCCGCTGGCCTGGGTACGCGGGGAAATCTCCAACTTCACCCGCGCGGCCAGCGGCCACTGGTATTTCTCGCTCAAGGATGCGCGTGCCCAGATCCGCTGCGTGATGTTCCGCGGCCGCAACCAGCATGTCGACTTCCAGCCGCGCGAGGGCGAGGCGGTCGAGGTGCGCGCCGTGGTCACGATGTACGAGGCGCGCGGCGAACTGCAGCTTGGCGTGGAGGCGATGCGCCGCGCCGGCCTGGGCAACCTGTACGAAGCCTTCCTGCGGCTGAAGGAAAAGCTGACGCTGGCCGGCCTGTTCGCCCCGGAGCGCAAGCGGCCGGTGCCGTCGCACCCGGGCACCATCGGTGTCATCACCTCGCTGCAGGCCGCCGCCTTGCGCGATGTGCTGACCACGCTGCGCCGGCGTGCGCCGCATGTGCCGGTGGTGGTCTATCCGGTACCGGTGCAGGGGGCCGGCGCGGCCCAGAAGATCGCCGACGCGATCGACCTGGCCGATGCGCGCCGCGACTGCGACGTGCTGATCCTGTGCCGCGGCGGGGGCAGCATCGAGGACCTTTGGTCGTTCAATGAAGAGGTGGTGGCGCATGCGATCGCGCGCTGCGCGCTGCCGCTGATTTCCGGCGTTGGCCACGAGACCGACTTCACCATCGCCGATTTCGTCGCCGACGTGCGCGCGCCCACGCCGACCGGCGCGGCCGAGCTGGTCAGCCCCGACCGTTCGCACTTGCTGGCGCAGACGCTGCGCGGCCGCGACGCACTGGCGCAGGCGATGCGCCGCGCGCTGGACCTGCGCGCCCAGCACCTGGACTGGCTGGCGCGGCGCGTGCGCAGCCCGCAGGCGCAGCTGCAGGAACGCCGCGCGCGCGTCGACAATCTGGCCCGACACTTGCGGTCGGCATTGCGCGACACCGTAGTGTCGCAGCGGCATCGCCAGCAAGTGCTGGCGATGCGCTGGAGCGCCTGCCGCCCAGACGCCGCCGCGGCACAGGCGGACCTGGCACGGCTGTGGCAGCGGCTGCAGGCCGCCGCCACGCGCCGCCACGAGCGCGCCGGCCAGCGCCTGGCGCGCGCCGCCGGTGCGCTGGAACTGCTGGCGCCGCAGCGCACGCTCGAGCGCGGCTATGCGGTGCTGCTCGACCAGCGCGGACGCGCGTTGCGCTCGCCCACCGAAATCCGTCCGGGCAGCGTGGTCGAGGCGCGCCTGGCCGAGGGCGTGGCCGACCTGTCGATCGCCGGCGTGCAGGTCAAGCTGCCTGAATTCTGAGCGCGCGGCATGTCCGCAACGGGTCCGATCCGGGCCCGGGGAAGGGCACGTAAAACCGGCACGTAAAACCGGCGCGGAAAACTCCCGGAAACCCGCGCCCGGACAAACTAACATCGGAGCAGGGGCATAGGCCTGCGGTTTGCGCGGGTATTCCAAGTCCCCTACAATCGGCAATTCCGGACCCTACAATCCCAACCCACAGAGACAGAACAATGGAACACAAGCTCCCCCCGCTTCCGTACGCGCATGATGCCCTGGCTCCGCACATCTCCAAGGAGACGCTGGAGTTCCATCATGACAAGCACCACCAGACCTACGTCACCAACCTGAACAACCTCATCAAGGGCACCGAGTTCGAGAACGCGACCCTGGAAGAGATCGTCAAGAAGTCGTCGGGCGGCATCTTCAACAACGCTGCCCAGGTGTGGAACCACACCTTCTACTGGGATTCGCTGAAGCCGAACGGCGGCGGCCAGCCGACCGGCGCCCTGGCTGATGCCATCAACGCCAAGTGGGGCTCGTTCGACAAGTTCAAGGAAGAGTTCACCAAGGTTGCCGTCGGCACCTTCGGTTCGGGCTGGGCCTGGCTGGTGAAGAAGGCCGACGGCTCGCTGGACCTGGTGTCCACCTCCAACGCCGCCACGCCGCTGACCACCGACGCCAAGGCTCTGCTGACCTGCGACGTGTGGGAACACGCCTACTACATCGACTACCGCAATGCCCGTCCGAAGTACGTCGAGGCATTCTGGAACGTCGTGAACTGGGACTTCGCCGGCAAGAACTTCGCTGGCTGATCCACGGTCCACGTTGTCTTGGCGAAAAGCCCCGGAAATTCCGGGGCTTTTTGTTGAGTGTTTGGAATTTGCCGGTTACGGTCTGCCGTTCGCGTTCTCGCCGCTTACCGCGTCGCTTACCGCGTCGCCTGCGATGCCATTTGCTGCGCCATCTCGAGGTGGTGGTTCAACGTCAGCAGCGTCTGTCGCGCGAAAGTCTTGACGCCGTTGTCCTTGGCGTCGCCGGCGGCCTTGCGGAACAGCGCTATCGCTGCAAGGATCGTCGGGACAACGGCCGGGGCTAGCCCGGTCGCGGCGATTTCCCGGCGGGCGTCGGCAAGAGCGAACTGCACGACCCCTGGCAGTCGCGATCCTGATGCGCCGCCCACGGTGAACCGTTCCCGAGACTGGCTAGCCTTCACCACGCGCCAGCCGCGCGGCGGTGCGCAGGCTGCGCACAATGCGATCGAATGCGGCCGCGCGCGCGTCGTCGGAACGCTGGCGCAGCGCGAACGACGGATGATAAGTGGCGATGACAAGCCGGCCCTCGTGCTCGACCGGCGTGTCCATCATCGTGCCCAGCGTCACGCTCTTGCGGCCCAGCACCGCGCGCGCGGCGGTGGAGCCCAGTGCCACGATAATCCTCGGATCTACCTGCTCCAGCTCGCGCTCGAGCCACAGGTGGCAGGCTTCGATCTCCAGTTGACCCGGTGTCTTGTGCAGCCGCCGCTTGCCGCGCAACTCAAACTTGAAATGCTTGACCGCATTGGTCATGAACAGCTTGTCGCGGTCCAGTCCGGCCTGTTCCAGCGCATCGTCCAGCAGGTGTCCCGCGGGGCCGACGAACGGCGAGCCCTGCAAGTCTTCCTGCGAGCCCGGCTGTTCGCCCACCATCATGATGCGTGCATGCGAGGCGCCGGCACCGGGCACGCCCTGCGTGGCGTTGCGCCATAGCGGGCAACGCCGGCATTCATTCAGTTCGGCATGGCTGACCGGTGGCTTCTTGCGCTCGGGCATGGCATCGATGTCTGGCGGTTGGGGCGCATGGCCCCGCTAGCGGATGCGCAGCAGGTTCCGCGCCATGCGCAGCGGGCACGCATGCCCCGGCAATCGATAGCGCCCCGTCCCGCCGCATTGCCGCGGAGCTATTCCGCGCGATCTGGCGTTCCCGCCTCGCGTGGTGGTGGTATCGCTGCTGCTGCTGCTGCTGCTGGCCAAGGCCTGCGCGGTCGAGGTGCCGCGCGGCATGCAAGGGTTTGTCAGCAGGCATCGGTATCAGAAAGGGGAATCAGCCTTGCGCGGGCTCGCCGGCTGACAGCGACCAATAGCGCTCCGGTGCGCACAGGTCGCACAGCTGCGCTGCGCCGAGCATCTGCATCTGGCTCTGGTAGGCATTGACCGCGTAGCTCTTCTGCGCGAGGTGCTGGTTGACGGGCAGGTTGACGGGGGTCGCGTGCAGGCCCGCACGCAGGCATTCGGCCAGCCGTTGCTGCAGCACACCGGGCAGCCGGCGGTAGATCGCGTCTTCGTAGTACAGCCACTGCACCGGCAGCGTCGGTGTCGCTTGTCCGCGCGAGGGCACCAGCAGCGCCGCCCACGCAGACGCGCGCGCCTGCGCCGCGTGCATCAGCAGGCGGCAGGCGTCATGCGCCAGCACGTGATCGGAATGGAACAGGCCGAGCGGCGCAACCACCATGCCGTTGGTCTGCGTCAGCAGGACGCGCTGCAGGCTGTCGGCGATCTCGCGCGGCGTATGGCGGCGGCCGTACTGGCCGTCCCAGAAATCGAGCCAAACAGGCTGCGCGCCTAGCATGCCAAGCGCGCGGTTGTCCTCGCGCCGGCGCGCGAGCACCGCCTGCTCGGCGCTGTCGAAGCCCGCGGCGCGGTCCCAGTCCGATGCTGCCACGCCGGCGGCCGGGACGCCGGCGAAGACTGTCACCACGCGCGCGCGGTGTGCCGCGGCGATCAGGCCGCCGCAGCTGAACACCGCGTCATCCAGGTGCGGGGAAATCACCGTCACCGGGCCGGCTATGTCAGTCACCATCGAATCACCATTCAGGCTGCGCGCCAGCGAAATATCGGGGCAGCGCCGGTGCGGGTCGTCGGCGGCCAGGGGCGTATCTCAACCGGCAAATGCGGACCGGTGGCGCGCAGCACTTCCTGGCGTCTCGGTGTGCCGCCACATCCGTTCAGCGCTTGTCGTGGGTTCGGCCACGGACAATGCCGTTGCCGTTGCCGTTGCCGCTGCCATGGCCGTCATGCGCCGCGCCCGGGCCTTCGCTCACGGATGTACCGGCCGAGACCGTGCAGCAGACCAGGTAGTACGCCCGTTTCAGCGCTATCGCGGCCTGTACTTTCGAGCCGGCTCCGGCACTGGCAAACGCCTCGTGCAAGTAGTGGTCGATGCTGTCGGCGGTGCCATGCTGTTCGAACAGGCCCACAGGCCGCTGCGCCCACAGTGTGAGCAGGACCCGTCGGCGTTGCGCCATCGTGTGCGAGGGCCACACCTGGTCGCGGCTCAGCAGCTCCAGGCGGGTCGCCAACAGGGTCTCAAGGAGCAGGGTGGGCCGCGCAGCACGCGTGGCGGCAGCGGGGGGCGGTAACGCCGGTACATGCACCGGTACGTGCGCGGAGGCTGCGCCAACCGCAGGCTCGGTTGCCGCAGGCGCGTCGTGATGCAGGAAGAAGGTCATGGTGGTGGGGCGGCGCCCGCGTCTGCCACCCATGCGAAGCATGACGTTGCGCCGCGGTGCCGGAGTCTGGTTGCGCTTGCGCGCTCACTGGCAGCGCTGCAAGGAGCGTTCCAACGTGTCACCGAGACGGCAGGCGCGGCGCCTGCCAGAGCGGCGCCTAAGCTGCGGGGAATATTGCAACGTTGCGCGTAAATCCGGCGCGGGCGTTCGTGCCGGCCGCGCGAAGTTTTCTGGTGTCGCGCTTCATGGGATCTCGGTTTGGCTTCAGGCCGCTGCCCGCAGCGGGAGTGGGGCGATCGGCAGACTGCCGTCTACTCCGTGGTGGATACCTCTGCCGGCACTTCGGACGCGGCAGCGGCGCCGGTGTCGGACGGCTGGACGATGGCCGGTGCCGGCGCGCCCGCCGCACGTATGCGCAGCACGGTCTGGCGCGAGGTGTTGAAGCGCCGCGCGGTTTCGCTGACCGACTTGCCTTCCGCCAGCGAGCGCAGAATGGCATCGCGCTCGTCGGGCTTGTGCTTGGGCGGGCGTCCAACCGCCCGGCCCATGGCCTTGGCCGCCGCCAGGCTGTCGCGCACGCGCGCACTGCGCGTGCTGCCCTCCAGCGCGGCCACTGCGCGCAGCACCATGACAGCCTCCGGCGGTGCGGCGCTGGCCAGGTTGGCGCGGCTGAGCTGCACGCAATGCAGCGCCACCCCGAGCAGGCGGAACCTTCGGATGGTGCCCAGCACTTCCTGCACGCTCCAGCCCAGGCAACTCAGCTGCATCGTCACCAGGGTATCGCCGGCCTGCACCCGTTGCAGCAGCGACAGCAGCCGCGGCCGCTCGGCCGCGGGCACCGAGGCCGGCTCGCACTCCCAGAAAGCGCGGCGCAGGTCGACGGTATAGCCGGCCCGGTCGGCTATGCGCAATTCGTCTGCCATCGTTTCGAGGTCACGGGCGCGGTTCGAGTAGATGAAGGTAGACGTCATGAGGATTCCTCGTTCTGGTTTTCGTCTCCGGTCGCAAGGCTCGGCGTCCCTCCGGGCCAAGTCCGGCAGGCGATCTGTTTCTTCTGATAGCAAAACTCGTCCCAGCAGCAGGGAGCGGCAAGATAGAGACGGTTAACGTGCGCATGTGTGCATTTCTGGCGTGTACTTAAAGCAAGTCTTACGTACCCGTTCAGGACGCCCAGCGTGGCCGGACGCCCACACCCACGGCAATCACGATTACCAGCGGCATCTCCACGGCGAAGAGCTGGCGATGAGCGCAGCACTATTTCGGCCATCTCGTTCACGGCACGGTGCGCGCGGGGGCCGACGGGCTGTTTGCAGCGTCCGGTTTGGTCGAGCACGCCGGCACGCCGGTGAACAGTTCCGGACCACTGGGTTGCCTCCCGACGCGCGAAGTGCCATTGCCGAAGGCGTTGCCTGGGTAAGGTCTGGGCCGACATGAGCGTGCGCGGCTACACCGGCCTGCGTAAGGCTTTCACTGTCGGCTGCCGGCCTTGTTCGTGAGTTCGATGGCAGGCGGACGGCGCGCGCCTTGGCGGGCACAAATAACAACACTTCGCGCAGGAATTGCAATGATCGCCGTGCGCGCGTACTGGATCCGTGCCGCTATTGCACCCGTTAGCCCGCGCGCCTCGTTACCTGCCCCGCCAGGCAGGCTGTGGCGCGCGCGCCACGCGTCGATCACCGTCCCCCGGATGCAATCTGCCTGGACCACAATGTGCGCCCACAGAACCTCTTTCGTCTCGAATTCAAGGAGTTGCGCCGATATGCCCCGGATTGCCGATGGTGTGCACCTGTCCGTGAACCTGCTAACCGCCGTTGTGGCGGCGGCGCTGCTGGCCGGTTGCGGCGGCGGGGGCGACGATGAGGCACCGTCTCAGCCGCCTGCCGCCAACACCGGGACCAGCGCGGCGGCGCCGCTGCTGGTCACCGGACTGGACCCCGCCTGTACCGGTTGCGGCGCGCTCAGTGGCGCCGCCTACGCCGGCAGCGGCACCGGTATCTGGCAGCAGCGCAACACCACCGGGGCGGATATCGACGTCAGGTTCGCAATCGCCGGGCTGGCGGGCCAGTCGTTGTCGCTGATGCTCACCAATACCAGCGGTTGGGCTACCACGCTGCCGTCGTTCCAGCCCGCGGTGCTGGCTGATACGGTCACTGGCCTATCGACGCGCGCGCTGGCCAGCGTCAGCGCGCCGGCTGCTTCCGGCGGCGCTGACGCCGAGGCCACGCAGCGCGACATTGCGGACTTCAACCGCAGCGGCTGGGCCGAGCGCGCCGCCGCGGCCGGGCAGCAGCGCAGCGTGATGAGCGCCCCCGCCCCGCAGCCGGCGATGCTGTCGTCCACGCGCGGCTGGTACCACACCGACAAGACCACGCGCACGGCCAGCCTGGTGCGCCAGGCCACCACCAGCGACGGCGTGACGGTCAATGTGTGGGTGGAAGACACGGAATACGCACCAAACCGCGTGCAGCTGCCGCTGGTCGATGCGCTTGCCGAAACCTTCACCGGCGCCGCGGGCAGCCCTGGCGTGTATGGCATGCTGAAGTCCGTCGGCGGCCCGCTGTGGGGACCGCACAATTTCGGCAGCACGCTGATCGCCGGTACCGGCCAGCCGATCGATATCGTGATCCTCAATTTCGATCGCAACAGCCGGCCCTTCGGCATGGTCGGCTACTTCTGGGGCCTGCATAACCTGCGCCGCTCGGTCGAGGCCAACAGCAATGAATCGGTGTCGCTGTACCTGGATGCCGAAACCCTGTACCTCGGCGGCGAGGCCGGCTTGCAGGCGATGAAGATGGTGATGGCGCACGAGGGCATGCATATGCAGAACTTCTACCGTCGCGGCGTGCTGATGGGGCCATCGTATGCGTTCCAGGACTGGCTGGAAGAGATGACGGCCATGATGATGGAGGACTTCGCCAGCCACACCATCGACAGCAGTTTCAACAATATCCGCGACGTGCGCATGCCCGACTACGTGCGCACCAACAGCAGCAACTGCAACCTGTTCCAGTTCACCGGCTTCGGGCAGTCCTGCGAGAGCTATTCGGTATCGGGCAGCTTTGGCGGCTTCCTCAACCGCCAGCTCGGGCTGGCCTTCTTCAAGGACCTGCTGGCGCGCAACGGCAGCACCGATTCGAAGACCGTATTGGCTGATGCGATCGCCAGCGCGCAGCCGGGCACGACGCTGGCCGACCAGATGCGGCGCTGGGCGGTGAGCGCCAACACGCTGCTGCCGAATCCCGGCCTGCCGGGCGGCTACGGCTACCCGGCGCGCATCGAAGGCGGCTTCACGCTGCGGGCGATCGACCTCCAGGCCTATCTGCCGCTACGCCCGGCCTCGTCGCCGCAGTCCACGCTGGCCGCCTACGGGAGTTACCTGGTGCGCACCGGCGCGGTCAGCGGCACCTACACCAACACCGTGCGCGTGCCGGCCGGTGCCGTGCTGTCGGTGGTGGCCTACTGAAGCCGCGCGCAGCAGCAGCGGAACAGAAGCGGAACAGAAGCGGAACAGGCGGAACAGGCGGAACAGGCGGAACAGGCGGAACAGAAGCGGCGCGGGGCGGACTTCAGTCGATTTGAAGGAGTCGCACAAGGTGCCACGCCCCGCGCCGCTTGCCAGGGGGCTACGATGGCGCGGTCTTTATCGTCGTACCGCGTTTGCCCATGACCTTTGTCGTGACGGATGCCTGCATCCAGTGCCGCCACACCGATTGCGTCGAAGTCTGCCCGATGACATGTTTTCACGAAGGGCCCAACTTCCTCGCCATCGACCCCGACCAGTGCATCGACTGCTCGATGTGCGTGCCGATGTGCCCGGTGGGGGCCATCTATTCCGAGCATGACCTGCCCGACGACAAGCGCCATTTCATCGCGCTGAACGCCGAGCTGTCGCGCCGGCCGGACTGGCCGCCGCTGCTGCAGGCCAAGGGCCCGATCGCGGGCCACGAGCAATGGGCGGATCATCCTGACCGCCTGGCGCTGCTGGCGCGCTAGCGCGTGCCGGCGTAGTCGGGAAACGCTTCACCGAGCGTCAGCACGCTGCCGGTCAACGCGCCGTCATAGCCCGGCAGTGCATTGACACGCTGGCGGAACGCCTCGCTGGTCAGCGCGCCGACCGCGCCGGACAGCGCCGCGCTGCGCAGCATCGATTTTTCGATGGCGAAGAAGTAGCGCTCCTTGATGATCGGCTCGAACCCCAGCCCGAAGCGCCGCGCCGCGGTTTCCACGCCGAAGCCCACATCCGCCATGCCGCTGCCGATATACGCCGCCACCGCGGCGTGGGTGAACTCGCCGTTGCTGTAGCCCTCGATCCGTGCCGGGTCGATATTGCGCGCGGCCAGCATCAGGTCGAGCAGCAGCCGCGTGCCCGAGCCCACCTGCCGGTTGACGAAGCGCACCTCGCGCCGGGTCAGGTCTTCCAGCGCGCGGATCCCGAGCGGGTTGCCCGGGCGCACGAACAGCCCCTGGCTGCGCACCGCCAGGTGCACCAGGCAGTGCGTGTCGGGCTTGAGCCAGGTGGTGAAGTGGCGCCACATGCCATGCTCGAACTCGCCCACCGGCACATGGAAGCCGGCGATATCGCACGCGCCTTCGGCCAGTGCCGCCACCGCCTCGACGCTGCCGCAGTACTTCAGGTCGTGCCGCACGTGCTGCTCGTCGAGGAAATCGCGCAGCGCCGCCACCGCGAAGCCATGGCTGGCATGCAGCCGTACCGCCGCCCCGGACTGCTCCATCAGCTTCTTCAGTTCGATTTCCAGCTCGGAGGCCAGGCTGTCCAGCGTCGGCGACAGCCGCGCGCCGATGCGCTTGCTGGCCCACACCAGTTGCTGCGCCAGCGGCGTCAGCGCGCTGCCGCGTCCGCGGGTCTTGTCGATCAGCGGGCCGCCGAACAGGGCCTCGGCATCGCGCAGGATGCCCCAGGCGTAGCGGTACGACAGCGACACCGCCTGCGCGGAGTGACTGATGCTGCCCGATTCCTCGATATGGCCCAGCAAGGCGACCAGCCGCGACACGTCGAGGGCCTCGGCGTCGGGGGTGCCGTCGTCGCGGATTTGCAGGTGGGGGAGGATCGAGATGCGAAGCATATGAAAAAAATAGCTTATTGATGGACCGTTGTCACTCTCATATATTGCATCCACGGGCCAAACGGCAGGGCTGAAGGCTCGTAAATAGGAAAAAAATAGCATATAGAGGGATCCCGGCGGCCATGCTGCGAGCCCCAGCGACCCCCACAGGAGACGCCATGCCAGATACTGCTCCCAACGCCCAGGCCTGCGCCGCCGCGATCGACGCCATCGTGGCCGCGCGGCAAGACATGCCGGGCGCATTGCTGCCGATCCTGCACGAGATCCAGGACACGCAGGGCCATATCCCCGACGCAGCCGTCCCGGTGATCGCGCGCGCGCTGAACCTGTCGCGCGCCGAGGTGCATGGCGTGATCACCTTCTACCACCACTTCCGCCAGCAGCCGGCCGGCCGCCATGTGATCCAGGTGTGCCGCGCCGAAGCGTGCCAGGCGGTCGGCGCCGAGGCGCTGGCTGAGCACGCCAGGCGCTCGTTGGGGTGCGGCTTCCATGAAACCACCGCCGACGGCGCGATCACGCTGGAGCCGGTGTACTGCCTGGGCCAGTGCGCGTGCGGCCCGGCCGTGATGGTCGGCGAGCGGCTGCACGGCTATGTCGACGCGAAGCGCTTCGATGCGCTGGTCCAATCGCTGCGCGAAGCGCAGGCCGCCAACGAAACCGCGGAGGTCCAGGCATGAGCGCCACGGTCAACACCATCTTCGTGCCGCGCGATTCCACCGCGCTGGCGCTGGGCGCCGATGAGGTGGCCCGTGCGATCGAACGCGAGGCGGCCCGCCGCGGCGAAGCGGTGCGCATCGTCCGCAATGGCTCGCGCGGCATGTTCTGGCTGGAGCCGCTGGTCGAAGTGCAGACCGAAGCGGGGCGCGTGGCCTATGGCCCGGTCAGCGCGGCCGACGTGCCGGCGCTGTTTGACGCCGGCCTGCTGCAGGGCGGCGCGCATGCGCTGGCGCATGGCCTGACCGAAGAGATCCCGTTCCTGAAGAAGCAAGAACGCCTGACCTTTGCCCGCATCGGCATCACCGACCCGCTGTCGCTGGACGACTACCGCGCGCATGAGGGCTTCGCCGGACTGGAGCGCGCGCTGTCGATGGCGCCCGCCGAGATCGTGCAGGAAGTCACCGATTCCGGCCTGCGCGGCCGCGGCGGCGCCGCCTTCCCGACCGGCATCAAGTGGAAGACGGTGCTGGGCGCGCAGTCGGCCATCAAGTACATCGTCTGCAATGCCGACGAAGGCGACTCGGGTACGTTCTCCGACCGCATGGTGATGGAAGACGACCCGTTCATGCTGATCGAAGGCATGACCATCGCCGGCCTCGCGGTGGGCGCCGAGCAGGGCTACATCTACTGCCGTTCCGAATACCCCCACGCCATCGCCGTGCTGGAAAGCGCGATCGCCATCGCCAGCGCGGCCGGCTGGCTGGGCGACGATCTCCGCGGCAGCGGCAAGCGCTTCCGCCTTGAAGTGCGCAAGGGTGCGGGCGCCTATGTCTGCGGCGAGGAAACCGCGCTGCTGGAAAGCCTGGAAGGCAAGCGCGGCGTGGTGCGCGCCAAGCCGCCGCTGCCGGCGCTGGAGGGTTTGTTCGGCAAGCCCACGGTGATCAACAACGTGATCTCGCTGGCCACCGTGCCGGTGATCCTGGCGCGCGGCGCGCAGTACTACCGCGACTACGGCATGGGCCGTTCGCGCGGCACGCTGCCGTTCCAGCTGGCCGGGAACATCAAGCAGGGCGGGCTGGTGGAAAAGGCGTTCGGCGTCACGCTGCGCGAGCTGCTGGTCGACTACGGCGGCGGCACCCGCAGCGGCCGCGCCATCCGCGCGGTGCAGGTGGGCGGACCGCTGGGCGCCTACCTGCCGGAGTCGCGCTTCGACGTGCCGCTGGACTACGAGGCCTATGCCGCGTTCGGCGGCGTGGTCGGCCACGGCGGCATCGTGGTGTTCGACGAGACCGTCGACATGGCAAAACAGGCGCGCTACGCGATGGAGTTCTGCGCGATCGAATCCTGCGGCAAGTGCACGCCGTGCCGGATCGGCTCGACCCGCGGCGTCGAGGTGATGGACCGCATCATCGCCGGCGAGGAGCCGCAGGAAAGCGTCATCCGGCACGTCAAGCTCGTGCGCGACCTGTGCGACACCATGCTCTACGGCTCGCTCTGCGCGATGGGCGGCATGACGCCGTACCCGGTGCTGTCCGCGCTCAATGAATTCCCCGAGGACTTCGGCCTCGCCCCTAATCGGACCACTGCGCCGGCCAAGGCGGCTTAAGCCGACAGCGTCTGACGCCAGAACAGAACACGGGAGACAAACATGGACTGCCGCGATGTGATCGACTTCGGTACCCCCGCCAGCGAATCGACCGAGATGGTCACCCTTGAAGTCGATGGCGTCAGCGTCACCGTGCCCGCCGGCACGTCGGTGATGCGCGCCGCGATGGAAGCCGAGATCGCCGTGCCCAAGCTGTGCGCGACCGACAGCCTCAAGGCCTTCGGCTCGTGCCGCCTGTGCCTGGTCGAGATCGAAGGGCGCCGCGGCTATCCGGCCTCGTGCACCACGCCGGTGGAGGCCGGCATGAAGGTGAAGACCCAGAGCGACAAGCTCGCCGATCTGCGCCGCGGCGTGATGGAACTGTATATCTCCGACCACCCGCTCGACTGCCTGACCTGCCCGACCAACGGCAACTGCGAACTGCAGGACATGGCCGGCGTGGTGGGGCTGCGCGAGGTGCGCTACAACGATGGTGGGCCTGACGTTGGCACAAGCGCAAAGCCCATCGCCACGCACACCGCGCTGAAGAAGGACGAATCGAATCCCTACTTCACCTATGACGCCTCGAAGTGCATCGTCTGCAACCGCTGCGTGCGCGCCTGCGAGGAAACGCAAGGCACTTTCGCGCTGACCATCAGCGGCCGCGGCTTTGATTCCCGCGTCTCGCCCGGCACCAGCCAGTCATTCATGGAATCGGACTGCGTCTCGTGCGGCGCCTGCGTGCAGGCTTGCCCGACCGCGACGCTGACCGAGACCTCGGTGATCAAGCTGGGCCAGGCCTCGCACAGCACCGTCACCACCTGCGCGTACTGCGGCGTGGGCTGCTCGTTCAAGGCCGAGATGAAGGGCAACGAAGTCGTGCGCATGGTCCCCTACAAGGACGGCAAGGCCAACGAGGGCCACGCCTGCGTCAAGGGCCGCTTTGCCTGGGGCTATGCCACGCACAAGGACCGCATCCTCAAGCCGATGATCCGTGCGAAGATCACCGACCCGTGGCGCGAAGTGTCGTGGGAGGAGGCCATCGGCTACGCCGCGTCGGAGTTCAAGCGCATCCAGGCGAAGCACGGCAAGGATTCCATCGGCGGCATCGTGTCGTCGCGCTGCACCAACGAAGAGGGCTACCTGGTGCAGAAGCTGGTACGCGCCGCCTTCGGCAACAACAATGTCGACACCTGTGCGCGCGTGTGCCATTCGCCCACCGGCTATGGCCTGAAGCAAACGCTGGGCGAATCGGCCGGCACGCAGACCTTCAAGTCGGTGGAGAAGGCCGACGTCATCATGGTGATCGGCGCCAACCCGACCGACGGCCACCCGGTCTTTGCCTCGCGCATGAAGAAGCGCCTGCGCGCCGGCGCCAAGCTGATCGTGGTCGATCCGCGCCGTATCGACCTGGTCGACTCGCCGCATATCCGTGCCGACTACCACCTGCAACTGCGTCCGGGCACCAACGTCGCACTGGTGACGTCGCTGGCGCATGTGATCGTCACCGAAGGACTGCTCAACGAAGCCTTTATCGCCGAGCGCTGCGAGGACCGCGCGTTCAACCAGTGGCGCGATTTTGTCGCGCTGCCGGAGAACTCGCCCGAGGCAATGGAAAGCGTCACCGGTATTCCCGCAGATCAGCTGCGCGCCGCCGCGCGCCTGTACGCCACCGGCGGCAACGCCGCGATCTACTACGGCCTGGGCGTCACCGAGCATGCGCAGGGTTCGACCACCGTGATGGGCATCGCCAACCTGGCCATGGCCACCGGCAATATCGGCCGCGAAGGCGTGGGTGTGAACCCGCTGCGCGGGCAGAACAACGTGCAGGGCTCGTGCGATATCGGCTCGTTCCCGCATGAACTGCCGGGCTATCGCCACGTGTCGGACTCGACCGTGCGCGGCCTGTTCGAATCCGCGTGGAATGTGGAGATCAGCCCCGAGCCGGGCCTGCGCATCCCCAACATGTTCGAGGCCGCGCTGGCCGGCAGCTTCATGGGCCTGTACTGCCAGGGCGAGGACATCGTCCAGTCGGACCCGAACACGCAGCACGTGTCCGAGGCGCTGTCGTCGATGGAATGCATCGTGGTCCAGGACATCTTCCTGAACGAGACCGCCAAGTACGCGCACGTGTTCCTGCCGGGCTCGTCGTTCCTGGAAAAGGATGGCACCTTCACCAACGCAGAGCGCCGCATCTCGCGCGTGCGCAAGGTGATGCCGCCCAAGGCCGGCTACGCCGACTGGGAAACCACCATCCTGCTGGCCAACGCGCTCGGCTACCCGATGGACTACACCCACCCGTCGCAGATCATGGACGAGATCGCGCGCCTGACGCCGACGTTCTCGGGCGTCAGCTACAAGCGGCTGGACCAGCTGGGCAGCATCCAGTGGCCGTGCAACGCCGACGCGCCGGAAGGCACGCCGACCATGCATATCGACGCCTTCGTGCGCGGCAAGGGCAAGTTCATCATCACCAAGTACGTGCCGACCACCGAGAAGATCACGCGCGCCTTCCCGCTGATCCTGACCACCGGCCGCATCCTGTCGCAGTACAACGTGGGCGCGCAGACGCGGCGCACGGACAACGTCTACTGGCACGCCGAGGACCGGCTGGAAATCCATCCGCACGACGCGGAAGAGCGCGGCATCAAGGACGGCGACTGGGTCGGCGTGCAGAGCCGCGCGGGCGATACGGTGCTGCGGGCCATCGTCAGCGAACGCATGCAGCCGGGCGTGGTCTACACCACCTTCCACTTCCCGGAATCCGGCGCCAACGTGATCACCACCGACAACTCCGACTGGGCCACCAACTGCCCGGAATACAAGGTCACCGCGGTGCAGGTGATGCCGGTTGCGCAGCCGTCGGCCTGGCAGCAGCAGTACCAGGACTTCAACACGCAGCAGCTGCAGTTGCTGGAAGCTGCCAGCGCGGACCCGACACAAACCGCGGCGCAGGCCGCAAACTGAGCGGAGGGCGACATCATGATGCGCTGCATGCAGTCACCGCAGGCCCCTCCCGACGCGTCGGCTGCGCTGGACGAGATGCCGACCCACAGCACCTTTGCCGTCAGCCGCTGGCGGCAGGGCGAGATCTCGCTCAGCCCCGACGAGGTGGCCGAGGAGGTGCCGGTCGCGCTGGAATACAACGGCATCTCGCATGCGGTGATGCTCGCCACGCCGGCCGACCTGGAGGACTTCGCGCTCGGCTTCAGCCTGAGCGAAGGCATCGTGTCGACGGCGCGCGATGTCTATGACATCGAAGTCGACATGCGCGAGCACGGCATCGCGGTGCGGCTGGAAATCGCCTCGGAAGCGTTCATGCAGCTGAAGGACCGTCGCCGCTCGCTGGCGGGGCGCACCGGCTGCGGGCTGTGCGGCACCGAATCGCTGGAGCAGGTGATGCGCGCGCCGGCGCCGGTGCGCAGCAATGCCGGCTTCCATACCGACGTGATCCAGGCCGCGTTCGTGCAGCTCCAGCTGCGGCAGGCACTGCAGCGCCACACCGGCGCCACGCACGCCGCCGCATGGCTGCGTGCCGATGGCCACGTATCGCTGGTGCGCGAAGACGTGGGGCGCCACAACGCGCTCGACAAGCTGGCCGGCGCGCTCGCGCGCAGCGGCGAGGACATTGCCACGGGCGCCGTGCTGGTCACCAGCCGCGCCAGCTACGAAATGGTGCTGAAGACCGCCGCCATCGGCGCCGGCGTACTGGCGGCAGTGTCGGCGCCGACCGCGCTGGCGGTGCGGCTGGCCGAGCAGACCAATATCACGCTGGCCGGGTTCGTGCGCGCCGGCGCGCACGTGGTCTATGCCCATCCACAGCGCCTGCAACACGGCCTGCAACACGAAGCGAGCCTCGCATGAACGTCGAGAACCTGATCACCATGGCCAACCAGATCGGCAGCTTCTTCGAGGCGATGCCCGATCGCGAAGAGGCCGTTTCCGATATCGCCGGACATATCAAGCGCTTCTGGGAGCCGCGCATGCGCAGGGCGTTGCTGGGACACGTCGACAGCGAATCCGGCCTCGGGCTGGATGCGATCGTGCAGGAGGCGCTGGCGCGGCACCGGAGCGTGCTGGAGTAGAAAGGCGCGGGCAGAGACGAACGACCGCCAGCGCCAGGCGTCAGCTGCTGCTGACGTATTCCAGCTGCGGATACCAGTCGCCGCCGCGGCCGTCCGGCGTGGTGTCCAGCAGCGTCCAGAGCGGGTCCAGGTCCGGCGCGCCGCGCGGATCCTGTCCGGGGTCCGACGTGAGGGCGTACATCTCGCCGCTCCAGAAGTGCCGGATCTTGCCGTCGCGCCGCGTGAAGACCGAGTAGCCGGGCACGTCGCCGTCTTCCGGGCTGACATAGTCGCGCGTGAATGCGCCGTCGAGGTCGGCATAGACCTTCAGCCTGGTCCAGCCTCGTTCCTTCTTCGCCTGCAGCAGGCGTTCGACCGGTGAGCGAGCGATCATTGCCAGCGCCACGCGCTGCTCGATATCCGGCACCTTGTGGTCCCACGATCCCATCAGCGAAGTGCACATCGGGCAGGGACGTTCGCGCTGCGGCCCGAACATGTAGCTGTAGATAATGAGGGTGTCCTTGTCGCCGAACAGGTCTTCCAGCGTCACGGGGCCGTGTTCGCCCTGGAAGGTATAGCGTCTGGTGACTTCGCCGCCGGGCGGCAGCTTGCGGCGTTGCGCGGCGACGCGTTCGATATGCCGCCGCAGCTCTATCTCTTCGGCCAGCAGCGCATTGCGGGCCTTGCGGTACTCGGCACTTTCGTTGGGGAAATGAACAGGATTGCGTTGCGCCAGTTCCGTGGCCGGGGTGAGTGTTGACTTGGCTTCCATGTCGGCCCTCCTTGTCAGGCTAGCGTCTCGGAACAGCCATGCAAGGTGCGCTGCCCGCCACCAGGCGGGCGTCGCGGATGGCATGGCCCGTCATGGTTGGTGCGCGTGCGGCACGGAATCGTTCCCCATGCCGCGCGTCGGGCATCACTTCAGGCGCAAGGGCTCCAGCAGCGCCCCGTCGTATTCGGGATGCGAAATCCTGCCCAGCTCCAGCATGCGCCGCAGGATATAGACCTGCCGCTGCCGCGCCCGGCGCGGATTGGCGACCGGGTTGTTCGCCGAGGGCGCCTTGGGCAGGCCGGCCAGCATCGCGGATTCGGCCAGCGACAGTTGCGCCAGCGGCTTGCCGAAATAGGCCTGCGCCGCATCGGCGAATCCATACGCGCCCTGGCCAAGATAGATCTTGTTCAGGTACAGCTCGAGGATCTCGTCCTTGCTCAGCGCGTCCTCGATACGGTACGACAGCAGCACCTCGTACAGCTTGCGCGTATAGGTCTTGTCGCGCGACAGGTAGAAGTTCCGGGCCACCTGCATGGTGATGGTCGACGCGCCCTGCGACAGGTCGTCCGACAGGTTGGCGACGCCCGCGCGGATCACGCCGACATAGTCGATGCCGTCATGCACGTAGAAGCGCTCGTCCTCGATCGCCACCACGGCGTCGATCAGCTCGCGCGGATAGCGCGACAGCGGCACGTAGTCAGTGGTGCGGCGGAAATCCGTCAGCGCGTCGAGCGAGGGCAGCTGCCGCTGGACGGCGAGGAGGGCAACGGTGGCAAGCAGCGCGCCGCCGACCAGGGCGAGCACCAGCAGCTTGAGGAAAGCGGACCAGAGATTTTTCATGCGGCGTATTGTGCCAGCCGCGGGCGGCGGGGCGCGAGCCCCCGCTGTCCTTTCCCCCTTTTTTGCCGCTGGCGCCGGGGCTTGTCAGCCCTTCGGCACCGGTACGCCTACCGTCTGTGCCAGCTGTTCCAGGTTGCGCCAGATCGCCGGATTGATGTCGAGGGCGTCGGCCGCGCGCTCGCGGTTGGCCGCTTCGAACTCGCCGGGATACTGCACGCGGTCAAAGCCCGGTGCCGTCGGCGTGTCGTGCAGGTATTTGACGAACGCCTCCACCTCGGCGCTTTCCCAGCTCAGGCCGAGGTCCAGCTCGGGATTGACCAGCACCGCGAACATGTTGTTGGTGGCCACGCCGCCACGCGGGTTTTCCGGCTGGATGGTGCCGCCGCCCGACAGCACGCCCGCCAGCAGTTCCGCCACCACGCCCAGCGCATAGCCCTTGTGCAGGCCGAACGGCAGCAGCGCGCCGGGGTCTTCGCCGAACATGGTCGAGGCGTCGGTGGTGGGATTGCCTTCGGCATCGATCATGCTGTTCTCGGGCGCGGCTTCGCCTTTCTCCGCCAGCACGCGTGCCTTGTTGATGGCGATCGCGCTGGTGGCCATGTCGACCACGATCGGCGGGCGGCCGTTCGGCATGGGGCCGGCGAAACACAGCGGATTGGTGGTCAGGCGCGCGACGCGGCCGCCGTACGGTGCCACTACCGGCGGGCGGTTGGTCACGTTGGTAAAGCTCAGCAGCACGAAGCCCGCCGCTGCCACCAGCTCGCCGTAGTGCCCCATGCGGCCCAGGTGGTGCGAGTGGCGCAGCGTGACGATGCAGTGGCCGTGCTCGCGCACGCGCTCGATGGCGGCCTGCATCACGGCCTTGCCCACGTGCTGGCCGAAGCCGCGGTGGCCATCGAACACCATCAGCGTACCCCGGTCCAGCGCGCAGGTGGCGCGGCCTTCGCGGTTGACATTGTCGGTCTCGATCGCCTTGCGGTAGCTCGGCAGGATCGAGATGCCGTGGCTGGCGTAGCCGCAGCGGTCGGCTTCGACCAGGTGCTCGGCGACGTCGTCGGCGATGTCCCCGGGTACGGACTGCGCCACCAGCAGGTCGCGCGCAAAACGGCGCGCGGAATCGAGGGAGAGTTTCATCATGGCCTCCTCACACCCAGCCCAGCCAGCGCCAGTACGTGGCCGCGAACAGCAGCATCAGGCCATAGCCGACGATGGTGACCGGGATGCCGATGCGCGCGAACTGGCGGCCGTTGAAGGTCTCGGTGCCCAGGCACACCATGTTCTGCGGCGCGTTGATCGGCAGGATAAAGCCGAAGCTCACGGTAAAGCCCAGCAGCATGGTCAGGCCGACGCGGTTGATGTCGCCGGGCAAGGTCTGCAGCACCGAGATCAGGATCGGCAGCAGCGCCGCGGTCAGCGCGGTGGCGCTGGCAAAGCCAAGGTGGATCAGGATCAGGAACGCCGCCAGGATCGCGAACACCATCACCGCGCCCTGCGTGGCCAGGCCCGAATGCGTCACCACGAACTCGCCCAGCCACTGGCCGGCCTTGGTGGACAGCAGCGCCGTGCCCAGGCTGATGCCGACGCCGAACACAATCAGCGTGCCCCACGGCGTGCGCTGCTGCATGGTCTTCCAGTCCATCACGCCGATGCGCGGCAGCATCAGGATCACCAGGCCCACGAAGGTTACGGTGGCGGTATCGAAGCTGTGCAGCTTGCCTTCAGTGGCCCAGAACAGCAGCAGACCGATCGACACCGCAGCCAGCCGCTTCTGCGGGCCGGTCATCGGGCCCAGGCCGGACAGCTCGCGCTGCACCGCTTCCTTGCCGCCGGGAATGGCTTCGGTCTCGGGCGGCAGCAGCCAGCGCACCAGGAAGTAAAGCACCACCGACATGACGATCGCCCACGGCGCGCCCGCGATCAGCCATTGCAGCCAGGTGATCCGCTCACCGAGCAGCTTGTCCATGAAGCCCACCGTCAGCAGGTTCTGCGCGGCGGCGGTCTGGATGCCGACGTTCCAGATGCTGGTGGCCTGCGCCACCGTGATCATGATGCCGGCGGCGATATTGGATTTCTTGTCGACGCCGAACGCGGCGATCACGCCCATCATGATCGGCACCACGCAGGCGCTGCGCGCGGTGGCGCTCGGCACCACCAGGCTCAGGGCGATGGTGACGGCGATCGTGCCGATCAGGATGCGGCGCGTGCTGGTGCCGATGGCCGACAGCGTCACCAGCGCGATGCGCCGGTCCAGCCCGGTCACGGTCATCGCCGCGGAGATGAACAGTGCCGCGGCCACCAGCGCCAGCGCGGTGTTGGAGAAGCCGGCCAGCGCCATGCCCAGCGCCCGGGAGGTGCCGTACTGCACGCTGGGGTCGTTGACCGTCGGCGCGAAGCCGATCAGGCCCGCCATCAGCGAGGTGATCATGATCGCGCTGGCCTCGTACGAGACTGCCTCGGTGATCCACACCACGATGGCGAACGCAAGGATGGCCAGCATGCGCTGGCCGGCAATGGTCAGGCCTTCGGGCTGCGGGATCGCGAGTACGCCGAGCAGCACGGCGACGGCGACGAACAGGCCCCAGTGCAGCGCCATTTTGGGCGCGGCGGCGCTGGCGGTTGCAGCGGTGGCCGCGGCCGTGGGCGGAGCGGGTGAGGCAGAGGAGGCACCGGAAGCAGGTGAAGCGGGAGAGGTATCGGGCATCGCCGTCATCCTTTTCATTGAGAATCCTGGTCGGATATGTCGACAAGGCGCTCGACCCGGTGCTCGACACGGCGTGCTGGCGATCGGTGCGGCGAGCCGGCAACTGCGCCGGCGAGAGCATTGTCGGTCGCGAGGCGGCATCCGCGTCGGGCTTGCTCTGGCGGCCGGGCTTCTGGCCTGGGCCGCCGCGTTCGACATGATCGGAATTGTCCGAGCCGGCAGGGGCGATGTCGAGGTTTCCAAGCGCCTCATTGCGCCGACAATGATTCAGATCAAGTTTTGCTTCGGACGACGGATTCTTGCGGCGGAATTTGTATCCCATCTGTAAAGGCAGGCGCCACAAGGCCTGGCGGTCGATGCGGCGCTGGCGCCGCCACACACCCCTCCAGCCAGGTGATGCATGCGTCGGGGTGATCTGAAATAATTGGGGCCAATGATGAAGGTTTTAGTACGTGGGCTGAAGGCAGGACTCAGCGCAGCGGCGCTGCGCAAGGCACTGGCGCAATACGCCAGCATCCGCTCGGTCGAGCTGGTCGAGGCCGGCGACCCGAGGCACCCGTGGGCTTGGGTCGATATTGACGCCAGTGCGCTCGCGGTGTGGAAGCTGGTGGCGCGGCTGGATCAGCGCTATATCGCAGGCTGCCACCTGCGCTGGCATGTGCCGGCGTATCGCGGCCGCTGACTTTGGCCGCTGCCAGGTCCGCATCGACAAGAACAGTCAGGGAGCAACAATGAACAAGTGGTTCCGATGGGCGTTTCCGCATGACCATGCGATCGTGCCGCCAGGGCCGGCGGCACTGGACAGCGCGGCGGGCAACACGGCACTGGTATTCGACACCATCAGCAACGCGCGTGATCTTGGCGGCCTGCGCGGCGCCTCCGGACGCCGTGTGCGCAGCGGCCGGCTATATCGCAGCGGCAACCCGGCGCTGGCCAGCATGGCCGACCTGGACCGGCTGCATGCGCTCGGTCTCGACATCGTGGTCGATTTCCGTTCTCCCGGCGAGAAGTCGCCGGACGAGGCCGGCTTCGGTGCGCGCTTCAACTGGATGGCGGTGCCGGTGCTGGACGGCAGCATGGCGATGGACGTGCTGATGCCGCGCCTGCTCGCCAGCACGCCGGCGCAGATCGACGGCTTCATGCTGGAGGTCTACCGCGATTTCCCGGTGCGCTACCGCGACGCCTTTGGCGGCTTCATGCAAACCGCGCAGCAGGGCAAGACGCTGCTGTTCCACTGCACCGCGGGCAAGGACCGCACCGGCTTTGCGTCGCTGCTGCTGCTGTCGGCGCTGGGCGTGGCGCAGGACGATATCCTCGCCAACTACCTGGAATCGAACCAGCGCAATGCCGGCTTCAACGAGACCGCTCTGGCGCGCATGGCGCAGCTGGGCGTGAGCGCCGAGGCCATGATGCCGCTGCTTGAAGTCCGTGCCAGCTATCTCGATGCTTCGCTGCAGGCGATCGAGCAGGGTTGGGGCAGCGTCGACAACTACCTGAGCGACGCGCTCGCCGTCGACGTTGCGCGGCTGCGCGCGCACTATCTCGAAGACTGACGCGCCGCGTCGCTGTTAAAGCATTAAAGCCGCCCGCATTCGCGCAGGATGCGGGCGGTGCTCAGCGCGATCATGCCTTCTTCATCGGTCGGCAGCACCAGTACCGGCACGCGGCTGTCGTTGCTGCTGATGCGCTGGCCGTTTTCGCCATTGGCGCCGCTGTCCAGCGCAATGCCGAACAGCCCCGCCAGGTGTTCGCAGATGCGCGCGCGCACCGGCGGCGAGTTGGCGCCGATGCCCGCGGTGAAAACCAGCGCATCGAGCCCGCCCAGCGTGGTCGCCAGCTTGCCGATTTCCTGCGCGGCGCGGTAGGCGTAGAAGTCCACCGCCAGCCTGGCGCGCGGCGCGTCGCTGGCCAGCAGCGCGCGCATGTCGCTGCTGACGCCGGACAACCCCTTCAGCCCGGACTCGCCATACAGCATCGACTGGATCTCGGCCGGCTGCATGCCCTGCTGCGCCAGCCACAGCAGCGCGCCCGGATCGACCGAGCCGCAGCGCGTGCCCATCGGCAGGCCATCGAGCGCGGTCAGGCCCATGGTGCTTTCCACGCTGCGTCCGTCGCGCATCGCGCACAGGCTGGCGCCGTTGCCAAGGTGCGCCACGATCACGCGGCCTTCGGCCAGGTCGGGCGCGACCTGCCGCAGCCGGCGTGCGATGTACTCGTACGACAGCCCGTGGAAGCCGTAGCGGCGGATGCCACGCTCGTAGTAGGAGTACGGCAACGCCATCAGCTGCGCCAGCATGTCATGGCCGGCGTGGAAGGCGGTGTCGAAGCAGGCCACCTGCAGCAGGTCAGGAATGGCTTCGCGCACGGCGCGGATCGCGGTCAGGTTATGCGGCTGGTGCAGCGGCGCCAGCGGCACCAGCGCCTCCAGCCTGGCGATCACGTCGTCGTCGATGCGCACGGCCTGCGCGAAGTCGGCGCCGCCATGCACCACGCGATGGCCGATCGCCACCGGCGGGTTGTCGCGCAGCCCGACGCTGAGCACCAGCCGCACCAGCCGGAAGGCGGCGTCGTGGTCGGCCACCTGCGCCTGCGGGAAGGTCTCGTCGGCGACCACGCGGCCGTCGGCCATGCGCGCGGACAGGCGCGGCGCCACGCCGATGCCTTCGATCTGGCCATGCGCGCTCAGCACCGGGTTGATGTCGGCATTGCCGTGGGCGGCTTCGGGCACGGCATAGACCGAGACCTTGACGCTGGACGAGCCGGCGTTGACGACGAGGATGACGGGGTGCACGGCAGGCTGGATGGCGGTCACGCTGGTCTGGCTCCCGGGTTGTGATGCGACGCTGGACGGCGGGCGCTACACCTGCGCCGCGGCTTCGGCGGTGCGGCGCGCATGCGCCAGCAGGACCGCGATGGCGCAGCTGCCGATGCGCGCGCGCACGCTGTCGGCGCGGCTGGTCAGGATGATCGGCACGCGCGCGCCGAGCACGATGCCGGCGGCTTCGGCACCGGCCAGGAAAGTGAGCTGTTTGGCCAGCATATTGCCGGCTTCCAGGTCGGGCACCAGCAGGATGTCGGGATCGCCCGCCACCTCGGAGTCGATGCCCTTGGTGACGGCGGCCTCGCGGCTGATGGCGTTGTCGAAGGCGAGCGGGCCATCGAGCAGGCCGTTGGTGATCTGCCCGCGGCGCGACATGGTGCACAGCGCGGCGGCGTCGATGGTCGAGGGAATCTTGTCGGTGACGGTTTCCACCGCGGACAGGATCGCCACCTTGGGCCGCTCCACGCCCAGCACGCGCACCAGGTCGATGGCGTTGCGGCAGATATCCGCCTTTTCGTTGAGCGTGGGGAAGATGTTGACCGCGGCGTCGGTGATGAACAGCGGCTTGTGGTAGCGCGGCACGTCCATCGCGAACACATGGGACAGCCGCCGGCCGGTGCGCAAGCCACTGGCCGAGCTGGTGACTTCGTGCAGCAGTTCGTCGGTATGCAGGCTGCCCTTCATCAGCAACTCGGCATCGCCGGCACGCACCGCTTCGACCGCGCGCGCGGCGGAGGCGTGGCTGTGCGGAGCGTCGATGATCACGGTGTCGCGCAGCGCCATGCCCTGCTCGGCGGCGACCTGGCGGATGCGCGCCGCGGGGCCGACCAGGATCGGCACGATCAGGCCGAGTTCTGCGGCCTGCAGTGCACCGCCCAGCGACGAGGGGTCGCACGGGTGCGCCACCGCGGTCGGGATCGGCGCCAGTCCCGCGCAGCGCGCGAGCAGGGCGGCGTACTTGTCCGGCGCCTCGGCGGCGGGCGCGGCAAGTCCGGACATGGCAGACATGGCAGACGTGGCAGACATGGCAGACGTGGCAGACGTGGCAGACGTGGCGGACGTGGCGGACGTGGCGGACGTGGCGGACGTGGCGGACGGGGCAACAGTCATGGCGAATGGCGATGTTCCGAGGGCAAGGCAGCTAGGCAAAACAGGCATGGCCATGGTCGGTCAGGCCCGGCCCGCACCGGTTGCGCGGCGTCAGGAATGCTGCGTCGCGCAAGCGCACCGGCCAGTATAGGCCACGATTCCGACAGCGGGATGACGGTCGCCAACCGGCAAGCCGGCATCCGGCAGATGGTAGCCGTCGTTACACCATCGACGCCTTGCACCACGCCACGCCGGCTGCTAGGCTTTACTTTGGTTGCAATGCAGCATGCGCCACGCCGGCCTGCGCCGCCAGCGCGCAACGCCCGCATGCGGCGCCAACAGGGGAAGTGGAATGACCACACGCATACCCGCCGCTCCGTCTGAGCGTGGCACCGACCCCGCCACGCCACCGTCAGACGGCGGCGCCAACCCGTTCGCGGCGCCGGGCCAGCCGGCGCTGGAATACCTCGCCGATGCCTGGCAGCGTGACGTGCTGCTGCTCGATATCCTGCGCCAACGCGGCAACGAGTCCTCCGAACATGAGCGCGAAGGCATGCCCGCCGTGCTGGTGTTCGAGCATGAGCTGCTTGCCGACGGACGCGAGCTGTCCGAGCCCGTCAACTACGCACTGCTGCGGATCCTGCCGCCCGCCGACACCCCTACCGACCCAACCAAGCGCGCCTTCGTGGTGATCGACCCGCGCGCGGGCCACGGTCCGGGCATCGGCGGATTCAAGGCCGACAGCGAGATCGGCATCGCGCTGCGCACCGGACACCCGTGCTACTTCATCATCTTCTACCAGGAGCCGTGCCCAGGGCAGACCATTGAATCGGTCGCGCGTGCCGAGGGGCATTTCCTGCGGCTCGTCAACGAACGCCATCCCGACGCGCCGGGCAAGCCCTTTATCGTCGGCAACTGCCAGGCCGGCTGGGCGCTGATGATCCTGGCCGCGGTGGCGCCGGAGCGCTGCGGGCCGCTGCTGGTCGCCGGCGCGCCGCTGGCCTATTGGTCCGGCGTGCGCGGGCGCAACCCCATGCGCTACAGCGGCGGGCTGCTGGGCGGCTCGTGGCTGGCGTCGCTGACCGCCGACATGGGCAACGGGCGCTTCGACGGCGCCTGGCTGGTGCAGAACTTCGAGAAGCTAAATCCCGCCAATACGCTGTGGAAAAAGCTCTACGACGTCTACGCCAAGGCCGATACCGAGGGCCCGCGCTTCCTGGAATTCGAGCGCTGGTGGGGCGGCCACTTCCTGATGAACCGGGAAGAGATCGACTGGATCGTGCAGAACCTGTTCGTCGGCAACCGCCTGACCGCGGGGCAGGTGCGCAGCAGCGACGGCAAGACCGTGGTTGACCTGCGCAACGTGCGCTCGCCGGTGATCGTGTTCGCATCGTGGGGGGACAACATCACGCCGCCGCAGCAGGCGCTGAACTGGATTCCCGACCTGTATCCCACCGACGAAGAGCTGGTGGCCAACGACCAGGTCATCGTCTATTGCCTGCATCCGAGCGTCGGCCACCTCGGCATCTTTGTGTCGGCCGGGGTCGCCAACCGCGAGCACAGCGAACTGTTCTGCGCGCTGGACCTGATCGACGTGCTGCCGCCGGGCTTGTACGAGGCCAGGATCGAGGACATCGCGCCGGACATGCCGCACCGCGACCTTGTCGAAGGGCGCTACCTGGTGCGCTTCGAGCGCCGCAGCGTGACCGATATCCTGGCGCTGGACGACGGGCGCGAGGACGAGCGCGCCTTCGAGGTGGTGCGCCGCGTCGCCGAAGTCAACCAGCACCTGTATGACACCTTCGTCTCGCCGTGGGTACGCGCGATGTCGAACGAACTCAGCGCGCAATGGATGCGCAACATGCATCCCGCGCGGCTGGAGCGGTCGCTGGCCACCGACATGAATCCATGGATGGCGTGGATCGGCGCGTTCGCGCCGATGGTGCGCGCGCACCGCACGCCGGTGTCGGCGGACAATCCTTTCCTGGCGATGGAGAAGGCTGTATCGGCACAGATCGTCAGCGCGCTGGACCAGTTCCGCGACGTGCGCGACGCCTGGTACGAGCAGACCTTCGAAGCCATCTACAACTCGCCGGCGATGGCCGCTCTGGTGGGGCTGCAGGCACAGGCACCGGCCAATACCGAATCGCCGGTCACGCAGGCATTGCGCAAGGAACTGGCCGCGCGCCGGCTGCGCGATGCCGAGGCCGCGATCGAGCAGGGCGGCAAGCTGGAGGCCTTCGTGCGCGTGCTGGCCTACGTGGCTGACCACCCGGGTTCGATCGAGGAGCGGCCCTTCAACCTGCTGCGCCGGTTCGCGCGCGAGCAGCCCGAGGCGGCCGGGCATGTGAACCTGGCCACGTTCAAGCAGGCGGTGCGCCAGCAGACCTTCATCGTGCAGCGCTATCCGCGGCATGCGGTGCAGGCGCTGCCGGCGCTGGTGCCGGACCACGACACGCGTCGCCGGCTGATGATCGCGGTGCACAAGGTCATGACACTGGATCGTCCGCTTGAAGGCGAGCGGCTGGAGCGCTACCGCGAAGTCACCGAGGTGATGGGCACGCGCCACCTGCCGCGATCCGCCGAAGGCAACGGCGAAGCCGTCGCGGGCAGCGAGGCGCCCGAGTCTGCCGACGCCGCAGGCAAGCCGGCATCGCGCGCGTCGGCGCAGCGCAAGGCAGCGCCGCGGCCGGATAGCTGATTGGTGCGCTGAGCCGCTCGTTTCAGCAGTCCAGCTTGAGGTCTTCCGCCGGAGGCATCGATGGTCAACGTATCCAACCCGCCGCTCGCCGGTGCCCGCGTGCTGGTGGCCGGCGTCGCCAATGCCGGCTCGATCGCGTGGGGCTGCGCCAAGGCCTTCCACGAGCTCGGCGCGCAGGTCGCCATGACGTACCTGAACGACAAGGCTTATCCGCACGTCGCGCCGCTGGCCGAGGCGGTGCAGGCGCCGATCCTGATGCCGCTGAACGTGGAAGACCCCGAGCAGATGCGCGCACTGTTCGCACGCATCGAAGCGGTATGGGGCGGGCTCGATGCGGTGGTCCACTCGATCGCCTTCGCGCCGAAGGAAGACCTGCAGGGCGGATTGCTCAATGCCTCCGCCGAAGGCTTCGCGCGCGCCATGGATGTTTCCTGCCATTCGTTCATCCGCATGGCACGGCTGGCCGCGCCGCTGATGCGCAACGGCGGCACGCTGTTCGCGATGAGCTATGAAGGCGCCAACCGCGTGGTGCCCAACTATGACCTGATGGGGCCGGTCAAGGCGGCGCTGGAAGCGAGCTGCCGGTACCTGGCGCATGAACTGGGGCCGCGGGGCATTCGCGTGCATGCGATCTCGCCCGGGCCGCTGAAGACGCGCGCGGCGTCGGGGCTGAAGGACTTCGACCAGCTGCTGGCCGATGCCGCCGGGCGCGCCCCGCTGGGCGAGGTGGTCGACATCATGGACGTCGGCTTTGCCACGGCCTACCTGGCCACGCCGTATGCGCGGCGGATCTCGGGCAATACGGTGTACGTAGATGGCGGCGTGCACATCATGGCGTAGCAAGCATGCATATACTGATCCGGGGCCTGCCCCGCGATGTCACCGAAGGCATGCTGCAGGACGAGCTCGACGGCTACGCGCCAGTCAGGTCCGTGGAGATCGTGCGCAATGGCGATCCGGATCGCCCGTGGGCATGGGTTGATCTCGACGTCGACCGGTTCGCGGCGTGGCGCTTGCTGCAACAGTTCGACCGCCAGTCCTTCCACGGCAGCGTGATGCGCTGGTATATCCCCATGCACCAGGAATGAATGGCCGGGAAAGGGATTAGAAAGGGATTACCATAGCCGCGTTTGCCACTCTGTCACGGCACCGGCCGCGGTGCCTCTCACCCATGCTTGAACTCCAGGGAGCCATCTGGTTCCGCTCCGGCTCGCAAGACTGGGGCGGCAAGGACCGCATCGCGTTGCTTGCCGCCATCGGGGAGCACGGCTCGATCACCGCGGCCGCGCGCGCGGTCGGCATCAGCTACAAGGCCGCGTGGGACGCCATCGACCTGATGAACAACAGCGCCGGCGAAGCGCTGGTGGTGCGCGCCGCCGGCGGCAAGGGCGGCGGCGGCACGCGCCTGACCGCGCGCGGCGAGCAGTTGATCCGCACCTACCGCGCGCTCGAGGACGAGCACCGGCGCTTTGTCGCGCAGCTGTCGCGGCTGGGCGAGGGCGCGGCTGACGATATCCACCTGATGAGGCGAATGATGATCAAGACCAGTGCGCGCAACAAGCTGTTCGGGCACGTCGCCAGTGTGCGCGGCGGCGCGGTCAACGACGAGGTGGTGCTGGCGCTGCCGGGCGGCCAGCAGATCGTGGCGACGATCACGCATGAAAGCGTCGAGACGCTGGAGCTGGCTTCCGGCGTGGAAGCGTTTGCGCTGATCAAGGCGTCCTCGGTGCTGGTGGGCCTGCCTGACCCGGGCGTGCGGCTGTCGGCGCGCAACCAGCTGCCGGGCGTGGTGTCGCGCGTGATGCCGGGTGCGGTCAATGCCGAGGTGGTGATCGAGCTGGATGGTGGCGGCACGATCGCGGCGATCGTTACCAATGGCAGTGTGGAGACGCTGGGGCTTGCCGTGGGCGTGCCGGCCATGGCGGTGTTCAAGGCGTCCAGCGTGATCCTGGGGGTGGTGGGGTGAGGGTGGTCGTCTGATGTGCTGCCGCCACCAATGGCGAGGGCGGGCGCGTGCGCAAGCTGCGTGCTCAGGCCACGCGCGCTGACACCGGCGCGTAGACCGGCGGATGGTGGCGGCCGGTGCCGCTGCCGAAGATGCGGCCTTCGCGGATTTCCAGCACGTGGTCGCCCAGCGCTTCCACATCGGCGGGATCGTGCGAGATCACCAGCATCGGCACCTCCAGGCTTGCCTGCAGCGTGCGCAGCTCGGCGCGCATGCGCGCGCGCAGCGCGGGATCGAGCGCCGAGAACGGTTCGTCGAGCAGGACGATATCCGGCTGCGCCACCAGCGCGCGCGCCAGCGCCACGCGCTGCTTCTGGCCGCCGGAAATCTCCGCGGGATAGTTGCCGACGATCTCGTCCAGCCCGAAGGCATCGATCCAGCGCCGGGCTTCCGGCGGGATCGCGCCGCGGCGCGGGTTGCGCCAGCCGCGCGCCAGCCCGAAGGCGATGTTCTGGCCCACGGTCAGGTGCGGGAACAGCGCGTATTCCTGGAACAGGTAGGCCACCCGGCGCTGCTGCGGGCGGACGTCGATGCCTGCTTCGCTGTCGAACAGCGTGCGCCCGTTCAGCACGATGCGCCCGCTGTCGGGCGCGAGCAGGCCGGCGATGGCGCGCAGCGTCAGGCTCTTGCCGGCGCCCGACGGCCCAAACAGCGCGATGCGTCGGCTGGCGGAATCGAAGTCGATGTCGAGCGCAAACTGCCGGTCGGCCGACACCATCTGCTTGCGGATGCTGACATGCATGCCCATGGCGTTTCTCACCGTACCGCACGCGGGCGCAGGCGCCGGCGTTCATAGAGTTCGGCGGGATTGCGCGCGGCGGCGGGCACCAGCCGCCCGGCGACCACCAGCAGCAGCACACACGTGACCGAGGTCACCAGCACCAGCAGGTTGGCGGTGTTGTCGTCGCCGGCCTGCACGGCCTCGTAGATCGCCACCGACAGCGTCTGCGTGCGCCCGGGCAGGTTGCCGGCGATCATCAGCGTGGCGCCGAACTCGCCCAGCGCCCGCGCGAATGCCAGCAGCACGCCGGCGATGATGCCGCGTGCGGCCAGCGGCAGCGTCACGCGGAAGAAGATGCCGGATTCGGAAACGCCCAGCACG
Organism: Cupriavidus sp. NPDC089707; assembly: GCF_044748965.1. Classification (NCBI taxonomy): domain Bacteria; kingdom Pseudomonadati; phylum Pseudomonadota; class Betaproteobacteria; order Burkholderiales; family Burkholderiaceae; genus Cupriavidus; species Cupriavidus sp. NPDC089707. The sequence goes on from NZ_JBIVHB010000001.1 coordinate 372,595, forward strand.
CGCGCGGCGTTCTCGAGCTGGTGGTCGACGCCTTCAAATGCCGCGCGCGCGGACTTGAGCACCAGCGGGAAGGCGACGATGGTCGAGGCCAGTACGGCACCCTGCCAGGTAAAGACCAGTTCGATGCCGAGGCTGGACAGCCACTCGCCAAAGACGCCACGCCGGCCCACCAGCACCAGGAGGTAGTAGCCGAGCACGGTGGGCGGCAGCACCAGCGGCAGCGTCAGCACCGCGTCGACCACGTCGCGCAGCGGCGAGCGCCAGCGCGCCAGCGCCCACGCCGCGCCGACGCCGAGCACGGCGTTCAGCGCGGTGGCCCAGCCCGCGACCTTCAGCGACAACAGCAGCGGTACCCAGACGGCATCCATGGCGTGGCGGAAATCAGGGCTTCCGGAAGCCGTAGCGCGACAGGATCGCCTGGCCCTCCGGCGACGCCACGAAGTCGACGAACTGCGCCGCTTCCTTCTGCTGGCGCGTCTGGCTGGTGATGGCGATCGGGTAGGTTACCGGGGTGCGGCTCGGCACGCGCACGGCCACCTTGACCTTGTCCGGCATCGCCGTGGCATCGGTGGCAAAGACGAAGCCGGCCTCGACCTCGCCGCGCGCCACGTAGTCCAGGCTCTGGCGCACGTTCTGCGCCGGCACGCCCTTGGCGGCAACCGCGTCCCACAGCCCGGCGGCTTCCAGCGCGCCGCGGGTGTAGCGGCCCACCGGCACCGAAGCCGGGTTGCCGTAAGCGATGCGCTTCACTTCCGGGCGGGTCAGGTCCTGCAGCGAGACGATATTCAGCTTGCTGTCCGACGGCACGATCAGCACCACCTCGTTGGCGGCGAAGTTGCGGCGCGAGGCGGACGCGACCACCTTTTCGGCCTCGGCCTTGTTCATGGCTTCCTGGTCGGCCGAGGCGAACACATCGGCCGGCGCGCCTTTGACGATCTGCTGCATCAGCACGTCGGACGCGCCGAAGTTCAGCACCACCTTGGTCCCGGGATGGGCGCGCTCGAACGACTCGGCCAGCGACTTGAAGGCGTTGGTCAGGCTGGCTGCCGCGGAAACCACCAGGTCCGCGCCGAAGGCCGGCCCAGCGGGCAGGGCCAGCGCCAGGGCGGCGAGCATGGCACCGGCGGCGCCGGCAAGAACGGAGCGGCGCCCGGTGCGGGCGGAGCGGAACACAGGCATGGAGATCCTCGGCGGAGCGGCCAGGCAAGGCCTGGCGCTGGTCTGGATGGACAGTCAGGCGCAATATACGTCTGTATATAGCGATGCGTCAATGATGCGCCATGACCACCGGCATGGGTATTCGGGCAGGCATAAGTGCGGTATCAGGAGCTGCGAATGAGCCCCGGCGGGGGAAGGGCCGGCACCGCGAGCGCCGGCCGCGCTTCAGGCCGACTTCATGCCGGCGGTGAGCCTTCCTTGAACAACGACTTCAACTGGGTGCGCAACTCAGGGGTGTCCTGGTGCTGGTGCACTGCGACTGCGTGCTGGACCGCGGCTTCGAGCAGTTCGTCTTCACTGTCGGCGCTCAGCGCAACCGTGCAGCCGATGTCGCTCGGGAACTCGCGGCAATCGATAAACTTGCGTCCCATGGTGCCTCCTGTCACCGGCCGCGCGGCCGGTGACTCCAGTATAGGCAGGGGGACCGGCCACTACAGCACCGGCGTCAGCACCTTGCCATCGGCCAGGAACGCATCGAGATTCTGCAGCGTCAGCGCGGTCATCGCGGCGCGGGTCTCGTGCGTGCCGCTGGCCATGTGCGGCGCGAGCACGACGTTGTCCAGCGCCAGCAGCGCGGCCGGCACCTTGGGCTCGTCCCGGAACACGTCGAGGCCGGCGCCGCCCAGGCGTCCTTCGGCCAGCGCCGCCACCAGCGCGTCTTCGTCGATCACGCTGCCGCGCGACACATTGATCAGGATGCCCTTGGGCCCGAGCGCGTCGATGATCTCGCGCGATACCAGCCCTGCGGTTTCCGGGCCGCCCACGCAGGTCACCACCAGGAAGTCGGACCACGCGGCCAGTGCCTTCAGGTCCGGCTCGAAGCGCCACGGCGCGCCGTCGCGCGGGCGGCGGTTGTTGTACGCGATCTCCATGTCGAAGCCCTGCGCGCGCCGCGCCACGATCTCGCCGATGCGGCCCAGCCCGAGGATGCCGAGCTTCTTGCCCGAGGCCCGCGTCGTCAACGGGAAGCCGCCCTGCGGCCAGCGTCCTGCGCGCACGAAGCGGTCGCCGTGGGCAATGCCGCGCGCCGCGTCGAGCAGCAGGCCGAAGGCCAGGTCGGCGACGCAGTCGTTGAGCACATCGGGTGTATTGCTGACCTGGATGCCGCGCGCGCGGGCGGCGTCCAGCGCGATGGAGTCATAGCCCACGCCGAAACTGACGATGGCCTGCAGCGCCGGCAGCGCCTCGATCAGCGCGGCGGTGCAGCCATGGCGCGCCGAGGTCACCACCACGCGCACCTGCTGGCCGTGCTCGCGCGCCCAGGCCAGCGCATCGCCCTGCTGCCACAGCGCGATGGCGCCGTACTGTTGCTGGAGCGTGGTATTGGTCAGCGGAGCGAGCGGGCCGACCTGGAGGATCTGTGGGACCTGGGGGGCGGACATGGGGCGTAGCGTGTCTCGACGGAGGGAGCGGAGATGGTAGTGCAAGCCCCCGCGTCGTGCAGGCCACGCTGGCCGCTGCGGCGCCTGTGCGCGTGCGAGCTTGTGCGATGTTCGTGCGTCGCCGGGTTATGCTGCGGCATCCCTTCCTTGACTGGCACCGCCATGAAAACCATCTACCTGGCCGGCTTCGACGTCTTCCGCAAGGACGCCATCGCCTGGGGCGAGCAACTCAAGTCGCTGTGCGCGGCACATGGCTTCACCGGCTTGTATCCGCTCGACAAGGCGGCGCCAGAAGGCATGTCGGGGCCAGACACGGCGCGCTGGATCTATGACGCCAATATCGCGCTGCTGCGCCGTGCCGACATGGTGATGGCCAACCTCGACGATTTTCGCGGGCCGGGAGAGCCGGATTCGGGCACGGCCTTCGAGGTGGGGTTTGCGGTGGCGCTGCAGAAGCCGGTATGGGGCTACAGCGCGGACCTGGGCACGGTGCACGATCGCGCCACGGCGGTGACCGACGAGGAGGGCCGGCCGCTGGATGCGCGCGGTTTCGTAGTGGAGGATTTCGGCCTGCCCAAGAACCTGATGCTGGCGTGCCCGGTGAAGCTGGTGCAGGGCGGGGCGGCGGAATGCCTGGCGGCAATGGCCGAGGCCATCCACCGGCGCGCGGCCGAAGCGGCGGCACGGCGCGAGCGCGATGCGGCGGCCTGGGGGGATGACTGACGCGGCGCGATGGTATTGCTACTGCCGCAATGCCTCCACGCCCGCCGCAATATCCTTCGCCGTGCTTGCCACGATCTCGCGATAAGCCGCCACCACGCCATCGACCTCGCCGGGCGCGGACAACTCCGCCTGCGTGCGGCCGCTGACCACCTTCCCGTCCGGAAGCCGCCGCACCGTCCAGTTGATCGTGGCCCCCGCGCGCTGCCCGACATCCGCGTCGAGCCGCAGCACTTCGGTCGTGATCCGATACAGTGGCTGCACGTCCGACAGCCCCTGCTGGTAGGTATCGACCGCGCCCAGCGTGGCCTGCAGGCGCTGCGACAACGCATCGCGCAACTCATCCGGCAGCGGCGATGACCAGCGCGCCAGGTCCAGCAGGCGCAGGCTGGCGTCATTGCCGCCGTCGCGCACCACCAGCTGTGGCCGGTTAAGGCGCTCCGGCACGCGCACCGGCGCGACTTCCAGCCACAGCGTGTTGGTCGACGGCGCCAGTGTCGCCGCAGGCGGCGTGGCGACTGCCGTGGCACCTTGCGCCAACGTGTAATAGCGCGGCTCCGGCGAGGCGCAGCCTGCCAGCACGGCAGCGCCCGTCACGCCGGCAATGGCACAGCGCGCGAGCGCGGCGGAAACGGTAAGGCGCTTCATCATTCTTTCTCCGGCTTGCCGCGCAGCAGCGCTTCGGGATGGCGTTCGAGGTAGTCGGTCAGTGTGCGCAGCGAGGTGGCGGTGCGCGTCAGCTCCTGCAGCATGCGGCGCGTGTCCTGCTGCAGCGGCGCGTCCGACGCCAGCGTGCCGTTGGCCGTGGTCAGCGTCTTGCGCGCGTCCTGCAGCGCCGCCAGCACCTGTGGCGCGACGTCGCCGTTGAGCTGCTGCACCAGCTGGTCGGCGGTGTTGAGCGTCTTGTTCAGGCTCGCCACCGTGGCGCGCAGATCCTGGCCGATCTGGTCGAACGGGATCTTGTCGATGCGGTTGACGATGTCGCCGACCTGCGCCTGCAGCTGGTCGAAGGTACCCGGCGTGGTGGCGAATTCGGGAATCGGCGCGTCCAGGTTCACGTGGGCCGGCGGCGCCTTCGGGAAGAAGTCGAGCGCCACGTACAGCTGGCCGGTGAGCAGGTTGCCGGTGCGCAGCTGCGCGCGCATGCCGCGCTTGAGCAGGCCCTCGATGATCTGGCGCGCGCGCGCGCGGTCTTCCACGTCGCGTTCGCGGAAGCCCATGCGCGACGGGTACAGCTCGACCACCACCGGCATGCGGAAGGCCTTCTTGTCGCGCTGGTATTCGATGCCGATCGAGCGCACCTGCCCCACAATCACGCCGCGGAAGTCCACCGGTGCGCCCGGCGACAGGCCGCGCACCGACTGGTCGAAGTTAAGCACGGTCAGCGTCGGCGCCAGTTCCTCGGGCTCTTTCATGGCCTCGGACTGGTCGGCAGCCAGCAGGAATTGCGTGTTTTCCGCGGCGGCGTCGGTGGCGGTGGTGCGGTCCGGCGCCTGGAACGCAACGCCCCCCAGCAGCACCGTCATCAGCGATTGCGTCGACAGCTTGAGGCCGCCGGCATCGAGCTTGAGGTCGACGCCGCTGGCATGCCAGAAGCGCGTATCGGCGGTGACCAGCTTGTCATAGGGCTTGTTGACGAACACGCGCAGCCCGATGTCGCGTCCGTTGGGCTCCAGCTGGTACGCCACCACCTGGCCCACGTGCACGCGCCGGTAGTAGACCGGCGAACCGATGTCCAGAGAGCCCAGCTCGGACGCGCGCAGCACGAACTGCTTGCCGGATGCGTCGGTGGTCACCACCGGCGGCACTTCCAGCCCCTTGAATTCGCGCGTGGCCTCGGCGGACTTGCCGGCATCGACGCCGATATAGGCGCCCGACAGCAGCGTCTCCAGCCCCGACACGCCACTGGCGGCGAAACGCGGGCGCACCACCCAGAAGCGCGTGTCGGCCACGGCGAAGTTCTCGGCGTCCTTGGTCAGGTCGATCGACGCGATCACGTGCGAACGGTCGCGCGCGAGCCGTACCGACTTGACCAGGCCGATATCGACGTCCTTGTAGCGCACCGCGGTCTTGCCCGGCGTCAGGCCCTCGGCGGTGCGGAAGCTGACGGTGATTTCCGGCCCGCGCGAGGCCAGCGTGTGCACCAGCAGCGACACGCCCACGACGGCCGCGACGATGGGGATCAGCCACACCAGCGATGGCAGCCAGCGCGCGCGGCGCCGGCGCTCGGGCCGCGGCAGGCCGGGGGGGGCGGCTGGGGCGGACGGGTTGGGCGGATGTTGTTCAGTGTCGGGCATTGTCGTCTTCCAGCGAATCCCACAGCAGGCGCGGATCGAAGCTGAGCGAGGCCAGCATGGTCAGTACCACGACCGCGCCGAAGGCCAGCGCGCCGCCGCCTGGGATGATGGTGGCCAGCGCCCCGGCCCGCACCAGCGAGGCCAGCAGCGCCACCACGAAAATATCGAGCATCGACCAGCGGCCGATCACCTCCACCAGCCCATACAACCGGGTCTGCTGCCGGATGCGCCAGGTCGCGCGGAAATGCACCGACAGCAGCAGGAAGGTGAGGATCACCATCTTCAGGAGCGGCACGATGATGCTGGCGATCAGCACCAGCACCGCCAGCATGTGCGAGCCGGACAGCCACAGGTAGATCACGCCGGACAGGATGGTGTCCTGCTGCGTGCCGAGGATCGATTGCGTGACCATCACCGGCAGCATGTTGGCCGGGATGTAGAGGATAAAGGCCGCCAGCAGGAAGGCCCAGGTGCGCGCCAGGCTGTCCGGCTTGCGGTGGTGCAGCGTGGCGCCGCAGCGCGGACAGGGTTCGCCTTCCAGCGTGCGCGGACTGACCAGGTCGCAAGCGTGGCAGGAGAGCAGGCCCAGGCGGCTGGCGGTGGGCACCTGCGGCAGCGGCGTGTGTTCGTCGTCGTCGGTGAGTTCGGCCACCACCTCGCGCGCGAGCCGGCGCGGGTGCGCCGAGCGGTCGGGGCGCGATGGCCGTGGCGGTCGCGGCGGGAGCACGTTCGTCATTGGCCTCCCTCGCCGGTACTGCCTGGCGCGCCGGCGTCATTGTCCGGCGTTTCCAGGTAGCGCCACAGGTCGCGCGGGTCGAACGAGAGCATCGCCGCCAGCACGATCACCAGCGCGGCGAATGACCACAGCGCGATGCCGGGCAGCACGCGCGCCATCGTGGACAGCTTCACCAGCGTGACCAGCACGCCGATCATGAAGACCTCGATCATGCCCCACGGCCGCGTCTGGCGGATGCCGCGCACGATACGGTCGAAGCCCATGGGCATGCGGTGCTTCGCCATCGGCACCAGCAGGTAGGTCATCATCAGCAGCTCGGACAGCGGGAACAATATGGTGGTGGCGAACACCAGCACCGCCACCAGCGCCATGTGGTCGTCGTACAGGGCCTGCACCGCGCCCAGCAGCGTGGTTTGCGTGCGCACGCCCTTGAGGTCCATCTCGACGATGGGGTAGGCGTTGGAAACCAGGAACAGGATCAGCGCGGTGATCACCAGCGGCAGCAGGCGCCGGTAATGGCGCCGGCTCTCGCGGTACAGCTCGCCGCCGCAGCGCAGGCACAGCGCGCGCTCGCCGGGCGAGATCGGGGTGCGCTCGTAGACCGCATCGCAGTATTCGCACGCCACCAGCCGGTGCAGCGCGGCGGGCGAGGTATCGGGCAAGGCGGGCGCGGGGGCGTTGTCTGGACCGGCCATCAGGCGTTCAGCCGGGGGGCTTGCCGGAGGTCGCCGGCGGCACGTCGGGATTGTCGACCACGGCGGGGACCGCAGGAGTCACCGCAGCGGGGTGCGTTACCGCGGGCACTGCCTGCGGCGCGCCGCCCGGCTTCAGGTCGTGTGCGAGGTCCTGCATCATCTCGGCCTGCGAGCCGATGGTCCAGTCGCGCAGCAGCGCATACGCCACGGCCAGCAGCGTCGGGCCGATGAACACGCCCAGGAAGCCGAATGCCAGCGCGCCGCCCAGCACGCCCAGCATGATCCAGATCAGCGGCATGCCGGTGCCCTTGCTGATCAGCAGCGGCTTGACGATGTTGTCGGCCATGCTGACCACGCCCACGCCCCAGATCACCAGGAAGATGGCCCAGCCGGTGGATCCGGTGTGGTACAGCCACAGCGCCGCCGGCAGCCACACCAGCGGCGGCCCCACCGGCACCACCGACAGGAAAAAGGTGATGAAGCCGAGGATGGCCGCGCCCGGCACGCCGGCGATCCATAGCCCGATGCCGGCCAGCACCGCCTGGATAAAGGCCGTGCCCAGCACGCCGTAGACCACGCCCTTGACGGTGCTGCCGGCCAGTTCCAGCAGGTGGTCGGCACGCTCGCCGGCAATGCGGCGCATGCCCGCGCGCAGCCAGTCGATGGCGAACTCGCCGCCGGTATAGAAGAAAAACGCCAGGATGATCGACAGCGCCAGCTGCCCCAGCCCCGCGCCGATCGACAGGCCGGCGCCGAGCAGCGCATGCCCGACCGGCGCGATCAGCTTGCGCAGGTTGGCCACCATCTCGGAATCGGCATTGATGATGCTGTCCCACGAGCCTTGCAGGTACGAACCGACATAGGGCAGGCTGCTCAGCCATTCCGGCAGCTGCGGGATACCGTGCTCCATGTAGCGGTTGACCAGCGCCGACAGCTCGTCCAGGTGCGCCGAGAAGCTGGCGCCGGCGTAGACAAAGGGGCCCAGCACGATCACCGTGGCCAAGAGCACGCAGATCAGCGCCGCCAGGCTGCGGCGGTTGCCGAGCCAGCGCGACAGCACCGTGTACGGATACCACGAGCTGTAAGCCAGGATCGCGCCCCACAGCAGCGCCGTGGTGAACGGTGCGAGCACCAGCAGCGAGCCGCCGATCAGCACGATCAGTGCAAAGACAGCAGCAATCTTCTCGATTAACTGGCCGGAACTCATTGGTAGCTCTCCCTGGGCCCGCCGGTGTGACGGAAACGGCGTAAATATAGCCTACGCCGGGGTGGGCGATGCCAAAGGGCTGCTGGAAGGGTACTTCAGGCGCCACCACCGCGGTGCGCCGGCGCAGCATGCCCCGGACGCATCCACAGTGCCATAGCTTTGTGACGTTGAACAGCGCGGCGGCCGTGCCGTCAAGGCGGGGAAAGGCGCCGGGCAGGGCTAGTCTCAGCCCGGCACTGCCATGACGCCGCTCTTGAGCAGCGCGGCAACCAGGTCGGATTGCGTCACCATGCCGATTACGCGGTGCTTGTCGTCGATCACCGGCGCATGGTGCAGACCGCCGTCGGAGAAGGCCTGCGCCAGTTCCACCATCGGCTGGTCGGGGCGGGCGGTGATCACGGCGCGCGTCATCAGGTCGCGCACCGTGCCAGCCAGCCGGCGCGCGCCGGTATCGCGCTGCGCGGCGAAGAAGTCACTCTGCGTGATGATGCCCTCGAGCCGGTTGTTTGCATCGACCACGGGCAGCGCCTTGATGCGGTGCCGCGAGAGCAGGTGGCCGGCCTCGTGCGCCGGCTGCTCCGGCCGCACCATGATGACGTCTCGCGACATGATCTCGCCGCACAGCACATTGCCGAAGTGGCGCCGGTAGGCGCGCAACTGCGCCGCCACCAGGATGGCTTCCAGGTCGTCTTCTTCGATGTCGAGGAATTCGCCGCGTGCCTGCAGCGCCGCGTCCAGGTCGGCGCGGGTAAAGCCCACGCGCTGCGTCGGCGGCACGTCCCTGGTGCCATGCTGCACCGCGGGCTCGGGCGGGCGGTGCGGGTAGCGGCGCCGCGAGAGGTTATTGAAGGCCAGCGCCATCAACAGCAGCAGCATCGAGTTGAACAGCACCGGCACCACCACGAAGCCGAAACCAAGCGCGCTGACCGCCGGGCCGCCGAATACCGCGGTGATCGCCACGGCCCCGCTGGGCGGGTGCACGCAGCGGAACTGGAACATCACGGCAATCGCCACGGCCACTGCTGTCGCGGCGGCGAGGCCCGGGTCCGGAATCCAGCGCGCGCAGGCCACGCCCACCAGTGCCGCAAACAAGTTGCCGCCGATGATCGACCACGGCTGCGCCAGTGGCGAAGACGGCACTGCGAACAGCAACACCGCCGAGGCGCCCATTGGCGCGACGAACCAGGGGTTGAAGCCGCCCAGGGTCTGGTGGCAGATCCATTCGGTGCAGAACAGGCCGAGCAGGGCGCCAATGCAGCTCTTGAGGCGCTCGTGGCGGTTGGCTGCCACCGGCAGCGGGACAAATGTGCGCAGCCATGCACGGGCGTTCTGCGCCATGGCGGAGACAGCGGGGGCGGTTGGCATTCTTGTGACGGGGGCGCTTTGGAATGGTGCACGCAATATATCACGCGGTGATATATCTGGCCGACTTTGGTGCGGCGCATCCCAAGACTGGGGCGTGCCGCACCGCACAAGGGCAAGGAGGGGCGCCTGCATGCCGTCCATCACCACCGCGCCGTCAGAAAGCGCTACTACGCCGCGGCGCTGAAGCACGTACGCTACTTGTAGGTCGACAGCAGGATGCTGGTCTCGGTGGCACTGATCCCGTCGATCAACCGTATCCGGTCCAGCGTCCGGTCAAACGCCTCCAGCGTATCCGCGCGCAGCTCCGCAATGATGTCCCAACGCCCGTTGGTGGTATGCAGCGCCTGCACGTTGGGTTCGCCCCGCAGCGCCTGCAGCACCGTGCGCGCCTTGTTTCCCTCCACCGCGATCGTCATCCACGCGCGGATCCGGTGCGCCTCGGCTTCTGGCCGCAGCCGCACGGTATAGCCGACGATCAGCCCTTCCTTTTCCAGTTTGTCGATCCGGTTCTGCACGGTCGCGCGGGACACGCGCAGCGCCTGCGCCAGCGCGGTGACCGGCGTGCGCGCGTTGTCGCGCAGCAGGGAGAGCAGCTGTTGATCGGTAGCGTCCATGGGCTTGGGAGCGTTTTGTCGATTTGCCAATGAAATCTGGCGTTTTGCTCGATGCAAGGCGCAAATTGCACACATTGCTGGCTATTAGTTAACACCAGCCTGCACCAGAATGCAATCGACTGAATTCTTTCCAGAACCCCCAAAGAAAAGGAGCCGCCGTGATCCACACCCCCACGATCCTGCTTGTCGAGCCGACCTTCTACGACGTGTCGTACAGCATCAATCCGTGGATGGACCCCGACGCCTGGGCGCGCGACCCGCGCGGCATGCACCACAACGCCACGCAGTCTTTCGACGCGCTGCGCACGGCGCTGGGCCGGGCCGGCTTCGCGGTGGAAGTGGCCGCGGGCGCCGCCGGCCTGCCCGACATGGTGTTCCCGGCAAATGCCGCCGTGGTGCTCGATGGCCGCGCACTGCTGGCACGCTTCCGCTACCCGCAGCGCCGCGGCGAAGAAGCGCCATTCGCGCAAATCTTCGGCGCGCTGCGCGAGCGCGGCCTGCTCGATGAAGTGGCATTGCTGCCCGAAGGCTGCTTCCAGGAAGGGGCGGGCGATTGCATCTGGGATGCCGGCCGCGGTCATTTCTGGGCAGGTTTCGGCCCGCGCTCGTCGCATGAAGCGGCGACTGCCGTGTCGGATTTCTTCGGCAAGGAAGTCGTGGCGCTGGAACTGGCCACCGAGCAGAGCTACCACCTCGACGTATGCTTCTGCCCGCTGTCCGGCGGCGAGATCCTCTATTATCCGCCGGCATTCAGCGAAGCGGCGCTGCGTGAGCTGCGCGCGCGGCTGCCCGCGCGCCTGCGCATCGAGGCCAGCGCGGACGACCTGCGCCACTTCAGCGTCAACGCCGTCAATCTGGACGACCAGGTGGTGATGACCCGCACCACGCCGCATCTGCGCAGGGAACTGGGCCGGCGCGGCTATCAATTGCACGAGGTCGACCTGACCCCCTTCATGCTGTCCGGCGGCGGCGCCTATTGCATGACGCTGCGGCTCGACCGCCGCAGCGGGCCCGGCATCGCCGCGGCTGCCGCCTGATGCATCCGTCATCGACAGCCAGGGAGACAATGATGAAAGAGACCGCCCGGTCGCTGTTCCTCGACGCCAACGACGTGGCCCGGCTGGTGGCCGCGGTCGGCGTGCAGCCCGCCATCGTGCAGATGGCAGAGCATATCCGCCAGGATTTCCTGCGCTGGGATGCCTTCGACAAGTCCGCCCGCCTGGCCAGCCATTCCGCGCGCGGCGTGATCGAGCTGATGCCGGTGAGCGACGGCATCCAGTACGCGTTCAAGTACGTCAACGGCCATCCGCGCAACGCGCAGCATGGCATGCCGACCGTGATGGCGTGCGGCCTGCTGGCCGAAGTGGAAACCGGCTTCCCGCTGATGCTGGCCGACCTGACGCTGGCCACCGCGCTGCGCACTGCCGCCACCTCGGCGCTGGCCGCGCAGGCGATGGCGCGGCCGGGTGTGCGCACCATGGCGCTGATCGGCAACGGCGCGCAGGCGGAGTTCCAGGTGCTTGCCTTCCACGCCATGCTGGGCGTGCGCGAGATCGCCGCCTACGATATCGACCCCGTCGCCACGGCGCGGCTGATGCGCAACCTTGCCGGGGTGCCGGGGCTGGTGATCCGCGCCGCGGAGTCTGTGCAGGCCGCGCTGGACGACGCCGACATCGTGTCCACCGTGACCGCCGACAAGACCCGCGCCACCATCCTGACGCCGGCGCAGGTGCGCCCGGGCATGCACCTGAACGCGGTTGGCGGAGATTGCCCCGGCAAGACCGAGTTGCATGCCGACATCCTGCGCCAGGCGCGCATCGTGGTGGAGTACGAACCGCAGACGCGCATCGAAGGCGAGATCCAGCAGTTGCCCGCCGATTCGCCCGTGACGGAGCTGTGGCAGGTGCTGGCCGGTGGGGCGCCGGGCCGTGTCGCGGCCGACGAAGTGACGGTGTTCGATTCCGTGGGGTTTGCGCTGGAAGACTACGCCGCGCTGCGCTGGCTCTATGCCGCCGCGCATGCCCGGCGGGCGGGCAGGGCGGTGGAGCTGGTGGCGATGCCGCCGGATCCGCGCAATCTCTTTGGCTGGATGATGGCGCAGGCCGAAGGCCGTGAGGCCGGGGTGGAACTGCAAAGGCTGGCGTCGCTGGCCTGACCGCGACGCGCTCCCCGGACGGGAGCATTCAACTCAGGCGGCGCGCCCCATCATCAGCTGGGCGCGCAGGAAGCCCTTCACCTCTTCCAGCGAGGGCGTCTTCAGAAACACCATGATGCCCCAGTGCTGCAGCGCGTCGGCCACGCCTTCATAGGCCTGGCGGTTGGTGATCACCGCAAAGATCACGTGCTGGCTGGCAAAGAAATTCTGCAGTTTCTCGATGGTGGCCGACTCGGCGTCGTTGAGTTCGTCGACGTAGTACAGCACCACGCGTGGATGCGCGCTGACCGAGGTGATGACGGTGTCGAGCACATCGTCGACCACCACGCTCTTGAGCGGCAGCCCCCACTTGGCCAGTTGGCCGTGGATGCGCTGCGCTTCCTGGTGGTTGGGGTGGAACACCACCAGGTCCAGGCCATGGGGCGCCGCGGTTTCGGGCCCGATGCGCGTCGCCAGCAGGCGATGCACGGTTTCCTTGTGGATGCGCCGGTGGCCGCCGTTGGTCTTCCAGGCGCCCAGTTCGCCGCGCTCCACCATCTTCTGGACAGTGCCCAGCGAGACATTGAGCAGTTTTGCCGCTGTACGCGTGCTGTAGTAAGGCTTTTCAGCCAGTGCCGGATCCAGTTTCATCCAATCACCCGTAGTCCTGAAGGCAGTCCGCGCCGGCCAGGCGCACGCGGTACCAGGCACCTGTGCCGCGTCTTGTCACTGCCTATGGTTGACTGACCCTGTGTCCTGGCCCGCTCCCCCGCCGGCCGGACGATTATTTATCGTCGATTTGACGTTTTTGTCATTTCCCGCAGAGTGCCCGCGCTTGGTTGCTTTGCACGTCCCGGGTCCGGATTTGCCGGAAGCCCATAATATGCCGCAAAGGTCAGGCAATCAGTAAGAAAAACTACCAATCCATCGCACTTTTGTTTTTCAACGCACACTGAGGACTGCGCAGGGCCAGTGCACACGCAGTCAGTAACTGCAGACACCGTGCTGCCCGGGTGGTTCCCGGCGCTACTGTCATCTTTGGAGCGGCCGCTGAATTCAGCGGCCGCTCCAGAATATTTGTATCACGCAATGATGCAACCCATTGCATGCAACTGGCATGACAGCCGCTACCGGTCTTGCAGGCCGTGCTTGCGCACCTTGTCGAACAGCGTGGTCTTGGCCACGCCAAGCGCCTCGCTGGCGCGGCTCAGGTTGCCGTCATGCCTGCGCATGGCATCGGCGATCAGCGCGCGCTCGAACTGCTCGACCGCCTGCGCCAGCGGCAGCGCTTCCGGGGCGGCAGTGCCCTGGCCCGGGTTGCAGCCCAGCCCGAGGACGTGGCGCTCGGCCAGGTTGCGCAGCTCGCGCACATTACCCGGCCAGGGATAGGCCACCAGCGCCGCCAGCTCGGCCGCGCTGGCGGGCACGGCCTCGCGCTCGAAGCGCAGCGCCGCCTGCGCGACGAAATGCTCGAACAATGCCGGCACGTCTTCGCGCCGCTCGCGCAGCGGCGGCAGTTCCAGCGTGATCACGTTCAGGCGGTAGTACAGGTCGGCGCGGAACTGGCCGGCATCGGACAGCACGCGCAGGTCGGCCTTGGTCGCCGCCACCACGCGCGCGTTGACCGGCACCGGCTGGTTCGAGCCGAGCCGCTCCACCACGCGCTCCTGCAGCACGCGCAGCAGCTTGATCTGCAGCGGCAACGGCATGCTCTCGATCTCGTCGAGAAACAGCGTGCCGCCTTCGGCGTGCTCGATCTTGCCGATGCGGCGGCGCGCGGCGCCGGTGAACGAGCCCGCTTCATGGCCGAAGATCTCGCTCTCGAACAGCTGTTCGGGCAGGCCGCCGCAATTGATGGCGACAAAGTGGCGTGCATGGCGCGGGCTGGCCTCGTGCAGGCAGCGGGCTACCAGTTCCTTGCCGGTGCCGGTCTCGCCGTGGATCAGCACGTTGGCGTCGGTGCCGGCGAGGTCGGCGATCAGCCGGCGCAAGCGCTCGACCGCGGGCGAATGGCCGATCAGGCGGGTTTCGAGTTTTTCGCGTCCAGCAAGGCGTTCGCGCAGTTCTGACACTTCCAGCGCGAGCCGGCGCTGCTCCAGCGCGCGGCGCGTGGCGTCGACCAGTTGCTCGGGCGAGAACGGCTTTTCCAGGAAATCGTAGGCGCCTTGCTTCATCGCCTGCACCGCCAGGCCCACGTCGCCGTGGCCGGTGATCATGATCACCGGCAGCGCGGGGTCGCGTTCGCGCAACTGCGCCAGCAGCGCCATGCCGTCCATGCCGGGCAGGCGGATGTCGCTGACCACCACGCCGGCGTAGCCGGGGTTGACCTCGCGCAGCGCCGCCTCGGCGCTGCCCACGCCGCGCGTGGCCAGCCCCTCCAGGCGCAGCGCCTGCTCGCAGCCCAGGCGCACGTCGGCATCGTCCTCGACGATCAGTACGGTCAGTTCAGCCGGCATGCCTGGGATCCTGAGGCCTGGCCTCGTGCGGCGCCAGCGGCAGCACCAGCGTGAAGCAGGCACCGCCGTCGGGGTGGTTGGCGGCGGACAGGCTGCCGCCGTTTTCGTTGAGGATACCGGCCGACAGCGTCAGGCCCAGCCCCAGCCCCTGCCCGGCGGGCTTGGTGGTGAAGAAGGGCTCGAACAGCCGTGCGAAGGCTTCCTCGGACAGCCCGGCGCCGTTGTCGCGCACGGTCAGGTGGACCATGCCGCCGGTCACGTGCGCATGCAGCGCGATGCGCGGCGCAGGCCGGCCGATGACCGCATCGAGCGCGTTGCCGAGCAGGTTGACCAGCACCTGTTCGAGCCGGTTGGGGTCGCAGACCACGGCCAGTTCGGGGTCGATGTCGCGCTGCAGCTCGGGCTGTACCGCTTCCACGCGGGTCTGCAGCAGGAACAGCGCGTTGTCGACCGCCTCGCCCAGCCGGGCCTGCCTGCGGCCGTTGCCGGACTTGCGCGCGAACGACTTGAGCGCGCCGGTGATGCGGCCCATGCGCTCGACCAGCCCGATGATGGTGTCGAGGTTGGTGCGCACGGTGGCGTAGTCGCCGCGCTCGAGGAACTTGCCGGTGTTGCCGGACAGCGTGCGCAGCGCCGCCAGGGGCTGGTTCAGCTCGTGCGCGATGCCGGTCGACATCTGGCCCACCGCGGCCAGCTTGCCAGCCTGCAGCAGGCCGTCCTGCGCCTGGCGCAGCACGGTCTCGGCGCGGATGCGCTCGGCCACCTCGGCCTGCAGCCGGTGGTTGGCGGCGGACAGGTCGGCGGTGCGTTCGGCCACCTTGCGCTCCAGCTCGCTGTTGGCCGCTTCGAGCGCGGCGCGCGCGGCCAGGCGCTCGTTGACGATGCGCCGGCGCACGTTCCAGGCCGCGCCCAGCAGCAGCACGAAGGCAGTCAGCACGCCCGCCAGCGCGGCGCTGTTGAGCGCCGCCACGCGCGCCTGCGAGGTATTGGTCAGCAGCGTCAGCTGCCAGTCGGTGCCGGGCAGGGCGGCATGCTGCGCCAGCATCGGCGGCCCGCGGCGCAGGCGCACCAGTTCGTCGCTGCTGCCGCCGTTTCCGTTCGCAAGCTTGCGCACCGAGACCAGCGTCAGCGGCGGCAGCGGCGCGCGGTTGTACTGCAGGCTGCGCCACAGCCGCTGGCGCGTCTCGTCAGACAGCGGGCGCAGCGCGGCCAGCTTCCAGGACGGGTCCGAGGCCAGGATCACCACGCCGTTCTCGTCGCTCAGCAGCATCTGGCTGTCGGCGCCCTGCCAGCGGTTTTCCAGCGGCTCCAGCCCGATCTTGACCACCGCCACGCCGGCCGGGTTGTCGCGCTCGCCCAGCGGCGCCGACAGGTAGTAGCCGGATTCGCCGCGCGTGGTGCCGACGCCGTAGAAGCGGCCGAGCTGGCCCTCCATGGCGGCCTGGAAGTAGGGGCGGAAGCTGAGGTCCTCGCCCAGGTAGCTGTCGGGGCGCTGCCAGTTGCTGGTGGCCAGCACCTTGCCGTGGGCGTCCAGCACATAGACCACACGCGTGCCGGCGCGGGCATTGAGCGAGGTCAGGTATTCGTTGGCGCGGGCCACGCGCGCGGCGTCGTCCGGGCGCAGCAGCAGTCCGGAGATGCGCTCGTCCAGCGACAGCAGGCCAGGCACGTAGTCGTAGTGCGCCAGCTCGCTTTCCAGCGCCTGCGTGTACAGGCGCAGCTGCACCTGGCCGCGCTCGGCCTGGCGCGCCAGCGCGTTGTCGTAGCTGTAGCGGTAGCCGAGCGCGCCGGCCAGCCCGATCAGCACGGCCAGCGCCAGCAACGCCAGCAGCGGCGCGGCGCTGCGCAGGCCGTGCGGCAGGCGCGAGGGCGTGGCGGGTGTGGCGGCGGGCGCGTGCGGGATATCGTCGGGAGCGCCGGGAGGGTGGAGCGGACCGGTCATCAGGAAGTCGGGTCAGGCAAGGGCGAAGCGGCCGCGCCGGCGGGACAGTGATCCATGGCAGTCTTTTCGGGGACCAGGGCGGCGCGGGTGCCTACTTTTACCACACCGGCGCGACGGTGCCCGCGCGATGGATGCAAAAAGGCCCGGTTGCCTTGTCGGCAACCGGGCCCTGGCACGCCTGGCGGACTGTGTTACTTGCCCGCCACGGCCTGGACCGATGCCAGGCTGGTGGTGGTATCCGCGACGACGGGTTCATCCTCGTCGGACAGTACCGGCGCGCCGATGGCGCCTTCGCTTTTGGCGACGACAGCGGTGGCAATGGCATTGCCGAGCACATTGGTCACGGTGCGACCCATGTCGAGTACGTGGTCGATGCCCAGCACCAGCAGGATGCCGGCCTCCGGCAGGCCGAACATCGGCAGCACGGCGGCGACCACCACCAGCGAGGCGCGCGGCACGCCGGCGATGCCCTTGCTGGTGACAAGCAGGACCAGCAGCATGGTGATCTGCTGGCTCAGCGACAGCTCGATGCCATACACCTGGGCCACGAACAGCGCGGCGAACGAGGTGTACATGATCGAGCCGTCCAGGTTGAACGAATAGCCCAGCGGCAGCACAAAGTTGGTGATGCGCTCCTTGACGCCGAAGCGGGTCAGCTGGTCGATCACCTTCGGGTAGGCCGATTCACTGCTGGCGGTGGCGAAACCGATCATCAGCGGCGCGCGCATCTGCTTGAGCAGGCGGAACACGTCACGGCCCAGGAAGTAGTAGCCGCCGGCGATCAGCGCCACCCACAGCAGCGCCAGCGCCAGGTACAGGCTGCCAATCAGCTTCGCGTACACGACCAGCACACCCAGGCCCTGCGCGGCGATCACCGCCGCGATCGCGCCAAACACGCCCACCGGCGCGAATGCCATCACGTAGTTGGTGACCTTCAGCATCACGTGGCCCAGGCCCTCGATGCCTTCCAGCACCGGCTTGCCCACGCCGTCCTTGACCGTGCCCAGGGCGAAGCCGAAGAACAGCGAGAACACCACGATCTGCAGGATTTCGTTGTGCGCCATCGCCTCGGCGAAGCTCTTGGGGAACATGTGCGCGATGAAGTCGCGCAGGTTCAGCGCGCCGGTCTTCAGGTTCGAAGTGGCGTCCGCCGCCGGCAGCGGCAGGTTCATGCCGTGGCCAGGCTGCAGCACGTTGGCCATCACCAGGCCAAGCAGCAGCGAGGTGATCGAGGCGCCGATAAACCACATCATCGCCTTCGTGCCGATGCGGCCGACGGCGCGGCCGTCGCCCATGCTGGCGATGCCGGCCACCAGCGTGGCGAACACCAGCGGCGCGATGATCATCTTGATCATCCGCAGGAAGATGTCGGTCAGGATGGACAGGTGGTTCGCAATCGATTTCGCGGTGGCGGCGTCCGGCGCCATGTTGTGCACGGCGGTGCCGACCAGCACGCCTAGCAGCATCGCAATGAAGATCAGGGTGGGCAGTCGATTCAGTTTCATCGTGGATCAGGCCTGTGCGTCCGTTCCCCGCAGGCAGGGTCGGACGTCGGTATTGCGGGATGGCTGGAGGGCTTTGGAGGGCGCCGCACCGGCCATGCGGATTTTTTTCAGCGCGGCAACAGGTGCCAGCGGGTCGCCTGGGCGGCGAGAGGGGGGATGGGCAAGGCGGGGTCAGTCATGTGTTTCCTCCTTTGTTTTTTGGCGAGGCCGGCATGTTGGAAAACGTGCCGGCCGACCTGTCTGGGCGCTGTAAGCGGCGGCCTATATTGCACGCGGCGTGCCAGGCGACAGGGCTCGCTCTGGCTATGCAACCCGTTGAATTAAAAGGAGAAATTGAAGTGACGCCGGCGCACTGTTCGGGGATCCGGATGGGCGGCGGGGAGGGGCGTTCGGGAATCCGAACGGCGGTGTAGGTGTAAACCCGGGATTTTGAGGGGGCTGGAGGCGCTTGAGGAGGGGGTTGCCGCCGGTTTGCTCCCCTCTCCCGCGCGCGGGAGAGGGGCTGGGGGAGAGGGCAGGAGGGTCAAAGGCTGACGCCCGTGGGTTAGAACCGAGGGCCTTGCTTGATGTGGTGCCTAGCTAGACCACCCCTCACCCCAACCCTCTCCCCTGAGGGGAGAGGGAGAACACCTTGCTTAGGCTAGTTCGGGCGGCTCGGGCGCATCTTGCTTTGGCCAGTTCGTGCGTTTGGTGCTGCCGTTACCCACCCAGCAGCCTGTAGCACAACCTTGCCGCCACCCGCGCCCCACACCCATCCCGGTCATACAGCGGATTGAATTCCGCGATATCCGCCACGCGCAGCTTGCCGCTGTCGCGCAGCCGCGTGGCGATGGCTTCCACCACCGGCAACGGCACGCCGTAGGCGGCCGGCGCCGACACGCCGGGCATCACTGCCGCGGGCAGCACATCGAGGTCGATCGTCAGGTAGACATGGTCGGCCTCCGCGACCCATTCATCCAGCGCGGCCAGCCGTGCGTCAAGGTGGCGCTCCTGCAGGTCCACATCCTCGACATAGCGCACCCCGAGCGTACTGGCGCGGGCGAACAGCGCGGCCGTATTGCCGAGCCGGCTCACGCCCAGGCAGGCGTAGTCGAAGCGCAGGCCGCGGCGCTGGCAGTCGATGGCGATCTGGTCGAAGGGCGTGCCCGAGCTGGCGGGCCGGCTGCCGCGCAGGTCGAAATGCGCATCAAGGTTGACCACCAGCACGCGGCCGCGGTCGCCGTGCGCGTCCAGGTGCGTGCGCAGGCCTTGCCACGTGCCCCAAGCCACCTCGTGGCCGCCGCCAAGCACCAGCGGCCACGCGCCCACCGCCAGCTCGGCGGCGACGGCCTGGCCCAGCCGCTGCTGCGCGTCTTCCAGCGCATCGCCCTCGCAATGGATATCGCCGCCGTCGATCAGGCGGCCGATGCCGTGCGCCGGCACGCCCGCCAGCGCGCGGCGAATCTCGCGCGGCCCGCCGGCGGCGCCGGGGCGGCCCTGGTTGCGCAGCACGCCGGCATCGCAGCAGAAGCCCAGCAGCACCGGCACGCCCGGCGTGCGCGGCGCATCCGCAGTGTGGCAGCCGGCGACGATGTCGAACAGGCGGCGCGTATCGCCTGCCTCGCCGGCATCGCGCCGGCCGCGCCAGACCGTGTCGCCGGCCTGCGCGAGTTCGGCCAGGTCGCTCATTTCAGCCGGCGCCCCAGGGTTTCAGGCACCATCGCCAGGCCGATCAGCGAGACCAGGCCGCAGCCGATCACGTACAGCGCCGGCGCATTGGCGTCACCGGTGATCTGGATCAGGCGGGTCGAGAAGTACTGCGCAAAGCCACCGAAGATCGCAATCGCCACGCAATAGGCGATGGAGAGGCCGGTAGCGCGCAGGCGCTGCGGCAGCACCTCGCTGACCAGTACCATCGACGCCGGTGCGGTCATCGACATCGGCACCGACAGGCAGCCCACCACCAGCAGCAGGCGTGCGAGCGACGGTTCTGCGTTGATGAGCACGAACGCCGGGTAGATCATCACCAGCAGCGCCACGCGCGACCACAGCACCACGGTCTTGCGGCCGATGCGGTCAGCGAGCCAGCCTGCGAACGGCGACAGCACCACCTGCACCAGCGCCGCGATGCACGCGGCCCAGATGCTCAGCGACAGCGGCATCTTCAGCACGCTCACGGCATAGTTGCTGATGTAGTAGACGACGATGTAGGTGGACGAGGCCAGCCCGATCATCAGCAGGATGCTGGCAAGGACCTCGCGGGCGTGCGCACGCAGCAGCGGCCATTGCGCGGGGTGCTCGCCGTGGCGCGCGGGCGCGGCGGTCTCTTCCAGCCGGCGGCGGATCAGCAGGCCGACGGGAATCACCAGGATGCCGATCAGGAAGGCCAGGCGCCAGCCCCACGCTTCCAGGTCGGCCGGCGCCAGCACATTGCTCAGCACCAGTCCGGTGATCGCGCCCAGCAGCGCCGCCAGGCCCTGGCTGAACGGCTGCCAGGCGGTATAGAAGCCGCGCGTGCGGTCATCGGCGTATTCCAGCAGCAGCGCGGTGGAAGCGCCCATCTCGCCGCCGATGGCGAAGCCCTGCACCAGCCGGGCGATCACCACCATGATCGGCGCGAGGATACCGATCTGCGCGTACGGCGGCGTGACCACAAAGATCAGCGAACTCAGGCCCATCAGCCACAGCGTCAGCGCCACCGCCGGCTTGCGCCCGGCGCGGTCGGCGTACATGCCGATCAGCAGGCCGCCGAGCGGACGCATCAGGAAGCCGACGCCAAAGGTGGCGAACGACATCAGCAGCTGGCCGGTGGGGTTGTCGACAGGGAAGTAGAGCCGGCCGATCAGCGTGGCAAAGAAGCTGTAGACCACGAAATCGTAGAACTCGAGGCCATTGCCGATGGTGATGGCGGCAATGGCGCGCGTGCGCGACAGGGCTGGGGTGTGGGCGCCCGCCTGGGCGCCGGCTACACCATCGTAGGCGGGCGCAGTGGTATTGGATGGCATGCGGTTGTCTCCTGTAGGAATGCGTTGGTTTGCTCCCCTCTCCCACGCCAGTGGGAGAGGGGAGCAAACACTGGGTTCTTGAACGCTGGTCAGTCGCGCAGCATCGGCAGGTCCAGCCCCTGCTCGCGCGCGCAGTCGACGGCGATCTGGTAGCCGGCGTCGGCATGGCGCATCACGCCGGTGGCGGGGTCGTTGTGCAGCACGCGGGCGATGCGCGCGGCGGCTTCATCGGTGCCATCGCACACGATCACCACGCCGGAATGCTGCGAGAAGCCCATGCCCACGCCGCCGCCGTGGTGCAGCGAGACCCAGGTGGCGCCACTGGCGGTGTTCAGCAGCGCGTTCAGCAGCGGCCAGTCGGACACGGCGTCGGAGCCGTCCTGCATGGCTTCGGTCTCGCGGTTGGGGCTGGCGACCGAGCCCGAGTCCAGGTGGTCGCGGCCGATCACGACCGGCGCCGACAGCTCGCCGCTGCGGACCATCTCGTTGAACGCCAGGCCCAGCTTGGCCCGCAGTCCCAGGCCGACCCAGCAGATCCGCGCCGGCAGGCCCTGGAAGCTGATGCGCTCGCGCGCCATGTCGAGCCAGCGGTGCAGGTGCTCGTCATCGGGAATCAGTTCCTTGACCTTGGCGTCGGTCTTGTAGATGTCCTGCGGATCGCCCGACAGCGCGGCCCAGCGGAACGGGCCGATGCCGCGGCAGAACAGCGGGCGGATATAGGCGGGCACGAAACCGGGGAAATCAAAGGCGTTGGCCACGCCTTCTTCCTTGGCCATCTGGCGGATGTTGTTGCCGTAGTCAAAGGTCGGCACGCCCAGCTTCTGGAACGCCAGCATGGCTTGCACATGCGCGGCCATCGAGGCCTTGGCGGCCTTCACCACCACGGCCGGCTCGCGCTGCGCGCGCTCGCGGTATTCGTCCCAGGTCCAGCCTGCCGGCAGGTAGCCATTGAGCGGGTCGTGCGCGCTGGTCTGGTCGGTGACCATGTCGGGCCGCACGCCGCGGCGCACCAGTTCGGGCAGCACTTCGGCGGCGTTGGCGCACAGCGCGATCGAGATGGCCTTGCCTTGCGACGTGTAGCGGTCGATGCGGGCCAGCGCGTCGTCCAGGTCGGTGGCCTGTTCGTCCACGTAGCGGGTCTTCAGGCGGAAGTCGATACGGCTTTGCTGGCATTCGATATTAAGCGAGCAGGCGCCGGCCAGCGTCGCAGCCAGCGGCTGCGCGCCGCCCATGCCGCCCAGGCCCGCGGTCAGCACCCAGCGGCCCTTCAGGTCGCCGTTGTAGTGCTGGCGGCCGGCTTCGACGAAGGTTTCATACGTGCCCTGCACGATGCCCTGGCTGCCGATGTAGATCCAGCTGCCGGCGGTCATCTGGCCGTACATGGCCAGGCCCTTGGCGTCGAGTTCGTTGAAGTGTTCCCAGTTGGCCCAGTGGGGGACCAGGTTGGAGTTGGCGATCAGCACGCGGGGAGCGTCGCGGTGGGTCTGGAACACGCCGACCGGCTTGCCGGACTGGACCAGCAGGGTCTGGTCGTCTTCCAGGCGGGTCAGGGCTTCGACGATGCGGTCGTAGCACTCCCAGTTGCGGGCGGCGCGCCCGATGCCGCCGTAGACCACCAGTTCCTTCGGGTTCTCCGCGACCTCGGGGTCGAGGTTGTTCATCAGCATGCGCAGCGGGGCTTCGGTCAGCCAGCTCTTGGCGGTGAGTTTGGTGCCGCGCGGGGCGCGGATCTCGGTGTCGCGGAAGCGGGTGGTGGTCATTGGGACGGGCTCCTTCGGTGTCTCTGTGCTTTGCCTTGAGGTGTCGCTTTTTTTGGGCGACGCATAGGCATGTATATTCTTGTATATACAGGTACGGATGTATCGGGGTTATCCCGTAGTTGCTGCGCGATGTGGCATTGGGGCCGCCTGGTTGGTCGCCAATCGGCGCACATTCAGGTGAGCACGGATTTAGGCATTAAATGATGCTAAAATCCATGCCGTAAACCCAGCCGAGGAGGTTTTCCATGCGCACTACACTTGCCCTGGACGATGATTTGCTGCTCAAGGCCCAGGCGCTGACTGGCCTGTCGGAAAAATCCTCGCTCGTGCGCGAAGCGCTGCGGGCACTGATCGAGCGGGAAAGCGCCCGCCGCCTGAGCCGTCTCGGGGGTACTGAACCGGACCTGGAGTCCGCGCCGCGCCGCCGCCCGGAGCCGGCATGATCCTGGTCGACACTTCGGTATGGATCGACCATCTGCGTTCCGGCGACGCGGCACTGGCAGCCCTGCTCGACGCCAGCCGTGTCCTGGTGCATCCGTTTGTGATCGGCGAGATCGCGCTGGGCAGCCTGCGGCAGCGTGACCTGGTGCTGGACGCTTTGCGGGATTTGCCAGGCGCCGTCGTGGCGACAGACGACGAAGTCGACCGGATGATCGGTGACCAGAAGTTGTACGGAATCGGAATTGGCTACGTGGATGCGCATCTGCTGGCCGCCACCCGATTGACGCCTGGCAGTGCGCTATGGACGCGGGATCGCCGCCTGCTCGCGGTCACCGAGCGTTTGGGGCTGGCCGCGCGGCCCGTGCACTAACCTGCGTTGCGGCCGAAACCGCGGCACAGGATACGGACCGACGTTCTTCGGGGCGGCCTATGAAGTGAACCGACCTTCCAACCGATGCAACGACCCCGGATGCACCAGCCGGACCGAGGTCACGACCCTTCCTGCTGACCATGTCCGTCTCCGGATCAGCAGGCAAGGCTCACCCTGGTCGATATTCAGCAACGCACACTCACCCGGATGCGCCAGCACGGCCTCCACAACGTGCTCGCCTTCAGTCAGCGGCGCGACGCGCGTCAGGTATTGGTAAGGCGTTTCACGCGTGAAGTCCTGCTCCAGATAATCCGGCGCAACCAAGGCATTGACATAGCGATCCTCCAACTGAATCGCTACATCATCTTCGTAATGAACAATCACGGAGTGAAACACGCGCTGATCCAGCGGCACATCCAGCGCTGCAGCCTGCGCCGCGCCGGCGCGTTCTTCCTGCACGCTGATCACGCGCGCATGATGCCGATGCCCCCGCGCCGCAATGTCATCCGCAATATTGTTGACCGCATACAGCGCCGTCCGCAGCTTGGGCTCGGCAACAAACGTCCCCACGCCCTGCAGCCGCACCAGCATCCCCTCCGCAGTCAGCTCGCGCAGCGCCCGATGCACTGTCATGCGGCTGACGCCCAGCGCTTCGACCAGCTCAGCCTCGGAGGGCACGCGATGGTGAGGCGGCCAGCTGCCGTCAGCAATCCTGCTGCTGATGTGTTGCTTGACGCGCGCATAGAGCGGCGCCGGCGTGGATTCGAGCGGCAACGGTTTCCCCCGGGTGGCGACAGCCGCCGAATGTATCACGCCCCCTGGTGTTGTTCGACGCCGCGCGGCCCGCACGCCTGCAGGAATGCATCGAGAGGCGTCGGCCGCCCGATCGCATAGCCCTGCGCATAGTCGACGCCGATCGCGCGCAGCGCGTTGAGCGTGCGTTCGTCCTCCACCCACTCTGCCACGGTCTTCACGCCCAACCGGTGGCCAATGTCGTTGATCGAACTGACGATCTCGCGGTCCACGGCGTTGTCGGCAAGCTGGCGGATAAAGCTGCCGTCGATCTTCAGGAAATCGACCGGAAACTGCTTCAGGTACGCAAACGACGACAGCCCCGAGCCAAAGTCATCGAGCGACACGGTGCAGCCTGCGCGCCGCATCTCCGACACCAGCCGGTTGGCCGCCGCCATGTTGTTGATCAGCGCCGTCTCGGTGATTTCGAGCCGGATCCGGTCGGCGGGCAGCGCGCTGGCATCCAGCTCGGCATGCAGGAAGGGCAGCAGGAATGGCTCGCCCAGCGAGTTGGCCGACAGGTTGATCGATACCGACAACCCCGGCACCGCACGCAGCCGCTCGCCGTAGCCGTGCAGCACGTTGTGGATGACCCAGCGGTCGACATGGCCCATCAGGTCGTAGCGCTCGGCGGCGGGAATGAAGGCGCCGGGCAGGATCATGTCCCCGTTCTCGTCGACCATGCGCACCAGGATCTCGATGTGGCGGTGGTCGCCACGTCCCTTGCCGGCAGGCTGCAGCGCGCGGATTTCCTGCGCGAACAGGCGGAAGCGGTTGGCTTCCAGCGCCGAGTGGATGCCCGCGGCGACTTCCAGTTCACGATGGTGGCGGCGCGCGTCGCTCTCGTCGCGCCGGTAGACCGAGACCCGGCTGCGGCCGGCGGCCTTGGCGGCGTAGCAGGCGACGTCGGCGCGGCTCATCAGTTCGCTGACGGGCGGCACGTCGAGGTCGATCGCGGCGATGCCGATGCTGGCGCCCACGTCATAGACCCGCCCTTCCCACGGGAAGCGGCGGCCGCGGATGGTGTCGATCACGCCCTGGCAGACCTGCTCTGCCTGGTCCACGGTGCAGTCCTTGAGCAGCAGCGCGAACTCGTCGCCGCCCAGCCGCGCCAGCAGGTCGTCGGGGCGCACGTGGTTGCGGATCAGGTAGCCCAGCTCACGCAGCAGCACGTCGCCGGCGCCGTGCCCGGCAGTGTCATTGACGATCTTGAAGCGGTCCAGGTCGATGAAGCACAGCGCGGCGCGGTGGCCATGCAGCCGCGCGGCGTCGCAAGCCTCGCGCAGGCGCTTTTCGAACCAGGTGCGGTTGGGCAGGCCGGTGAGCGCGTCGTGCATGGCCGAGCGCGCCAGCTCGCGCTGCAGCGCGCGCGCGGTGGTGATGTCCTGGAACACCAGCACCGCGCCCAGCACCTCGCCGGCGGCGGTCAGCACCGGTGCGGCGGAGTCCTGTACGTCGTGGCGTTCGCCGGTCAGGCTCTGCAGCACCGCGCCGTCCTGCAGGTAGGCAGGCGTCAGCGTGCGCAGGCAGGATTCGACCGGGCTGGGGATCGGATCGCCGGTGGCTTCGTCGACGATGCGGAAGACCTGCTCAAGCGGCAATCCGCTGGCGCTGCACAGGGTCCAGCCGGTCAGCTGCTCGGCGATCGGGTTCATGAAGGTGACGTGCATATTGGCGTCGGTGCAGATCACCGCATCGCCGATCGAGCGCAGCGTGATTTGCAGGCGCTCTTTCTCTTCGAACAGCGCCTCGGTCAGGCGGCGCTGCTCGGTGATGTCCCAGTTGGTGCCGACCAGCGCATGCGCCATGCCGTCGGCGCCGCGCGTGACCATGGCCATGGCGCGCACGTGGCGCACCGCGCCGTCGGGGCGGCGGATGCGGTATTCGGTGTCGAACGGCGCGGCGCCACGGATCGCCTGGCGCATCTCGGCACTGACGCGGCTGACGTCTTCCGGGTGCAGCATGGCGATCCACTGCTCGGCCTGCGGCGCGCCCAGCGCGGGATTGGTGTCGTGCAGCGCATGCATGCGGGCATCCCAGGTGATGACGGCGCTGGCGAAGTCCCATTCCCAGATGCCGACGCCGCCGGCCTCCACTGCCAGCTGGATGCGGCGCGACAGCCGTTCCAGCTCTCCCTGCGCCAGCTTGCGCGCATGGACGTCTTCGACCTGGGCAATAAAGTGCTGCGGCGCGCCGGTGTGCTCGTCGCGCGCCAGCGAGACCGCCAGCAGCGCCCAGCGGTACTGGCCGTCCTTGTGGCGGTAGCGCTTCTCCATGCGGTAGGACTCGATCTTGCCGTCCATCAGCAGCGCCGCCTGGCGCAGGTCGTCGGTCAGGTCGTCGGGGTGGGTCAACTGCTGGAAGGTGATGGCGCGCAACTCCTCGTCGCTGTAGCCCAGCAGCTCGGTCATGGCGCGGTTGACGGTCTCCCAGCGGCCCTCCATTCCAACCAGCGCCATGCCGATCGCCGAATGCTCCATGGCCTGGCGGAAGCGCTTCTCGCTGCTGCGCAGGCTGGTGCGGCCATGGCGGTTCTGTTCGGTCAGGTAGGCGATGCAGACCGGGAACACCATGATCACCGCGGCCGACAGCGGCACCGCTTCATGGCCGTGCCCGGCCAGCATCAGCGCCTGCAGCGACAGCGTCGCCACCAGCGTCAGCAGCGCGGTGGCGAACGGGTTGCCGGCCAGCGCCACCAGCACCAGCGGCAGCGACATCGCGGCAAACGGGTCGTGGCCCTGCCATTGCGCGAGCGCGCCGATGGCCAGGCACAGCGCCAGCAGGCCGGCCTGTGGCACCAGCAGTGGCCGCGCGAAGGCGGCGCGCACGCGCCCGCGCGTCATCGACAGCATCATCGGCAGCAGCAGCGCCATGCCCAGCGCGCTGGCCTGCCACCAGGTCCACCAAACCGACGCAAAGGGAGTGCCGTGCAGGCTGCCGATGGCCGCGGCACCGGCGGTGGCGCCCAGCGCCGGGGCGACGATGCCGGCGACCGCCAGCATCACCGCGAACGATGCCAGCGGCCCGTGGCGAACCAGCCCGGCGTGCCGGTCGAGCAGCCGCAGCAAGCCGGTGGCGCACAGGATCTCGGCCAGGTTGGCGCCGGCCAGCATCAGCGCGCTGGCAGTGCTGTCGCCGGCGGCATGGTTGGCCATCAGGTTTGCGCCCAGCATGCCGGCCAGCAGCCACGGCGTCTCGCGGCGCGGGCGGTGCAGCAGCAGCCCCAGCGCGAAGGCGTTGGGCAGCCATACCGCGGCCACGTTGCCTGGCAGGCGCGCCAGCCACAGGCCCACCGCCGCCAGAACGAAATAGCCGGCACCGGCCAGCAGCAGGGGCTGCCAGCGGCGCGGCGCGGCGGAATGGACAGTGGCGGCCTGGTGGCTCGGCGGGGCCGTATCGGGCGTCATGGACGGGTGCGGTGCAAAGGGCGGTGCAAATCGGTCGGAGCTGGGCGGCGGCTTTGGCGCACCGGGGCGCCGGGGCAGTATCGCCCCGGCAAGGCGCGCGGACGGACTGCCGCCCAGCGTAGCGGCAACTGTAACGGGGATGGGCACCCGGGCAAAAGCCGGGCAGCGGGCTGCCGTGGGCGTTGTTGCCACTGGTGTTCGGGCCGATTTTTTGGTAGGGGGTGGCGCAGCGGGTAAGGCCGGCCGGCGATGACCTCGCGGGTAATCGCGGCGCGGCGCGGGGGCATCCATCATGCAGCCATGGCCTGCCAGACGGGCCGAACGGATCCCAACCCGCACAGGAGAGCACCATGTCCGCTGCCGTCCAAGCTTCCCAGTCCAGCGTCGCCACCGATCCCGCCACGCTAGCCGACCGCTACCTCGCCGCCTGGAACGAAACCGATCCCGCGCGCCGCCGCGAACTGATCGCGCTGGCGTGGACCGAATCGGCCAGCTATGTCGATCCGCTGATGCGCGGCGACGGCCATGCCGGCATCGACGCCATGATCGCGGCGGTGCAGGGCAAGTTTCCGGGTTTCCGTTTTACCCGCGTCAGCCCCGTCGACGCGCATGGCGAGCACCTGCGCTTTAGCTGGGAGCTGGGGCCCGCGGGCGAGCCGGCGCTGGTGGTCGGCACCGATTTCGCCACCGTTGCCGCCGACGGCCGGCTGGCGCGCATGACGGGCTTTATCGACCGGGCCCCCGCCGGGCTGGCCTGAGCGTCCCCAAGCGCCCCAAGCGCACCAAGCCCGCCAGCGCCCCAGCGCACCTGTGTGGCCTGGCCCACCGACAGCCCCCCGTCCGCTGGACGCATCCTGCTGCATCCAGTGCGGCGGACAGGAGGGCGAAGATGGCACGTGTTCTGCGAGTGGCGGCATGGGGCCTGGCCGGCGTGGCCGCCGCCGTGGCGGTGGCGGCCTATGCAGCGGTCTGGGTCGGCGAGCGCAAGGCGTCGCGGACCGTGGCGGTGCAGGTCGCGCCGCTGCCCTTGCGCGACGACGCCGCCGCCATCGCCCACGGCAAGTACCTCTATGAATCGCGCGGCTGCATGGAGTGCCATGGCGCGGGCGCCGGTGGCAAGCAGGTGTTCGACGATCCCAACGGCCTGCGCGTGCGCGCGCCCGACCTGACCCGCGGCAACCCCGCCATCGCCGCGTACCGCGCCGAAGACTGGGTGCGCAGCGTGCGCCATGGCGTGGCGCCGTCGGGCCGGCCGCTGCTGATCATGCCGAGCGAGGACTACAACCGCCTCAGCGACGAAGACCTCGGTGCGCTGGTGGCCTACCTGCGCAGCCTGCCGCCAGGCATGGGCGCGCCCGCCGAAGTCAACCTGCCATGGATGGTGCGAGCGCTGTACGGCGTGGGCATGGTGCAGGACGCGGCTGCCAAGATCGACCACAGCCTGCCGGTGCAGCCCGCGCAGATGCCGGCGCCCACGGCGCAGTACGGCGGCTATGTCGCCAACGCCTGCCTGGGCTGCCATGGCCACGACTTCAGCGGCGGCAAGATCCCCGGCGCGCCGCCCGACTGGCCGCCGGCGGCAGACCTGCGCCCGGTCTCGGGCGGCGTCATGTCGCGCTATGGCCAGGCCGGCGCGTTTATCGAGATGATGCGCAGCGGCAAGCGGCCCGACGGCTCGCGGATCAGCCGGGTGATGCCGTTCGACTCGTTCGGGCGCATGAACGATACCGAGCTGACTGCGCTGTACCTCTTCCTCGCGGATATGCCGCGGCGCTGACGGCGCGCTGTCACTGCACCCCGCGCCTCATTGCCTTGCCAGCCGGCGTCCCGCGGCGATGCCCGGCAGCTCCACCCAGCGGTGCAGCAGCAGCGCCAGGCCCAGCGCCAGCGCGGCGTCGATCGCAAAGCGCAGCAGCTGCAGGCCGGTCTGGTCTGGCGTCAGTTCGGGCATCAGCCGCTTGACGCCTTCGATCACGGTGGGATGCACCAGGTAGAGCGCGTACGACAGCTCGCCCAGCCACACCAGCGCGCGCGGCACGCGCAGCATGCCGGTATGCTCGGCCGCGACCGCGCCTGCCAGCAGCAGCGCCGCCGGCACGCCGCGACCGGCCAGGCTGAAGTCCGGGCCGACCAGCGGCAGCGACAGCGCGAACGCCGCGCAGCCGGTGGCCAGCATCGCCAGCGCGATCGACGGCGTCAGCAGATGGCGCCAGCGCGCATAGGCCCAGGCCAGCAGGCAGCCGAGCAGGAATTCGAGCACCAGCGGGTTGCTCGCCATCGCCAGCCACGGCGACGCGAACGGGTGGCCCTGCGCGGGATCGGCGCCCAGCGCGCCGAAGCGCCGCCACGGCAGCACCAGCGTCGCCAGCGCAAACAGTGCCAGCACCACCCACAGCGCGCGCCGCCCGGCCAGCAGCAGTCCGAGCGCGAACGCGGCGTAGAACGCGATCTCATAGTTGAGCGACCAGCCCACGTACAGCGCCGGATAGCCGTAGTAGGGCGCATGCGCGGTCGTGGTCGGCAGGAACGCCAGCGACGCGGCGAACAGCGCCGGCGTCACCGGGTTGAGCAACAGTGCGTGGAGCACCGACATGGCCCAGTACGGCGGCGCCAGCCGGAATGCGCGGCGGACCAGGAAGCTGAGCGGACGCTCCGGGCGCGGCCGCGCCAGCACCGCGACCCAGGCAATGATGAAGCCGCTGATGATGAAGAAGACATCGACGCCGACATGGCCGCGCTTGATCACGTTGGCGGTCAGCCAGCCCAGCACGGGTGCGTCGGCCCCGCCCAGCGCGAGGCCGGAATGGTAGACAACCACGAAGGCCGCGGCCAGGCCACGCAGCGCCTGGATGCTGTCGAGCCGGGCAATGGCAGGGGAGGTGCGGGAGGTATGGGAGGTATGGGAGGTATGGGAGGTGCGGGAAACGGCGGGAGCGTCGGCGGCGCGGGCGCCGGGCCGCACGGCGCCTGGCGGTGCTGGCATACCCGTCACCGGATGGTGGCGTTCTGGAATAGTCGGCGGCACTGTTTCAGCGGCAGGAATCCGCAAGCGATGAATCCATGAGGGACAACGGGCAAATGCACAAAGTTCGTGCAAAAACCACCGAAGCGCGCATATGCGCCCCACGCGCCTCAATGTGCGAACCAATGCGTCCGGCAAGGTGACCGGAATTGCACTATCCTCACTTGTCCCGTGCGCCACGCTGCGCGCGGGCAGTGCCCCCGCATCTTCACGCGTTCGCCATGCCGGCCCAAGCCGGCGGACGGCGCGCGGGCCCGGGCACACGCCATGACCAGCGGGCAACGTACCCAAGGAGTGTCCCCATGACCACCCTCAACATCAACGTCAACGGCAAGACCCGCACGGTCGACGTGGATCCGTCCACGCCGCTGCTGTGGGCGCTGCGTGACAACCTCGACATGACCGGCACCAAGTTTGGCTGCGGCATGGCCGCGTGCGGGGCCTGCACCGTGCATATCAACGGCCAGGCGACGCGCAGCTGCGTGACGCCGGTGTCCGCCGCGGCGGGCGCCAGCATCACCACCATCGAAGGCGTGGACACCGACAAGGTCGGCCGCGCCGTGCTCGACGCGTGGGTCAAGCACGATGTCGCGCAATGCGGTTATTGCCAGAACGGGCAGGTGATGAGCGCCATCGGCCTGCTGCGCGGCAAGCCGCGCCCCACCGACGCCGACATCGACCAGGCCATGGCCGGCAACCTGTGCCGCTGCGGCACGTACCAGCGCATCCGCGCGGCGATCAAAGACGCCGCGCGCGCGCTGGCCTGAGCGGGAGGAACCCATCATGCGAATCCGAGGCATTGAGGCACTGGCTGGCGGCCAGGGCGGCAACGACGGCGCGGCGCAAGGCGGTGGCATCGCCACGCTGAGCCGCCGCGGTTTCCTGAAGCTCACCGGCCTGGCCGGCGGCGGGCTGGCGCTGGGCGTGGCGCCGCTGGCGCAGGCACAGGAGACGGGCAAGCCCAAGGCGTCGCCGTCGGCGCCGCAGGCATTCCTGATCATCGCGCCGGACAACACCGTCACGGTGGCGGTGAACCGGCTGGAATTCGGCCAGGGCGTGCATACCGCGCTGCCGATGGCGCTGGCGGAAGAACTGGACGCCGACTGGCGCAATGTGCGCGCGACGCTGGCGCCGGCGGGCGACGCGTACAAGGATCCCGCCTTCGGCATGCAGATGACCGGCGGCTCGACCGCGCTGAACCACTCGTTCCAGCAGTACCGCGAGCTGGGCGCGCGCGCCCGCGCCATGCTGGTGAGCGCGGCCGCGCAGAAGTGGAAGGTCGATCCGGCTGGCATCAAGGTCGAGCAGGGCGTGCTCACCTCCGGCAGCCACCGCGCCACGTTCGGCGAACTGGCGCCGGCGGCAATGGCGTTGCCCGTGCCGCAGCAGGTCACGCTGAAGGACCCGTCGCAGTTCCGCATCGTCGGCAAGCCCACGCAGCGGCTGGACGCACGCGGCAAGATGGCGGCGACCACGCCGTTCGGCATCGACACGAAGCTCGACAAGATGGTGGTGGCCGTGGTCGCGCGCCCGCCGCGCTTTGGCGGCAAGGTGAAGTCGTTCAACGCGGACAAGGCGCGCGCGGTGCAGGGCGTGCATGGCGTGATGCAGGTGCCGGTGGATCGCGGCGGCACCGGCGTGGCGGTGGTCGGCAGCGGCTACTGGCCGGCCAAGATGGGCCGCGATGCGCTCGAGATCCAGTGGGAAGACGCGGGCTCCAAGGTCTCGTCGCAGGCGCTGTTCGAAGAGTACGCCAGGCTGGCCGCGCAGCCGGGCACGGTGGCGCGGGCAGGCGAGGGCGCGGGTGGGGGAGATATCGGCGCGGCCATCAACGGCGCAGCGCGCAAGATCGAGGCCGACTTCCGCTTCCCGTACCTCGCGCATGCGCCGATGGAACCGCTCAACTGCACGCTGCAGCCCGAGGTGTCGGGCGGCAAGCTGCAGGCGGTCAAGGTGTGGGTGGGGTCGCAGTTCCAGACCGTCGACCAGGCCGCGATCGCTCGCACGCTGGCCCTGGCGCCCGACAAGGTGGTGCTCAACACCATGATGGCAGGCGGCGGCTTCGGCCGGCGCGCGGTGCCGACCTCCGACTACCTTGTCGAAGCGGCCAACGTGCTCAAGGCCTGGGTAGCCGCAGGCCATGCCGAGCCGCTCAAGGTGGTGTGGAGCCGCGAGGACGATATCCGCGGCGGCTACTACCGTCCGCTGCATCTGCACCGCGCGCGCATCGGCTTCGATGCGCAGGGCAAGGTGGTGGGCTGGCAGCACACCGTGGTCGGGCAGTCGATCCTGAAGGGCACGCCGTTCGAACCGTTCATGGTCAAGAACGGTGTCGACGCGACCATGACCGAGGGCATCGTCGAGAACGATTACGACCTGCCGCTGCAGATGTCGGTGCATCACCCGCAGGTGGACGTGCCGGTGCTGTGGTGGCGCTCGGTCGGCAACACGCATACCGCCTTCGTCAAGGAAACGCTGGCCGACGAAATGGCCGCCGCCGCCAGGCAGGATCCGGTGGCGTTCCGGATGGCGCGCCTCGACGAAAAGAAGCACGCGCGCCATCGCGCCGCGCTGCAGCTGGCGGTGGACAAGTCCGGTTATGGCAAGCGCAAGCTGCCCAAGGGGCATGCGTGGGGCGTGGCGGTGCACGAGTCGTTCAACAGCGTGGTGGCCTACGTGGTTGACGTGTCGCTGGTGAAGGGCGAGCCGCGCGTGCACCGCGTGACCGCCGGCGTGCATGCCAACCGCGTGGTCAACCCGCTGTCGGCCGAAGCCCAGATCCAGGGCGGCTGCGTGTTCGGGCTGGCGATGACGAAGCCGGGGTTTGCCATCGAGATCGAGAATGGCGCCGTGAAGAACAGCAACTTCACCGACTTCCCGCCGCCGCGCATTACCGATGCGCCGGTGGTGGACGTGTTCTTCGTGCCGTCGCAGGACAACCCCACGGGCCTGGGCGAGCCGGGCGTGCCGCCGATCGCGCCCGCGGTGGCGAATGCGCTGTTCCGGTTGACCGGCAAGCGCCAGCGGCAGTTGCCGTTCGTGCTGGCCTGACGCAGATAGGCGGCGCCCGTCCCGTGCATGGGCGCCGCGCCCGCGCATCCCCCGAATGCGGCTGGCGGGTGCGCTTGTTGTAATCGCACCAGTGTTTGCGCCGGCATGGCTGCACCCTATTGCGTTTGCGCGCCGGGCCGCGTAGAACGTGGAGACACTGCGCCGCCCGATCGCCCCGCTGCACTCTGACAACCCCGGACAACCCCCGGGCAGCCCGGGCCGGCGCGCCGGACGTTCGAGGTGTGGCCATGGAGACCCAGGAAAGTACCCTAACCCTAGCCCTGATGACGGAGCCCGCGCGGGCCCGCGTGTGCCGCGCGCTGCTCGACGCGGGCGAGAACGGGCTGCCCGCGGCCGACCTGGCCCACATCGCCAAGGTCAGCCTGGCACGCGCCGGCCACTTGTTCCAGGAACTGGTGCAGGCCGAAGTGCTGGCGCTGTCGATCCAGGAACGCAAGGTCTGCTACGTGCTCAAGGCGCGACGCGCGGTCACCGAAGCGCTCGGATACATCGACGCGAGCGGCCTGGCTGACTGAGTGCGTCCGGCGCCGCGCGGACACTAATGCCGGCCTCTGATTCCGGCCCACTGATTCCGGCCCGCTGATCTCGGCCGCTATTTCTGTACTTGCCTGATCGCGCGCTCGCGTGCCGCCTGCATGTCCTGCATGAGCCGGTACGCCGCGTAGTACTTGAAGATATTGCGCACATAGGTGGTGGTCTCGATGCCGATCCTCTCCGCCACCACGATCTCGACATTGTTGAACCACTTGTCGGGATCCAGCCCCCGCGCCGCCGCTTCCTTGCGCATCTTGGCGATATTGCCCGGCCCGGCGTTATAGCTGGCAAAGGCGAACAGCGGCCGGTCCGATTCCGAGAAATGCGCGTCGGGGAAGTACTTCGTCATCAGCCGGTCCATGTACTTGGCGCCAGCGTGGACGTTGGACTCGGCCATCCTGATATTGCCGACATTCAGCTCCTTGCCGGTGGCCGGCATGATCTGCATGATGCCGACCGCGCCCACATGGCTGCGCGCCTCCTGGTTCAGCTGCGACTCCTGGAAGCCCTGCGCGGCCAGCATCAGCGGGTCAAAGCCATAGTCCTTGCCATACTTCTCGAAGAACGCGATGGTCTGCTGGAAGCGCTTGTACTCGGCATCGCTGGTGTTGTTCTTGATCTGCTTGACGCGCTGCATGGCTTGCTTGAGCCGGTACTCCGCCACGCCCTGCTTCTTGACAAAATTGACGTAGAAGTCATCGATCACCTGCCGCAGCTGCGGACTGTTCTTGCGGAAGGCCCAGCCGACATAGCCGCCTTCGCGCACGGCCAGGTCTTGGCGCACCTTGATGTCCGGCAGGATTTGCGCCCACATCGCGGCCTTCCAGTCATCGACCACGACGATCTGCAGCACGCCCGCGTTGAGCATCTCGAGCGCGTCTTCGTCTTCAAGCGCGTCGGGCAGCATGACCAGCTTCATCGGCGCCTTTCCGGCGTGGCGCAGGCCGTCGTTCAGCAGGGTCAGGCTATCGAAATAGCTGCTGGCGCGCCGTACGTGCACGGTCTTTCCGGCAAGGTCGTCGAGACGCTGCAATGCCGGCGCCTTCGGCCCGGTGACCACCAGCTCGCGCACCGGCTTGCGGTCGCGCGGCGCGGCGAAGTCCACCTGCTTCAGCCTGCCCTCGGTCTCGGTCAGGTTGCCGGCGGCGATATCGCCAAGCCCCGCCATCAGGTCAGGCAGCAGGCGGTCGCGCGTGGTCGGGATGATGATGATCGTCAGCGGGCGCTTGCCGAGCTGGTCGGCGTATTTCTTGTTCAGGTAGCGCTCGAAGTCACGCACCAGTTCCGCGGTCAGTCCGCGCTCGCGCCCCTTGTCGTTGAAGTAAAGCGTGCGGCTGTATGGCACCAGCACGCGGATGACGCGGCTATTGAACATCACGTCGAAGTCGCCGGTACGGGGCTTGTTGGCAAGGTTCAGGCCACGTGGCTTGGCGGGGACTGCCTGGCTCGGCGGAGCAGTGGCGGCCGGGGCCGTCGCAGCGGGCGCCGGCTTTTGCGAAGGCGATGTTTGCTGCGCCACGGCAGAGGGCGCGCGCAGGCTGAAGATGCCCATCAGGCCGGACAGAAGCAGGCCTGCCAACCAGAAGGACGGGCGGACAGCGGACATGGCGTGGAATGCAAGCCGCGCAAGCATGCGCGCGGGTTGCCCATATGGAGTCTAGGCGCGATACGGCGGCTTGCAAGCGCGGGCATTGCGCGGGCATTGCGCGGGCATTGCACGGTCAGCGGGAAGCCAGCGCAGACCTATGCGCAACGCTGGGTGGAGGTGTGTCAGCGGAGGAAATCAGGGGAGGGGAAAGAAGTGGCCGGCCGACGCCGGCCACCATGACAACAGGCTTGCACTATGCTGCTACTGCTTTGGCGCTGCCATTTCCTGGCGGGCCGTGGCGTCCGCGGCCTTGTCCTCGACCTTGCGCTCCTGCCTGGCCTCGCCGACTTCTTCCTTGTACTCGCCCTTGGCGGCCTTCTTCTTTGCCTTGTATTCGTCGGAGGCGCGCTTGCGAGCCTCGCGGCGTTCGACCAGCGGGTCCTTGGGCGGCTCGATCTGGGTGACGCCGGGCGGCACGCCCTGCGCGCCGGCCGGAGGTGCCGCGGGCGCGGCGGTGGTCTGGGCGAAAACGGTGGCACAGCTGAGGCCTGCCAGGCCGGCGGCAATCGCGCCGACGATCTTGGGAAGGCGAGCGGGCTGTTTCGGATCCATGGAAAACCTCCAGAGTTGTTGTTGGAGGCGCCGGCAGTGGAGGGGCCCGGCGCGCCTGGGACCGCGCATCGCCACCTTGGCGGAGATGCAGCGGTAGCACTCAGTCTAGGCAGCGGGGCCGTGTTGCGCTGTCGGTCGCGGGCTGATGCGGTGCCGGCATTACTCCTACACGACGGCGCTGATGCCTGGCCGCAACAGACTCTGGCAAAAGGGCCCGGCCGCCACATGGCGGCTGGCGTGGCTGGCGTGGCTGGCGTGGTTGGCGTGGCTGGCGTGGCTGGCGTGACTCAGCGAGGCGGCGACAGCGCCACGCCCAGCAGCGCGGCAATCAGCGGCCGGTCCTTGCGCACGTCCAGGCAGCACAGCGCGTAGCCGATCGACAGCAGCGCATCGTCGACCGGCACTTCCTGCAGTCCCGGCAGCGGGATGCATTCGATCTGCGTGACGAAGCTGATGCCCATGCCGCTGGCCGCGGCATGCAGCGTTGCCTCGCGGCAGTTGATCTCCATCGCGCAGTGCAATGCCACCCCATGCTGCCCGCACGCGCGCTCGACGCGGTCGCGCGTCTTCGAGCCCGGCTCGCGCAGGATCACGGACTCGCCGGCAAGGTCCTGCAAGGTGATCGCGTCGCGCGTCGCCAGCCGGTGCCCGCGCGGCACCACCGCGACAATGCGTTCGCTGCGGTAGGGCACGATGTGCAGGCCCGGCACGGGATCGGGTTCGGCCTTCGGTGCGCTGTCCAACGGCTGGATCTCCGACCGGCTGTTCGGCTCCAGCCGCAGCAAGGCCATCATGCTCTACATGGTGCTGGGCGCGATCGCGTCGATGGTCATGTACCAGTTGCCGACGGGCATGGGCGCGATCGTCGCGCTGTTCCTGGCAGGCTTCTTCGTCTACGGCCCCGCCTCCTCGTTCTGGGCGCTGTGCCCGGACCTGGTCGGCGCCAGGCGCGCGGGAACCGCGACCGGCATCCTGAACTTCTTCTCCTACCTGCTCGCCGGCCTGGGCGAGCCGCTGATCGGCCGCATCCTGGACCAGTCGGGCGATACCTCGCTGGTGTTCCCGATCGTGGCGGCCAGCTGCATGATCAGCGCCATCATCGCGGCCTTTATCCGCCGCTGAACGCAGGGGCACCGGGCCGGCTCCCGCGTCCCCGTATTCCTTCCCTCCTGACGACTGCGCTCCGCACCCCGGGGCATCGACATCATGAACGCACTGCAAGCCATCCCCGAAATCCGCCACGAAGCGCTGCGCATCGCCGGCGAAAAGATCTACCGCGAAGACGTGATCGAGGTGACCTACCCGTACACCGGCGAAGTCATCGCCACGGTGCCCAAGGCCACGCTCGACGACGTGCGCCGCGCCTACCGCATCGCGCGCGACTACCAGCCCACGCTGACGCGCTACGAGCGCTACAAGATCCTGATGCGCGCGGGCGAGATCATCGCCTCGCGGCTGGACGAGATCTCGCGCACCATCACGCTGGAATCCGGGCTGTGCCGCAAGGATTCGCTATATGAAGTGGGCCGCGCCTCCGACGTGCTGCTGTTCGCCGCCAACCAAGCCCTGGTCGACGACGGCCAGGTGTTCTCGTGCGACCTGACGCACCACGGCAAGAGCCGCAAGGTCTATACGCTGCGCGAACCCTTGCTTGGCGTGATCACCGCGATCACACCGTTCAACCATCCGCTCAACCAGGTGATCCACAAGGTCGCGCCGGCGGTGGCCACCAACAACCGCATGGTGCTCAAGCCCAGCGAGAAGACGCCGCTGGCTGCCTGCATGCTGGCCGATATCCTGTACGAGGCCGGGCTGCCGCCGCAGATGCTGTCCGTCGTCACCGGCGACCCGCGCGAGATTGCGGACGAGATGCTGACGCACCCCGACGTGGACCTGGTGACCTTCACCGGCGGCGTGCCGATCGGCAAGTACATCGCGGCTACCGCCACCTACAAGCGCCAGGTGCTGGAGCTGGGCGGCAACGATCCGATCATCGTGATGGAAGACGCCGACCTGGAAGAAGCCGCCACGCTCGCGGCCAGCGGCTCGTACAAGAACTCGGGCCAGCGCTGCACGGCGATCAAGCGCATGCTGGTGCATGAAGCCGTGGCCGACCGCTTTGTCGAGCTGCTGGTGCAGAAGACCGAAGCCGTCAACTATGGCGACCCGATGGACCCGAAGGTCGACATGGGCACCGTGATCGACGAGGCCGCAGCGATCCAGTTCGAGACCGTCGTCAATGAAGCCATCGCCGCCGGCGCGACGCTGCGCTACGGCAATATCCGCCGCGGCGCGCTGTACTCGCCCACGGTGCTGGATCATGTCGATCCGCAGATGACGGTAGCCAGGCACGAGACCTTCGGGCCGGTGTCGCCGGTGATCCGCTTCAAGGATATCGACGAGGCGATCCGCATTTCCAACGGCACCGCCTACGGCCTGTCGTCCTCGGTCTGCACCAACCGGCTCGACTACATCACGCGCTTCGTGCGCGAGCTGAAGGTCGGCAGCGTCAATGTGCGTGAAGTGCCGGGATACCGGCTGGAGCTGACGCCGTTCGGCGGCATCAAGGACTCAGGGCTGGGCTACAAGGAGGGTGTGCTGGAGGCGATGAAGAGCTTCTGCAATACCAAGACGTATTCGCTGCCATGGTAAGCCCTTGCGTCAGGCGTTCGATGCCGGCCGCAGCGTACGGAAATGCGCAGCGACCAGCGCGGCGAACGCCTCGGCGATGGCGGACGGCGCCCAGTGGCCGGAGAACGCCATGCGCGCGTCGACCGGGCAACGCGGGGATAGCGGCACCACGCGCAACGCATGCGCGAAGACATTGGCAACGTACTGGTTGACGATACCGATGCCGGTGCCTTGTGCCGCCATCGTGCAGATGGTGCCGGAGTAGGTGGTCTCGATGGTTGCCGCAGGCTCGGCGCCGACGCGGCGCATGCTCTCCCGCAGCGCCACGTGCAGCGGGTCGTCGGCATTGAGCGTGATCAGCGACTGCCCGGCAAGGTCCCGCACATGCAGCGACGGGCGGCGCGACAGCGGATGGTCCGGGTGCATGACGCAGACCGCGTGGCTCTTGTGCATGATGCGCACGTCGAATTGCGGATGGTCCAGCGGGCTTGTGCTCAGCACCAGATCGAACCGTCCGGTCAGCAGCCCGTCGCGCAGCGCATGCGCGCCGACGGTCTGCAGGTTCAGGTGGATATCGGCATGCCGGGCCGAAAACTGGCCGACCACGGCGGGCAGCACGCCCAGCCCCAGCGAGGGGGTGCATCCCACACGCAGCATGCCGGTGCCTGACTTGCGCAGTGCCGCCACATCCTGCTCGATCCGCGCGAGTCCCTGGAAGTGGTTCTGCACCGACTCGAACAGCGTGCGGGCTTCCTGCGTGGGCCGCAGCCGGCCCTTGTCGATATCGAACAGCTTGAGTTCCGCAGCCGCCTGCATCTGCGACAGCAGGCGGCTGACGGAGGGCTGCGTGGTGTGCAGCATCGCGGCGGCGGCAGTGGTGGTGCCAGTCAGCATGACGGCGCGGAACGCTTCGATTTCACGAAAGGACAGGGGGCGCGGCATGGCATTCGATCCGGTGAGCCGCTGCAGGCATGCGCGGCGGCGACGGTCGATGGTATATCAATCCTGAATAGCTGTCGTATAACAATGCATTATTCAGAATAGGCTCGTCCCCCTACACTGCGAAGCAACGACACGAACACCACAATGCAGGCCGC
The DNA here is from genome assembly GCF_044748965.1 of Cupriavidus sp. NPDC089707. Classification (NCBI taxonomy): domain Bacteria; kingdom Pseudomonadati; phylum Pseudomonadota; class Betaproteobacteria; order Burkholderiales; family Burkholderiaceae; genus Cupriavidus; species Cupriavidus sp. NPDC089707. The sequence continues at coordinate 413,176 of NZ_JBIVHB010000001.1, forward strand.
AACAAGGGGGAGAGCATGCAAGAAAAGCCGTTTCACAAGCTCGTGCTGGCTGGCGTCGCCGCGATGCTGCTGGGCAGCGCCGGCGCCGTATCGGCGCAGGCGAATTATCCGGATCGCCCGATCCGCATCATCGTGCCGTTCAGCGCGGGTGGCAGCTCGGACCTGCAGGGCCGCATGCTGGCCGACAAGCTCGGCAAGCTGTACCACCAGTCGGTCGTAGTCGAGAACCGGCCCGGCGCCGGCGGGCATATCGGGGGCAAGGCCGTGGTCGATGCGCCGGCCGATGGCTACACGCTGCTGCTGGGCTCGCTCGGCCTGCACGCGACCTACAACACCTTCAAGAAGCTGAACTACAACCCGGCCACCGACCTGAAAGTGGTGACCGTGCTGGCGGAAATGCCGCATGTGGTCATCGCCAACCCGCGGCTGCCGGCGAGCAACCTGCAGCAGCTGGCCGCGGCGGCGCGGCAGCGGCCGGACACGATGACGTTCGGCTCCGCCGGCGTGGGTTCGTCGGTGCATATGATGGGCGAACTGTTCCGTCTCAACGCCGAGGCGCCGATCGTCCACGTGCCCTACAAGGGCAGTTCGGCGGCCATGACCGACCTGCTCGGCGGGCAGATCGACCTCATGTTCGAGAATCCGCCGACCACGCTGGCCTATATCCGCTCCGGCAAGCTGAAGGCACTGGCCGTCACGGGCAAGACGCGTTCACCGGCGCTGCCCAATGTTCCGACGGCTGCCGAGTCCGGCTTCCCGGGATTCGTCGCCACGTCGTGGACGACCGTGGCGGTGAGCGCGAAGGTGCCCGATGCCATTGCCGACAAGCTGAACGCCGATATCCGCCAGATCGCCGCGACGCCGGAATTCCGCAAGGGGCTGGAAGAGCAGGGCATGACGCCCGTGGCCAACACCCGGGAAGCGGCGCGCAAGTTCGTCGCGGAGGAGAAGGGCCGTTGGGAGCAGGTCATCGCCAGGGGCAAGATCAGCGCCGAGTGACGCAGACATCCAGTTTCGACATCCAACCCATGAAGCCATCCCGCATCATCGATACACCGCTTCCGGCGCGCCGCCTCGGCGCGGACGGAAAGCACCATTTCTTCGGCTACTACAACAAGAGCAACTGGGACCGCAGCGACCGCTACGTGCTGGCGCAGCGCGTGCCGATGGCGGATGCCGACCTGCACCCGGGACTCGAAGCCGAGATCGGTTTCTTCGACCTGGAAGACGGCCAGCGTTTTCACCGTGTCGGCAGCACCACCGCCTGGAACTGGCAGATGGGCGCGCAACTGCAATGGCTCGACGGCTTGCCGGGCCGGCAGCTGATTTACAACTGCCGCACCGATGACGACGGTGCGCGCTATCCCCGGCTGGGCGCGATGGTGCATGACGCCGACACCGGCACCGACCGCACGCTGCCGATGCCGGTCTACGTGGTCGCGCCGAACAGCCGCTTTGGCCTGTGCGTGGACTACCGGCGTCTCTATGTCACGCACCAGACCATCGGCTACAGCGACAACACGCCCCAGCCGCCGCTCGCGCTGGCACCGGCCGACGACGGCATCTGGCACATGGACATCGCCAGCGGCGAGTCGCGCCTGATCGTGAGCTACCAGGCGCTGCGCCAGTTCCATCCGCGTGCGTCGATGGACAAGGCGATCCACTGGGTCAGCCATATCGAGATCAATCCCGCCTCGTCGCGCGTGCTGCTGCTGCATCGCTGGACCGAGCGGGTCGAGGACGAGACCTGCTTCCTGCACCGGCTGATCACGGTCAATCCGGATGGCAGCGACTTGCGGCTGCTGGAGTGCTCGGACCATCCGCTGCCCCAACTCGCCGACGACTTCGATCCGACTGCGGTGGGTACCTTCGACTACGAGAAATCCGAGTACCAGATATCGCATCCGCTCTGGCGCGATGACGACACCATCATCGTGTGGGGCCCGCATGCGGGCAGCATCCACTATCACCTGTACCAGGACCGCGACGGCGGCGAGGTGCGCGTGGTCGGTGACGGCGTGCTGACCGAGAACGGGCATATGACGTTCTCGCCGGTGAATCCGCGCTGGCTGCTCAGCGATACCTATCCGGATGCGCAGACCAACGAGCGCACGCTGTTCCTGTACGACATGCAGCACGGCATGCGCCACGACCTGGGACGCTTCTACACCAGCCCCGCGCTGAAGAAGGAGAACCGCTGTGACCTCCATCCCCGCTGGAGCCGCGACGGCCGGCGGGTGTGCATCGACTCCATCCACGAGTCGGAGCGCCAGCTATATGTGATCGACGTGTCGCCGCTGGTTGCCGCGTGATGGCGCGGCGGGCGTGCCCTGACATCAGCACGCCCCCGCTGCAACACGCTATTCCGCCTTCACATTGGCGCTGCGCACCACCTCGCCCCGGCGCTTGAGTTCCGCCGCGGTGAATTCGGGCGGTTCTCGACCACCACCTGCTGTTATGCCGCGCCTGGACTGCCGGCGGCTAGTGCTGGAACATCTTCGGGGAGCGTGCCGCGCAGCGCACCGGGCATGCCCACCGGCGCGGCGCACAGCAGCGCATTCATCTGCGACAGCTCGCGCAGCGTGTCGAGGTGCAGCGCACTGGTTTCCACGCTGGCCGTGCGCCGCTGCGACACGCGGGCAAGGTGGCGGGCGGTGAAGCGTTCGGCGCGTGCCAGGAAGCGCGCGGCGCAGTCGTTGAGCAGCGCGTGGGCGGCGCGGTCGCCGGCGACGAACAACGACATCCGGGTACGCAGGTTGGCCGCCAGCATGTCGCACAGTTCCAGCAGCTCGGCGCTGCCCTCGTCAGAGAAGCAATGGTTGCGGCGCAGCTTGCGCTGGTCCAGGTCGACCAGGGTGCGCTCCGCGATGTCGCCTGCGTATTCCAGGTTGATATTGAGCAGCATGATCTCGTCCCAGCGCGCGGCATCCTCGGCATCGAGCTTGGCGGCATCGACGTCGGTCAGGTACATCTTGACCGACGAGTAGAGTTCGTCGATGCGGTCGTCCAGCGCGCAGCAGCGCGCGTTCGCGGCCCGGTCATTGGCGGCGATCGCCAGCTTCATGCCGGCGAGCATGTCTTCGATGACGTCGCCGATGCGCACGACTTCGCGGGTGGCATTGCCCAGCGCAACGGACGGATGCTGCAGGTCGCCCTGGCTCAGGTAGCGCGCGCCGCGCGACACCGCGTCGGCGGGTGCATCGGGCAACCATCGCGTGCACAGGGACGCCACCGGTCCGACGAACCAGATCAGCGTCGCGGCCAGGATCAGGTTGAACGCCATGTGGAAGTCGATGGCCATGGTGGCGGCGCTGCTGCCGATGCCCGCGAGCAGCGGCGGCACGATATCCAGCAGCGGCAGGAACACCAGCACCCCGGCGATGCGGAAGAGCAGGTTGGCAAGCGATACGCGCCTGGCCGCAGGCGCGCTGGCGGAATTGGCCAGGCAGGCAATCAGGCCGCTGCCGAGATTGGCGCCAAGCACCAGCGGCAGCGCGGTCTCCGGCGCGATGACGCCCCCCATGGCCAGCGTTGCGGTCAGCAGGACGGCGGCCAGGCTGGAGTACGCCAGCAGGGCCAGCAGTGCGCCGATCACCACCGCAAGCAGCGCGTCATGGCCCAGCGAGGTAAAGATGGCGCGCACGAGTTCGGCATGCAGCAGCGGGGCGGCGTAGAGGCGGATCAGCTGCAGGGCCAGCGTGATCAGCCCGAGTCCCACCACGACTTCGCCCGCGCGGCCGCGCAGGCTGGCCTTGCCGGACAGCCGCATGGCAATGCCGGTCACCAGCAGCAGCGGCGATAGCCACGAGATGTCGACCGACAAGAGGCGCGCCATCATGCTGGTGCCGACATCCGCGCCGAGCACGATCGGCAGCGCCGCCGACAGCGACACCAGGCCCTCGGCGACGAAGGCGCTGGTCATCAGCGCCGTGGCGCTGCTGCTCTGGATCAGCGCGGTCACGCCCAGCCCGGCCAGGAAGCCGCGCGCCGGACTGGCGGTGCCCGCCGCCAGCACCAGCCGCAACCGTGGCCCCAGCAGCTCCAGCATGCCGTGGCGCGTGACATGCGTGCCCCAGATCAGCAGGGCGACGCCGGACATCAGGGAAAGCAGGATCTGCATGGCGCCTCGGTGGTGTGGTCGCGGCCATCAGGAATCGGACCCGGTCCGTTCAGTGCAGGCCGTGCAGGCCACGCGCCTGGCCAAGTCGGCGTGCTTCAGTCGGCGTGCTTCAGTCGGCGTGCTTCAGTCGGCGCAATTCAGCGCCAGCCGCAGGATGTCGAAATTGCGCAGCCGCGGGCCGGCCGGCGCGCTCACCTTGCGGTTGAACAGCAGCGGCACCTTCTGCTCGGACAGGCCGCCGTGCGAGCGCAGCGGCACGTCGAGCCCGCTCAGGTCATGGCGTGCCGGCGTGGTGCCGATCACGGTCAGGCGCTCGCTGACCACCACCAGGTCGCCGATGCGGTCGGCCGGCAGTTCGAAGCGCTCGCAGGCAGCGCGCTTGTCGAGCACCAGCTCGATGCCCGGCAGCGCCGCGATCGCGTCGTGCACCGCCCGCTGGTCGACGCCGGCCGGCAGGTACACCGTGGCATACGACCCCAGCGCGCCGTGGTGCGCCACGTACGGGTCGGTGATCGGCAGCAGCACGCGCGTGGCCGCCGGGCCGAAGCACTCGTCCAGCCGTTGCTGCAGGTACAGGATGTTGGCCTTGCCGAGCGAGTCGGTCTTGGCGTTCATGCCATGGTCGGCGGTCACGCCGATGACCGCGCCCAGCGCGTCGAGCCGCTGCAGGTAGCTGTCCATCATGGCGTAGAACGCATTGGCGCCGGCCGTGCCGGGCGCGTGCTTGTGCTGGATGTAGTCGGTGGTGGACAGATACATCAGGTCAGGCCGCTCGGTTTCGAGCAGCGCCACGCCGGCGGCGAACACGAACTCGGACAAGTCCGCGCTGTAGACCGACGGCAGCGGCATGCCGACGCGGGCCAGCACGTCGTCGATGCCGTTTTCCGCGACGCTCGCCCGGTCGGCCTTCTCCGCGGAGAAGCAAATGCCCTGCAGGCCGTGGCCGAGCAGCGCGCGCAGCTTGTCCTTGGCCGTCACCACCGCGACCTTGGCGCCGGCCTTTGCCGCGGCGGCCAGCACCGTGGGCGCGCGCAGATAGCGGGCGTCGTTCATCAGCACCTCTTCACCGGCTTCGGTGTCATAGAAGAAATTGCCGCAGATGCCGTGCACCGACGGCGGCACGCCGGTCACGATCGACAGGTTGTTGGGGTTGGTGAACGACGGCACCACGCAGTCGCCGGTCAGCACGGTGCCGCGCTGCGCCAGGCTGGCGAAGAAGGGCGCGACACCCGCCTGCACGGCAAGGTTGATGTACTCCTGCTCGCAGCCGTCGATGCAGACGATCACGGTAGGACGGGCGGGAAGCTGGTAGCGGTGTCCGTTGACTTCGATGTGGGAGCTCATGGCGGGTCTCGTTGGGATGGAATCGGTAAGCCGCTTGCCGATGCGGGGCGGCGCGTTTTCGCTTTCTTGAGACCATGCTAAGGTTTCCAATAAACTCACACAAACGAGTTTATTTCCCACAATCTGTCAGGAAATATCACAGTGCCGCATAAGCTACCTCCGCTCAACGCGCTGCGCATCTTCGAGGTTGCCGCCCGCGCCGGCAGCTTTTCGGCGGCCGCGCGCGAGCTGCACCTGACGCACGGCGCGGTCAGCCGGCAGATCGAGATCCTGGAGCAATGGCTGGGGCAGCCGCTGTTTATCCGGCAGGGGCAGCGCATGGTGCCTACCGTGCACGCGCAGGCGTTCGGACGCGAGGTGAGCGCCGCCTTCGACCATCTCAGCGCGGCGTCGGAGCGCTACGGGCGCATCGCCACGCGCAAGGTGGTGCGCGTGAACGCGCCCGCCACCTTTGCCATGCGCTGGCTGATCCCGCGGCTCGACGATTTCCGCAAGCGGCAGCCGGAGGTCGACGTGCGGGTCTCGACCGCCTTCAGCAACGAGGCCGGCTTCAACGGCACGTTCGACGTCGCCATCCGGCGCACGCTGGAGCGCGGCGAGCAGTTCGAGTCGGTGCCGATCTTCGCCGAATACCAGACGGTGATCGCCAGCCCCGCGTTGCTGGCGCAGGCGCCGGTGCGCGATGTCGAAGACCTTGCCGACGGCGTGCTGCTGTACACCGAGACGCGGCCCGGCAGTTGGGAATCATGGCTGCAGCAGGCCGGCCATGCATCGCTGCGGCCGGTGCGCACGCTGCGCTTCGACCACTTCTTCGTCACGCTGCAGGCCGTGGTGGACAGCCTGGGCTTCGCCATCGGCACCTTCCCGACGCTGGCGGCGGACCTGGACGGCGGGCGTATTGCCGCGCCGTTCGCCGACATCCGCGCGCCGGGCAATACCTACCACGCACTGGTGCCGCGCGATGCCGACAAGCCGCTGCACCTGCGCGCGTTCGTCGAATGGCTGGCGCAACAGGGCGAGGCTGCCGCGGCCGGCGGGCGCAAGCTCCGCAGCCAGCGGTGAGCGGTTATATCACTCCCTCCGCGCGCAGCGCCTGCATGTCCTGCCGGGTCAGGCCGACCCTGGCGTAGATCTCCTCGTTGTGCTCGCCGACTGACGGCCCGGTCCGGGGCACGGCGGGCGCGTAGCCGGAGAAGCGCGGCACGTGGCACGGCGCCGGAACCGAGCCCAGGTCGGGGTCGGGCAGGCGCACGATGGCCTCGCGCGCGCGGAAGTGAGGATCTTCCAGGATGTCCTGGATGGTGAAGATCTTGCTGAACGGGATCTGCTGCGCTTCAAGCGCCGCGGCGACGGCGCGGTAGCCGTGTGCCGCGAACCAGGCGCCGATCGCGTCATCCAGCGTGTCGAGGTGCCGCACGCGTGCCGGGTTGGTGGCGTAGCGCGGATCGTCCGCCAGTTCCGGCCGGCCGATCGCCGCGCACAGGCGCCGGAAGATCGGGTTGGACGACGCCACCATCGACACCCAATGGCCATCGGCAGTCGCGTACATATTGGACGGCGCGGTGTACGTAGCCCGGTTTCCCGCGCGCTGGCGCACCTGGCCCAACTGTTCGTACTCCACCGCAAGCGGCTCCAGCAGGCGGAACAGCGCCTCGGTGGCGGACAGGTCGATGTCGCGTCCGGGCGCCGCGGAATCGCGCCGGCGCTCCGCCGCCGCGGTGGCGATGGCGAACGCGCCGAACAAGCCCGCCACCACGTCGCCGGCCGGATAGTTCATGTGCAGCGGGGGACCGCCTGGCTCGCCGGCAAGGTTGGTGAAGCCGCTCATGGCTTCGAACACGCGCGCGAAGCCGGCGCGCGACGCATACGGGCCGGTCTGGCCGAAGCCGGTCAGGCGCAGGATGATCAGGCGCGGGTTCGCTTCGCGCAAGGTCTCTGCGTCGAGACCCCAGCGGTCGAGCGTGCCAGTGCGGAAGTTCTCGACCAGCACGTCGAATTCGGGCAGCAGCCGGAGGAACAGCGCGCGTCCTTGTGGCTGCCGCACGTCGAGCGAGATGCCGCGCTTGCCGCGGTTGGCCACCTTCCAGTAGAGCGGGAGGCCGTCCTTGACCGGTGCCAGGCCGCGCAGCGGATCGCTGCCGTCGGGCAGCTCGAGCTTGACCACGTCGGCGCCCATGTCGGCGCACAGCGTGCTGGCGAGCGGCGCGGCCAGCACCGTGGCCATGTCGAGGATGCGCAGGCCGGCGAGCGGGCCGTCGGTCTTGCCGTTGTCGTTCACGAACAAGGTCTGATTCATGCGTCCACCTTGATGTCGCGAGCCTTGATCAGCGTTGCCCAGCGTGCCGCTTCGGCCTGCAGCAACTGGTCGAACTGCCTCGCGTCGAACGGGAGGATTTCCGCATCCAGTGATGCCAGCCGGTTGCGCACGTCGGCGGTGCCCATCGCCGCCTGCAGCGCGGCGCCGAGGTAGTCGACGATCGCGGGGGCGGTGCGTGCATGGACCGCAAGGCCATACCAGGACTGCACCAGCGCGTCCGGATAGCCTGCCTCGGCGATGCTCGGGACTTCCGGCAGCGAGCGCGTGCGCCGCGCGGCATTGACGGCGAGAGGCCGCACGCGTTTCGACTGGATCAGCGGCAACACCAGGTTTTGCGACACCAGCGCGAACTGCAGCTGCCCGCGCCCCAGGTCCGGCAACGACGGCGGCTGGCCCTTGTAGCCGACGTTGGTCACGCGCACGCCGGTGGCTTCGAAGAACAGCTCCTGCGCCAGGTGCAGCGAGCTGCCGGCGCCCGGCATCGGCACGTTGACCGCGCCGGGCCGCGCCTTGGCCCAGGCCGCGAATTCCTTCAGCGTCTTCGCGGGCACGTCGTTGTGGACCACGAACACCGACGGCACCGCGGCCACCGCGCCGACGGCGCGGAAATTCTGCACGCGGATGCCGGAGTCGGGGTAGAGCGTTTGCGCCACCGCCAGCACCGGCGTGACGCCGAGCATTGTGTAGCCGTCCGCCGGGGCGCGGCTGGCGGACTCGATGCCGATGCGGCCATCGGCACCCGGCTTGTTCTCCACGACCACGCGCTGCGGCAGGTCGAGCGACATGCGGTCGAGCGCGGCGCGCAGGGTGACGTCGACCACGCCGCCTGCCGGGTAAGGGATGACCGCGCGCAGCGGCCGCTCTGGGAAGTTGCCCGGGCCGGTGCCTGCGCGGGCCAGCGCCGGCAAGAGGCCGGGCGCGGCCATCATCAGGGCGGTCTGGAACGCGGTCTTTCCGAATGTTCGGCGATCCATGCTGTCTCCTTAGTTCTTGTATCGGTATTTGCGCCTGCCGATCAGCCCGGCAGGTATGGGCGCAGGCATTCGAGCGACTGGCGCGTCTGCCGCACCAGCCGGTCCATGATCCGCGCCACGGGCTCGACTTCCTTCACCCAGGCAACGCTCTGGCCCGCCGCCTCGTACATCAGCGGCGCGATCTCGTGCTCTTCCACCGCCGCCAGCAGCCGGCCAGTCAGGGCTTGCTGGTAGGGCATGTCGAGCGGCGCCGGGGCGTCGGCTGCCGCCCACGCGTCGGAGAAGGCGCTGCGCACGACGCGGCAGGGCTTGCCGCTGTGCGCCCGCGTGATCACCGTGTCGTCGCTGCCGGCGGCCAGCAGCCGCTCGGTCAGCGCGGCCGGCAGCCGGTGCTCGGCGCTGCCCAGCCACACGGTGCCAAGCCACGCGCCCTGCGCCCCCATCGCCAGCGCCGCGGCGATCTGGCTGCCTTCGCCGATGCCCCCGGCGGCAAGCACGGGGCGTCCCCCGGCAGCCGCGATGATCTGCGGCACCAGCGTGAAGGTGCCGATCGTGCCGGTATGTCCGCCGGCGTCATAGCCCTGGGCGACCAGCACGTCGACGCCGGCCGCGATGGCCTTGCGCGCATGCTTGACGGCGCCGACCAGCGCCATCGTGGTCTTGCCGGCACGGCGCACCCTGGCGATGGTGTCGGCCGGCGTGCCGACCCCGGCGGCGAATACCTCCACCTCGCTCTCCGCCACGGCGGCGACCTGCTCCTCGAACAAGGCCTGCGAACGCACGTACTGCGAGAAGAAGTTGCCCGCCGTGGCCGGCGGCACGTCGAAGCGCGCGAACAGGCCGTCGATAAAGCGGCGATGGCCTTCAGGGATCGCGGCGCTGACATCCTCGGGGGTGGAGACGCCCGGCAGCGCGGTCGGCAGCAGCAGGTCCACGCCGACCGGCGTGTCCGGGCACAGCGCGCGCAGTTCGCGCAGCTTCTGCGCCAGCTCGTTGGGGCCGTCGCGTGCCGCGGCATACACGCCGAGCCCGCCGGCATTGGAAATGGCCGCGGCCACTTCGATGCTGTGCGCAAGCCCGAACACCGGGTAGCGGATGCCCAGCCGGCGGCACAGCGCGTTGGCCAGGCCCTGGTCGGTAGTGCTTGCCATCACCGGGCTCCGAACAGGTCCGGCTCGAAATCGAGGCACGGGTGTTGCGGCATCGCCGACGCGGTCTTCATCACGTATCGGCCGATCAGGTTCTTGTGGACCTCGCTGGTGCCTTCGCCGATCTGGTTCATCTTTGCGTCGCGCAGGAAGCGCTCGATCGGATAGGCATCCAGGTAGCCATTGCCGCCCAGCAATTGCGCGCAGTCCACCACCACGCGCATGCACAGGTCGGTGCTGTGCATCTTGGCGATCGAGGCGTGGAGCGAGGTCTCGGGGTCCTTGCGATCGTAGCGCTGCGCCGAACTGTAGACCAGGCAACGCGCGGACTCGATGCGCGCGGCCATGTCGGCCAGCATCCACTGAATGCCCTGGTGCTCGCCGACCGCCTTGCCCGATACCTGCCGGTGCCCCGCGTACTGCGCCGCGATCTGCAGTGCGCCGGTCATCCGCCCCAGCGCGATCGCGGCATGGCCGACGCGCGCGCGCACCAGCGTGTCCTGCGCCAGCGCCATGCCTTGCCCCTCTTCGCCGAGGCGATGCGAGACCGGCACGAACACTTCGTCGAGCCGGACCTCGGCGATCGGCACGCCATGCCAGCCGAGCTTGGGGATGATCGGCGAGACACTCAGTCCTTCAGCATCGCGCGGCACCAGGAACGCCGTCAGCCCCTTGCTGCCGCCGGGTCCGTCGGCAAGCGATGCCACCACGACAAACATGTCGGCCACGGTGGCGCGGGTGATGAACTTCTTCACGCCGGACAGCCGATAGCCACCCGGGTGCCGGCTGGCAACGGTGCGCAGCCGCGCGAGGTCCGATCCCGCGCCGGGCTCGGTCAGCGCGAACGCGGACTGCTTGCTGCCGTTGGCCAGCAGCGGCACCGTGTGGGCGCAAAGCTCCGGCGAACCGCCCGCGACGATCGGGCGCGAGGACAGGTCAGTGCCGGTGACGAGCGACGCCGCCGTGCTGCACGTCCGCGCAATCTCCTCGATGATCCTGACGCGCAGCAGCATCGAAGCCTCGGTGCCGCCGAGCGCGGTGGGAAACGCCGTGGCGATGACGCCGCTTTCCGCCAGCGTGCGGAAGGTGTCCCAGGCGAACTCGTCGTTGCGGTTCACCGCGTTGGCCCTGGGGCCAATGGTGTCGCGGACCAGTGCCTGGACACGGGCCAGCATGTCGTTTTCCGCCGCATCGAGCGGCGCCAGCGGATGGTGTTCGGCGGACAGGGGCATGAGGCGGGGTCTCCTTGGAGGTGGTGTGCGATTGCCTCTAACGATAGAGAGGCGGTATCCTCGGATCAATGCCAGCACGGGAAAGCAGATATCTCCGCTGGAGATAGCAGGAGGGGACATGCAAGCGGATGCAGGACACGACCTGACGCTCAAGGCGTTGACCACGTTCGTCGCCGTGGCGCGCGCGGGCAGCGTTTCGGGCGCCGCGGCGCAGCTCGGCCTGGCGCAGTCGGCGATCAGCCGGCAGGTCGCCGAGCTGGAGAAGATGTTCGGCGGCCCGCTGTTCTACCGCACCGGCCGCGGCGTGCGGCCGACCACGCTGGCCGCGCAGGTGCTGGCCGATGCCGAGCCGCTGCTGGACGGCGCCAGGCAACTGGTCGAGTCAGCGCGCGGCCGTGCCGGCAATATCAGCGGCATGGTTACGCTGGGGCTGGTGCCGGCGGTGGCGCCGCTGCTGTCGAGCCGGCTCTACGCCGCCATGCAGCAGCAGCTGCCCGCGGTGAAACTGCGCATCGTGGAAGGCTATAGCGGCGAGATCGAGACGCGGCTGACCCAGGGCAGCATCGATCTTGCCGTGCTGAACCGCTATCGTGCCGAAGGCCGGAACAGCTACCGTCGGCTGCTCGACACGCCGTTGATGCTGGTCGGCCGCCGCGCGACCCACCAGGCACACTGGCGCGCCGCGGGCGGCAGGCCGGCGTCGATGCTGCTGCGGCAGATTGGCGACCTGCCGCTGGTGCTGCCGGTGCCGCCCAACGCCATCCGCAACCTGCTGGAAGAGGCTGCCGCCACGCACCGCATCGCCCTCAATGTCTGCATGGAAGCCACCTCATCGGTGGTGATCAAGCGCATCCTGTCCGACCATGCCGCGTTTTCCGTGCTGCCGTACCACGCGGTGGCGGCCGAGCTGGAGAGCGGGGAGTATGACGCCGTGCCTTTGGCGGACCGCGCCATGCGGCAGAGCGTGGTGCTGGCGACAAGCAGCCAGCGCCCCTTTACCGCCGCGGCGCGGCAGGTGGCGCAGATGATCCCGAAGCTTGCCGAGACGCTGATCGGCGAAGGGAAGTGGCGGCGGTGACGGCGCTCGGGCAGGGGCGGTTGATCGATCGAGGCGCGGATCATGCTAACGACCTTACAAGGGCGGCGAAGGCGTGCCGGGCGATCTCGTTGCCATTGCGGTCGAATGTGACCAGGACCGCGCCATCGCGCCTGGCTTGAGCGCACGCAGCCATCACCGCGGCCTCGCGGGTGGCATGGTGGGACTCCGCGTTTCGGGCCCCCTCGTAGATGACATCCCATCCGTCACGGTAGGGGACGACCTGGAGTTCGGTAGACATGGGGCTCCTGCTCCTTTGCCTGATGGTCGCTCTCAGTGGGCAAGCCTGTCAACGCATTGAGAATGGAACGCGGAAGGATAGACGACAAGCGCAGGGCGTACCTGGCTGGTTCGCTGATGCACCGTGACCTCGGATGGCACCTGCGAATTTGGGGCATTGACCAGCGTGACGGGTACGCGGGACCGTCGCATGATCCTGGCCGGTGTACCGGTACCAGCCAGGGCCAGAGCCCGCGACCAGGCTGACAGGCCCAGCACAATACCGTCGCACTGGCATACCCGTGCGGCGTTCAATATCGTGCTCGCGGTGGAGCCGACGCCTATCTGCGCCACATAGTCCACGCCGGAATCGTCAAGGATTGTGCTGGGACGTGCCAGTGCGGCTTCCCCTCGCTGGCGTTCATGCTCGCGCAGCCTGGCGAGTGAATGGTAGGCACAGACCCTTCCCTGGTCCATTGGAGCTTGCACATTGAGCAGCACAACCTGCGAAACGCTGCCCTCTCGATAGAGGAACGCTGCATGCCGGACTGCCCACAGCGAACTGTCGGAGCCGTCAACAACGACAAGGAGTTTGATCATGGCGGTTCAACATGGATAGCGGTGCTGCAACGGCGGGATTCGCCGGCGCAGCTGGTCCCATGCAGACAGCGTATGCGAGGGCGCGTTTACCGCGCATCAATATCTGACGCCATCGCGTAAAGATTCAATAAAAAGCCCCAATACGACGCCCCTCCCCATACAGCAGCGATTTTGCCTGCACGCCAGCAGCAAGACAGGCTCACGAAAAGTGCGTGTTGGTGCGTTATCCAATCTGCTCCGGCAAATCTTTATGTGATCTTTATACGCGCTGGCCACCTTTCTACCCAGTTTTTACTACCCCGTCGCTAAGCTGCAAGCCGAAACCATTCAAGGGTGCTTTGTCATGGACGGGATCTTTTTACTTGTATTGATTGGCTTCGCAGTGCTGAGCGCGGCCCTGCTGGGGCTTTGCGCCGCGCTCGCGCCCAACGCTTCGGCACGCAGCGAACACGGCGGCCCGCATCACCAGATGCCGGTAAAGAACAGCGCAGCGGACAGGGGGGTGTGATGAGCTGGACGGATCTGTTGAGCGGCGCGCTGGCCGTTGCCATTTTTGCTTATCTCCTCATTGCCTTGTTCCGGCCGGAGAAATTCTGATGTCCTCCCAATTCGTGGGCCTGCTGGTCCTCTACCTCGCCATCCTGATGGCGTGTGCCCCCTTTCTCGGCCGCTACCTCCGGCGCGCGGTGGAGGACGGCAACTATTCGCTGACCGCCTGGGGCCGTCCGCTGGAACGGCTGTTGTATCGCCTGGGGGGCGTGCGTGCCGAGTGCGGCATGGGATGGAAGCAGTACGCCATCGCGGTCCTGGCGTTCAACCTGCTCGGCGTGGTTGCGGTCTACACGCTGCAGCGCGTGCAGGGCATGCTGCCTTTGAACCCGCAAGGCTTCGGGGCTGTGACGCCGGACTCGGCGTTCAACACCGCCATCAGCTTTGTCAGCAACACAAACTGGCAAGGCTATGCCGGCGAGTCGACCATGGGCTACCTGACGCAGATGCTTGCGCTCACCGTGCAGAACTTCTTGTCTGCGGCAACCGGCATCGCGGTGGTGTTTGCGCTGATTCGCGGCTTTGCGCGCCAGAGCGCGACCACCATCGGCAACTTCTGGGTCGACATGACGCGGGTCACGCTGTATGTACTGGCGCCGATCGCGACCGCGATTGCACTGGCGCTGGTGAGCCAGGGCGTGATCCAGAATTTCGATGCCTACAAGGACGTCAGCCTGGTCACGCCGGTCGAATATAGCCAGCCGAAGGTCGACGCGGCCGGGCAGCCGGTGCTCGATGCGCAAGGCAAGCCTGTGACGGAAGACGTGAAGACGGACAAGCAGGCGCTGGCGATGGGGCCGGTCGCCTCGCAGGAAGCCATCAAGCTGCTGGGCACCAATGGCGGCGGCTTCTTCAATGCCAACTCGGCGCATCCGTTCGAGAACCCGACTGCCCTGGCCAACCTTATCGAGATGCTGGCGATCTTCCTGATCCCGGCGGCGCTGTGCTTCACCTTTGGCGAAATGGTCGGGGACAGGCGGCAGGGCGTGGCGGTGCTGGCCGCCATGACGGTCATCTTCGTGGCGATGGCTTGCGTTGCGGCGATGTCCGAGCAGATGGCCAATCCCGCGTTGTCGGGCTTGCCGCTCGACCATGCCAGTTCCCTGCTGCAGGCCGGCGGAAACATGGAAGGCAAGGAAACACGCTTCGGCATCGCCGCAACGGCATTGTTCGCCACGATCACGACCGCGGCATCCTGCGGCGCGGTCAATGCCATGCATGACTCCTTCACCGCGATTGGTGGCCTGGTGCCGATGCTGCTGATGCAACTGGGTGAAGTCGTGTTCGGCGGCGTGGGCTCGGGGCTGTACGGCATGCTGGTCTACGCCGTGCTCGCGGTGTTCATCGCCGGGCTGATGATCGGCCGCACGCCGGAGTACCTTGGCAAGAAGATCGAAACCTACGAAATGAAGATGACCGCCGTGGCGATCCTGGTCACGCCGCTGTTGGTGCTGCTCGGCACGGCGGTAGCGGTGATGGCCGAAGCCGGGCGCGCGGGCGTCTTCAATCCCGGTACGCACGGCTTCTCCGAGATCCTGTATGCGCTCTCGTCGGCGGCCAACAACAATGGCAGCGCCTTTGCGGGGTTGTCCGCCAATACCCCGTTCTACAACACGCTGCTGGCGGCGGCGATGTGGCTCGGCCGGTTCTGGATCATCATCCCGGTCCTGGCACTGGCGGGCTCGCTGGCCGCGAAGAAGCGCGTCCCTCCCAGCGGCGGCACCATGCCGACGCATGGCCCGTTGTTTGTCGTCCTGCTGGTGGGCACGGTGTTGCTGGTCGGCGCGCTGACCTATGTCCCGGCGCTGGCACTGGGGCCGGTCGCCGAGCAACTGCAGGGCGCGGTGACGGCAACCGCAGCCAAGTAAAGCGACCACTGACGCCACCACTGACGAAGAAATATCGAGCATTCCTACACGTTCGGCGCCTGCAACTGCCTCGCAGCCGCAGGCGCCGGGTGTCTCTAGCGGATTGCGGAGAAACCATGCAACATGAATCGACGGCCCCAGTGGCCAAGGGCGACGCCAACAGGACCGGCGCATCGTCCTCCAACTCGCCTCAGGCGAAAAGCGCACCGGTGTCGGACCGGCAACACGGTTCCCACCATCATCGCCCGCCAGCGCGCAGCATGCTCGCGCCGGAGCTGGTGAAGCCCGCGCTGGTCGCGGCCTTCAGGAAGTTGTCGCCGCGCGACCAGCTGCGCAACCCGGTGATGTTCGTGGTGTACGCGGGCAGCATCCTGACGACCCTTCTTTTCCTGAGGGCAATGGCTGCGCCGTCAGCGGGCGGCGAATCCGCCGGTTTTATCCTGGCGGTATCGGTATGGCTGTGGTTCACGGTGCTGTTCGCGAACTTTGCCGAGGCGCTTGCGGAAGGCCGGAGCAAGCAACAGGCCGAGGCGCTGCGCGGGCTGAAAACCACTGTGACCGCCCGTGTGCTGAAAGAAGGGAAGCGTGGGAGCGCGACCGAAGCGCGGCCCGCGACGGCGCTGCGACGCGGCGATGTCGTGCTGGTCGAGGCCGGCGAGATGATCCCCGGCGACGGCGAAGTGATCGACGGCGTGGCCTCGGTCGACGAAAGCGCCATCACCGGCGAATCGGCGCCGGTGATCCGCGAGTCGGGCGGCGACTTCTCGTCCGTGACTGGCGGCACGCGCGTACTGTCCGACTGGCTCGTGGTGCGCATCACGACCAACCCGGGCGAAAGCTTCATCGACCGCATGATCACGATGGTCGAAGGCGCCAAGCGGCAGAAAACACCGAACGAGCTGGCCCTGACGATCTTGCTGGTCGGGTTGACCATCGTTCTTCTGCTGGCCACGGCCACGCTGCAGCCGTTCTCGCTCTACAGCGTCCTGGTGACGAAAGCTGGCATGCCGGTAACGATCACCGTGCTGGTGGCCCTGCTGGTCTGCCTGATCCCGACCACGATCGGCGGGCTGCTTTCCGCGATTGGCGTGGCCGGCATGAGCCGGATGATGGAAGCGAACGTGATCGCCACGTCGGGCCGCGCAGTCGAAGCCGCTGGCGACGTAGATGTGCTGCTGCTCGACAAGACCGGGACCATCACCCATGGCAACCGCCAGGCATCGCGCTTGATCCCGGCGCCGGGCGTGTCGCCGTTGCAGCTTGCGGAAGCGGCGTGGCTGTCGTCGCTGGCCGACGAAACGCCGGAAGGGCGCAGCATTATCACGCTGGCCCGACAGTTGCCCGGCCTGACCGCACCGGCGATGGCAGGCCTGAAGCCGGAATTCGTGCCGTTCAGCGCGCAGACGCGCATGAGCGGCGTGGATCTGCGCGATGGCGGTGGCGAGCGTCACGTGCGCAAGGGCGCCGCCGATGCTGTGCGCCGGTACGTCACGGAACGCGCCGGCAAGTTCCCCGATGCGGTGATGCAGGCCGTCGATGAAGTCGCCCGCGCCGGCAGCACGCCGCTGGTGGTTGCCGACGCCAACGGCGATTCGGTGCGCGTGCTTGGCGTGATCGAACTGAAGGACATCGTCAAGACCGGCATTCGCGAGCGTTTCGGCGAATTGCGCAAGATGGGCATCAAGACCGTGATGATCACCGGCGACAACCGGCTGACCGCGGCTTCGATCGCGGCGGAGGCAGGGGTTGACGACTTCCTGGCCGAAGCCACGCCGGAGGCCAAGCTCAAGCTGATCCGCGAGTACCAGGCCGAAGGGCGACTCGTCGCGATGACCGGCGACGGCACCAACGACGCCCCTGCACTCGCTCAGGCCGACGTCGCCGTGGCGATGAACAGCGGCACGCAGGCCGCCAAGGAAGCCGGGAACATGGTGGACCTGGACAGCAATCCGACCAAGCTGATCGAGATTGTCGAGATCGGCAAGCAGATGCTGATGACGCGTGGCTCGCTGACGACCTTCAGCGTGGCCAACGACATCGCCAAGTATTTCGCGATCATCCCGGCGGCGTTTGCCACCACGTACCCGCAGCTCAACCTGCTCAATGTGATGGGGCTGGCCACGCCGGCGTCGGCAATCATGTCGGCGGTGATCTTCAACGCGCTGATCATCGTGGTGCTGATTCCGCTGGCGCTCAAGGGCGTGGTCTACCGGCCGCTGGGCGCCGCGGTACTGCTGCGCCGCAACCTGCTGATTTACGGACTTGGCGGCATCCTGGTGCCGTTTGCCGGCATCAAGCTGATCGACATGATCCTGGCGCTGTTTGGCTGGGTCTGATTTCCTCCTACGTTCCGCTTACGATCTGGAGCATTCATGAATACGCAAGTGCAGTCCCCGCAGCCGTCGCCGGGCACAGTGCAAGGTGGCCTGTTGCGGCCGATGCTGGTGGTGTTTGTTGGCCTGTCGCTGGTGACCGGCCTGCTGTATCCCGGCGTGATCACGGCCATTTCCAAAGCCGTGCTCCCGCATCAGGCGGGCGGCTCGCTGATCGAGAGGGATGGCAAGACGCTTGGCTCGGAACTGATCGGCCAGCCGTTCTCCGATCCGAAGCACTTCTGGGGTCGGCTCTCTGCCACGGCCCCAATGCCGTATAACGCAGCGGCGTCGGCCGGATCCAATCTGGGTCCCTCCAATCCGGCGCTGACCGACGCCGCACGCGCGCGTATTGACGCACTGCGCGCCGCGGATCCGGACAACCAGGCCTCCGTGCCGGTGGACCTGGTGACGGCTTCCGGCAGTGGGCTCGACCCGCACATCAGCCTTGCTGCCGCCGAATACCAGATGGCGCGCGTCGCCCGCCTCAGGGGGCTGCCGGTCGAACAGGTGAAGCAGCTGATTGCGGCCAATACGGATATGCCGCTGCTGCCGGTCCTCGGCGACCCGGGCGTCAATGTCCTGAAACTGAACCTTGCACTGGATGCCATCGCGCGCAAGTAGCACGGTGCCGGGATTCGGGTCGATGCTGTTGCGGGGTCGCCGAAGCGGACCGGGCGCGGCACGCCCGGTTATTGCCTTTGCCGATAGCACTGGAATCCTGGCAGCCGCCGCTGATTTTGATGCCGATTTAATGCGTCGCCCCCAGCTTCTTACATCAAATTTAGACGGCGCTGGCTAGCATAAAGTCATGTTCAACACGTGACCCGCAAGCGCGGGTCCATTCCGACATGCGACAGTCAAGCCTTGCCGTTGATACCGTTCCCCGACGTACCGCCTCGCAAGGCAGCGAAGACACCATGCCCTCGCTGCGCGTGGTTGCCCGGCCGACAACGGCATGGATCCGCATGCGTCTTGCGGTGGCTTCCATCGAGGTGTTCGGGCTGCGGCAAGCCATGCACAGCGCGCTTGGTGGGCTGGCTCGCGTCTATGTGGTGAAGGTTGACCACCGGCACGGCGAGACCACGATGCACGTGGAGATTGCCCGTGCGGACCGCGACGCAGCCATGCACGCCATCATGATGGCATTTCCGGCCGCTGAGTTCCGGGTCACGACACCCCTGGGAGACGACCATGTGGCGCACTGAGGAGCAGAGCTTCGCCGGTGCTGCCGTTGATGCCTGCACCGGCAGCACGGCGTTTTCCCGCAAGTCGCCATGGGGCATTTGGGTGCCCATGGTCACGCCGATGCGTGCCGGCTCGCTGGACCTGTCGGGTGCCGCCAGGCTGGCCGAACGCTACGTCGAGGCCGGCGTGAACGGCCTGATCATATTGGGTACGACCGGCGAGGGAAGCCTGCTTTCCCCGCACGAGCGGCAAGTCTTCACGGCGGCGGTACTCGAGGCCGTCCGTGGCGAGCTGCCGGTGATGGCCGGCGTCGGCGCGGTCGATACACGCGCGGTGTGCGCGCAAGTTGCCGAACTGGATGCTTTCGATCTTGCCGGCTACCTGGTGCCGCCGCCTTACTACCTGCGGCCCTCCGAAGAGGGGATCGCGTGGCATTTCAATGAGGTCGCGCGCGTAACCGCCCGACCCCTGATGCTCTACAACGTACCGAAGCGAACGGGTTGTGCGATATCGCCGGCGCTCATTCGATCGCTGCTTGCGCATCCGCAGGTTTCCTCGGTCAAGGAGTGCGATGCCGGCAATCTCCGTGCGCTTGCCGACGATCCCCATGTCACGGCGTTGTGCGGCGAGGATTCGGCCTTGCTGGATCACCTGCTGGCGGGCGGTGCCGGTGTCATCGCCGCGTCCTCGCATATCCGTCCGGATTTGTTCGTGCGCCTGCTGCATCTGGCGCAGACCGGCCGTCTGCGTGCGGCCCGCGCGTTGTTTGCGAAGCTCGCGCCGTTGATCTCGCTCATGTTCGCGGAGCCGAATCCCGCACCGGTGAAAGCCGCTTTGGCAGTATCCGGCGTGATTTCCCCAGAAACCCGCCTGCCGTTGCAGCCTGCAAGCTCCGCGCTGCTCAACAGGCTGGAAGAGGCCATTGCGCTGCTTCCTCCGCCTGCCGTGACGCGGGTCATTCGCCATTCGACTTGTGACGTGCTCTGCCGCACGCCGGGCTTCCAGTTCGTTAGTGAGCCTTGACCTCGTACCACGACTGCGACCGGTTGACGATGCTGACGACTACCAGCATGACCGGTACTTCGATGAGAACGCCAACCACTGTCGCCAGCGCGGCCCCCGACTGGAAGCCAAAGAGGCTGATTGCGGTCGCGACTGCGAGCTCGAAGAAATTGCTGGCGCCGATCAGGCTGGACGGGCCCGCCACGCAATGGGCAACGCCAAGTTTTCGGTTCAGGAGGTAGGCGAGTCCGGAGTTGAAGAAGACCTGAATCAGGATCGGCACCGCGAGCAGCGCGATCACCAGCGGCTGGTCGATGATGGCCTTGCCCTGGAATGCAAACAAGAGAATCAGCGTCAGGAGCAGCGCGGCGATGGAGTACGGTCCCAGTCGTTGCACGACACGCTGGAAGTACGCAACCCCGCGGCCCAGCAGCATCTTGCGCAGGAATTGCGAGACGATGACCGGCACGACGATGTACAGGGCGACCGACGTGAGCAGGGTATCCCACGGCACGACGATGGACGACAGGCCCAGCAGCAGCGCCACCACCGGCGCGAAGGCGACTACCATGATGGCGTCGTTCAGTGCGACCTGGGACAGCGTGAAATACGGATCGCCCTTGCAGAGCTGACTCCAGACGAACACCATGGCGGTGCATGGCGCTGCAGCCAGCAGAATGAGGCCGGCCACATAGCTGTCAAGCTGGTCGGCAGGCAACAGTGGCGCGAAAAGATGGCGCACAAAGATCCATCCGAGCAGCGCCATCGAGAACGGCTTGACCGCCCAGTTGATGAACAGGGTCACGCCGATGCCTCGCCAGTGCGATTTCACCTGGCCCAATGCGCCGAAATCGATCTTGATCAGCATGGGGATGATCATCACCCAGATCAGAATGCCTACCGGCAGATTGACCTGCGCGTATTCCATCCGCCCGATCGCCTGGAAGACATCAGGCAGCATCTGCCCCAATGCGATACCGGCGACAATGCACAGCGCGACCCAAACGGTCAGATAGCGCTCAAAAAAGCTGATGGCCGGTTTGGCCGCCGCCTGGCTGGTCGCTGCTACGTTTTGGCTACTCATGCTCAGTTCCCCGCGAGACGCTGCAGCGCCTCCTGCAACTCGGCGTTGCTCATCTCGTCGATCGGGAGCAGCAGCAGTTGCAGCATCCGGTAGGCGATGGCCTGCCGGGTCAGCTCGAATGCCTGGCGCTTCTTTTCGTCGCCGCCTTCCGTGTTGGATGGGTCAGGGTAGCCCCAGTGCACCTTCACCGGGCTACCCGGCCAGTACGGGCATTCTTCCTCGGCCGCGCTGTCGCACACCGTGATGACGACGCGCATGTGCGGCGCATTCTCGCCGACAAATTCATCCCAGCTCTTGCTGCGGGAATCACCGACATCGACGCCGGCGTTTTCGAGCGCCTCGATTGCGAACGGGTTGATACGTCCGCTCGGGGAGCTTCCGGCGCTGTAGGCACGCACATCCCGTCCGAACTGCTTGGCCAGGTGATTGAGCATGCCCTCGCTCAGAACGCTACGGGCGGAGTTGTGGGTACAGAGGATCAGTACGTTGGTAGTCATTGGGTCATGAACAGTACGTTGTAGATTTTTTCGCTCATGGCTCACCCTCAGCAGCAAGACGGCGTGGCATTGACTGCGACGCCAATTGGCTTTCCCTTCGGAGCACGAGGCGCACAGCAAGCCGATTCCTGACCGCCCGCTTCGATCTTTCGGGAATCACCGTACACGGGCACATCGCCCAAGGTGTGGAAATGCTCCCACGCGATGCCTTGTGGATCGGTCAGCCAGTACTTGTCGCTACGCGCGTAGCAGCAGGTAGTTTCGCCTTCGTCTTGCAGCGACATGTCCGCGGCTTCGGCTCGCTGCTTCAACTCGGCCAGCTCCTCGGCGTCGTCAGTCTGAAAGCCAAGGTGGTCTACCCCGGTTTCCGCGCCACGCGCCGAGATGGCAAAGTTCACGCGCGGGTCTTCAAGCATCCATTTCGCGTAGTCGTCCTTCACTACCGACGGTTCGGCCGCGAAGAGCGCGGAGTAATAACGAATGCTCGCAGACAGGTCTGCGACGCTGACGTGCACGTGGAAGCGTTTCATGATCAGGACTCGGAGGCGACGGAACAGGTGGACACAGGGGAGCACGGATTGCCGCTGCAGCAGTTCTCCGTGAGGTAAGCCAGCAACGCATTCATGGTCTCGAAATGAGCCATGTAGATGATCGAGCGACCGTCCTGGCGGCTGGACAGCAAGCCGGCGCGGTGCAGCTCCTTCAGGTGGAACGACAACGATGACGCAGGCATCTCCATCAATTCGGCAATCCGGCCCGCCGGCAGTCCGGCGGGCCCGGCTTGCACGAGCATCCGGAAGACAGAGAGGCGTATCGGATGGGCAAGCGCGGCAAGCACTTCAAGGGCGTGATCGGTTTCCATGATTCGAATGTAGTCGAATCATGGAAACCGATAAAGTGAAATTTGTGTGACAGATGTGCGGCATCTCGCTTGGAGTTGACATGCAACCTATCACTTCCGCTGCCAAACGCGGACCACCTCGCCATCCAGAACCTTATCTTTTCCACTTGACCCTGAGGCGGGTATCGAGCTTCCATCGCCCGTCCGGGAAAACCCCCATCAAGCCGCTGTCTTGAAATGGCAATACCCCGTCCCTATAATTAGCACTCGTCGGGGGTGAGTGCTAACAGCATCAAGTGCCCCCTGCGACACCTGAACATTTCAGACGGCCGTCGCCCCGGTAGCCGGCCGATTTGTGATTAAACACTCACTTTTGTATCTAGGAGTCCGTATGAATCTGCGTCCTCTGCACGACCGCGTGATCGTGAAGCGTCTGGACAACGAAACCAAGACCGCGTCCGGTATCGTGATTCCCGACAACGCTGCCGAGAAGCCCGATCAAGGCGAAGTGCTGGCGATCGGCCCCGGCAAGAAGGATGACAAGGGCAACAACATTGCCCTGGACGTCAAGGTCGGCGATCGCGTGCTGTTCGGCAAGTATGCCGGCCAGGCCGTGAAGGTGGAAGGCCAGGAACTGCTGGTCATGCGCGAAGAAGACATCATGGCCGTGGTCAACAAGTAATCCGTTACTTGTAGCCCCACCCGTACAGATTTCAGGAGATTCAGAACATGGCAGCAAAAGACGTAGTGTTCGGCGACGCCGCACGTGCCAAGATGGTCGAAGGCGTGAACATCCTCGCCAACGCAGTCAAGGTGACCCTGGGCCCGAAGGGCCGCAACGTGGTGCTGGAGCGCAGCTTCGGCGGCCCGACCGTGACCAAGGACGGCGTGTCCGTGGCCAAGGAAATCGAGCTGAAGGACAAGCTGCAGAACATGGGCGCCCAGATGGTCAAGGAAGTGGCTTCCAAGACCAGCGACAACGCCGGTGACGGTACCACCACCGCTACCGTGCTGGCCCAGTCGATCGTGCGCGAAGGCATGAAGTACGTTGCCGCCGGCATGAACCCGATGGACCTGAAGCGCGGTATCGACAAGGCTGTCGGCGCCGCCGTGGAAGAGCTGAAGAAGGTCAGCAAGCCCACCACCACCAGCAAGGAAATCGCCCAGGTTGGCGCGATCTCGGCCAACAGCGACGCCTCGATCGGTGAGCGTATCGCCGAAGCCATGGACAAGGTCGGCAAGGAAGGCGTGATCACCGTCGAAGACGGCAAGTCGCTGGCCGACGAGCTGGAAGTCGTGGAAGGCATGCAGTTCGACCGCGGCTACCTGTCCCCGTACTTCATCAACAACCCGGAAAAGCAGGTTGTCCAGCTGGACAGCCCGTTCGTGCTGCTGTTCGACAAGAAGGTTTCGAACATCCGCGACCTGCTGCCGGTGCTGGAGCAAGTGGCCAAGGCTGGCCGCCCGCTGCTGATCATCGCTGAAGACGTCGAGGGCGAAGCCCTGGCGACCCTGGTGGTCAACAACATCCGTGGCATCCTGAAGACCGCCGCCGTCAAGGCTCCGGGCTTCGGCGACCGCCGCAAGGCCATGCTGGAAGACATCGCCATCCTGACCGGCGGCACCGTCATCGCTGAAGAAATCGGCCTGACGCTGGAAAAGGCTACCCTGAACGACCTGGGCCAGGCCAAGCGCATCGAGATCGGCAAGGAAAACACCATCATCATCGACGGCGCCGGCGACGCAGGTGCGATCGAAGGCCGCGTGAAGCAGATCCGCGCCCAGATCGAAGAAGCGACCTCGGACTACGACCGTGAAAAGCTGCAAGAGCGCGTGGCCAAGCTGGCCGGCGGTGTTGCCGTGATCAAGGTTGGCGCTGCCACCGAAGTCGAAATGAAGGAAAAGAAGGCCCGCGTGGAAGACGCCCTGCACGCCACCCGCGCTGCGGTGGAAGAAGGCATCGTTCCCGGCGGCGGTGTGGCCCTGCTGCGTGCCCGCGCTGCGATCTCGGCACTGACCGGCGAAAACGCCGACCAGAACGCCGGTATCAAGATCGTGCTGCGCGCCATGGAAGAGCCGCTGCGCCAGATCGTGCTGAACGCCGGCGAAGAAGCTTCGGTCGTCGTTGCCAAGGTCATCGAAGGCAAGGGCAACTACGGCTACAACGCGGCTTCGGGCGAGTACGGCGACCTGGTTGAAATGGGCGTGCTGGACCCGACCAAGGTCACCCGCACCGCACTGCAGAACGCCGCTTCGGTGGCTTCGCTGATGCTGACCACGGACTGCGCTGTTGCCGAATCGCCGAAGGAAGAGTCGGCTCCGGCAATGCCGGGCGGCATGGGCGGCATGGGCGGCATGGAAGGCATGATGTAATTTGTGCCGACTGACTGCCGGCTTTCATGGCTGGCAGGCTGTCTGAACGAAAACCCCCGCGGGTGTGAATCCGCGGGGGTTTTTGTATTTCGGGGTTCGAGGCCGAAGGCCGGCTCCCCGTCAGACCTCCACCACACAGCACCAGTCGAAGCGCTTGTTTTCCAGCTCGCCCGTGCGCCGGCTGACATAACCGCGCGGATTGCACACGACGCGCGAATCGTCGATGCAGTAGTCGAAACTGGTATGGGTATGGCCATGAATCCACAGGTCCGCCTGCGCCACCAGGTCGGGCCGGCGTGACAGGAAGCCGCCGGAAACCAGGTCATGCGAGTAGCGCGGGTCAAGACTGCCCAGGTCCGGGCCATGATGGGTGACCACCACGGTCTTGCCTTCGAACGGCTGCGCCAGCTGCGCGGCCAGCCAGCCCGAAGCGGCCTCGTGGCGCGCCAGCGCGTCTTCCGGCGTGAAATGGCGGGCCTTGCCGTCGTCGCCGTCGACTTCGATCAGCCTGTGATCCAGCATCACGCCCGCGCAGGCCTGCATCGAATCCTCGCGCCGGTCGACGCCGAACAGCGTGTAATCCGTCCACCAGGTCGTGCCAAGGATCCGCACGGGGCCGCTGGCGGTGCCGAACTCGGCAACGGCGCCGTTGAGCACGTGCATGCCGGGATGCTCTGCCGCGGCTTCGGCCATCTGCCGGTCGACCGCATCAAAATTGCTCTCGTAATACTCGTGGTTGCCGGGCACATAGATCACGGGTTGCGCGAACGTGCGCGCGGCCCAGTCGATGCCGTCGCGGCCGTTGGCGATGTCGCCGGCCAGCACCACGATGTCGGCATCGCAGCCGGGCACTTGCTGCGGCATGTTGTGCTCGATATGCAGGTCGCTCAGGATGCGCAGTTTCATGGGGACTCCGGGGCGATTGGGGTCTGGCTGCATCCGCCGCGCCGGCGGCGGGGGCAGTGGTGGCATTCTTAAGAACCCTGGCGCCGCGGTCAAGTCCCCAGGCACGCACGCCGCCAAAGCAAAAAAGCCCGGAACCAGGTCCGGGCAAGGGACTGTCTGGCCGGCGTTGCACCGGGAGACAGCCGGGGGAACCGCTCAGGGTTACCCGTGAGTCCTATCCTCCCTGTCCCGCCATGGTTGGCAACAGGACGCGATAGATCTGGATAAACGCCGGCCCCAGCAGTACCAGCAGCAGCGAGGGGAAGATGGTGAAGATCAGCGGGAACAGCAGCTTGAGCGCGATCTTGGCGGCCTGCTCCTCGGCCAGCATGCGGCGCTTGGTGCGCAGCATGTCCGACAGCACGCGCAACGACTCGCCCAGGCTGGTGCCGAAGCGGTCGGCCTGGATCAGCATCGAGGCAAACTTGTCCACATCCTCCACGCCGGTGCGCAGCGACAGGTTGGACAGTGCTTTTTCCTTGGAGAAGCCGGAGCGCAGTTCGAGCAGCATCAGTTGCAGTTCGTCGGCCATTACGGGGCAGCGCAGCGCGAGTTCGTCGGCGACGCGCATCAGCGCGGCGTCCAGGCCGAGGCCGGCTTCGACGCAGACGGTGAGCAGGTCGATGACGTCGGGGAATTCCTCGAAGACGGTGCGCTGGCGTTCGGCCACCTTGCGTGCCAGCACGACGTTAGGGAGGTAGTAGCCGATCGCGCCCAGCAGCGCCAGCAGGGCGAACATCGTGTACTGGTCGTCGAACGCCCGATGGCCACTCAGCGCCAGCAGCCCGGTCATCGGCAGCACCACAGCCAGCACGGTCTTGGCGCCAAAGTACAGCGGTGCTGCGCTCGCGCTGCGCCAGCCGGCATTGGTGAAGCGCACGCGCAGCTGTGAGTTCTCCCAGCCTTCCTTGGGCAGGGACAACCGCGATACCGGTTGTGCCCAACGCGCCAGTTTCTCGATCCAGGCCTGCTGCGCGCCGTGAGCGGAGGGCATGCCTGCCTGAGCGGCGAGTTGCTCGACGCGTCCGTGCATGCGGTTTGGTGAAAACGCGTACATCACGGCAAGCACTGTGCCGAATGCCGCCACGAAGACCAGCGCGAGCACGACCAGCTGCTCGGCAGGAATACCCTCGATGATGCCTTGCATGATTGACTCCCCTCAGGACCGTTGTGCCGCCGCGGCTTGTTGTTGTCTCATACACGGATGCGGATGATCTTGCGCATCCATAGCACGCCGAACACCATCGACACCAGCGCGCCGCCGATCATCCGCCAGCCGAGCGGGTCTTCCCAGAGCACCTTCATGAAGTCGGGGTTGACCACCATGATCATGCCGCCGGTCGCGAACGGCAGCAGGCCCAGGATCCATGCCGACAGGCGCCCTTCGGCCGAGAGCACGCGGATCTTGTCGAACAGCTTCAGCCGCTCGCGCACCATGTTGGCGATGGTGTCGAGGATCTCGGCAAGGTTGCCGCCGCTTTCGCGCTGGATCAGCACAGCGATGACAAAGTAGCGCAGGTCGCCCACCGGCACCCGGATTGCCAGGTTGGTCATGGCTTCATCCAGCGCTACGCCATAGTTGATCTCTTCGAACGTGGTGCGGAACTCAGGGCCGATCGGAGCCTTGATCTCCTGGCCGACCATGCCCAGCGCACCGCTGAACGAGTGCCCGGCGCGCAGGGAGCGGCTGATCATGTCGACAGCGTCCGGGAGTTGCTTTTCCATCTGCTTGAGTCGCTTGATCCGCAGGCGCATCACGTGCAGCACGGGCAGCAGCCCGGCCACGGCGGCAATGGCCAGCACCACCGGCGCCGGCACCGGTACCAGCGGGATCAGTGCCACCGTGCACAGCACCACCAGCGCGCAGTAGCCCAGCAGTTGCGATACCGACCAGGAACTGCCGGACTGCTCCAGCCAGCGGTCCAGCGAGCCGATGCGCGGCAACCGCATCAGCCACTGCTGCATCCGCGGTGAATCGCTGAGCAGGCGCTTCTTCAGGATCGACAGGCGTTCGGCATTGACGTGCCCGCCCGCGGACAACGCACGCAGCCGCGCCTCGATACGCTTGGCGGCGGGGCCGTGGTAGTTGTTCCACCAGAGATAGATGCCTTCGAAGCAGAGCACCACCGCTGCGAACAGCAGGATGCCGAAGGCATAGAAGATCGTGCTCATATGCGTCTCCCCCGAGAGAATGTGCCGCGTGCATAGCGCGGATCACACTTCATAGCGATGCGCCGGATCGTAGGTTTCATCGGGCAAGCCCACGCCGAACACGCGCAGCCGCTCGGCAAACTTGGGATACACCCCGGTGGCGCGGAAATGGCCGCGCACGGTGCCGTCCTTGTCCACGCCGGAGCGCTGGAAGGTGAAGATTTCCTGCATGTTGATGATTTCGCCTTCCATGCCGGTGATCTCCGAGATGCTGATGATCTTGCGTCGCCCGTCGGTCATGCGTGCGGCCTGGACGATCACCGTGATGGCTGAAGAGATCTGCTGGCGTATCGCCTTGGCCGGCATGGTCAGGCCTGCCATGCTGACCATGTTCTCAAGGCGCGTCAGCGCGTCGCGCGGGGTATTGGCGTGGATGGTCGTCAGCGATCCCTCATGGCCGGTGTTCATCGCGTTGAGCATGTCCAGCGCCTCGCCGCCGCGCACCTCGCCCAGGATGATCCGGTCCGGGCGCATGCGCAGCGCATTGCGCACCAGCGAGCGCTGCGTGATCTCGCCCTTGCCTTCGATGTTCGGCGGGCGGGTTTCGAGACGCAGCACATGTGGCTGGCGCAATTGCAGTTCGGCAGCGTCCTCGATGGTGACTACGCGCTCGTCCTCGGGGATGAAGCCGGACAGGATGTTCAGCAGCGTGGTCTTGCCGCTGCCGGTGCCGCCGGAGACCAGCACGTTGACCTTGGCATGCGCCAGCGCCTGCAGCATCTGCGCCATCGGCGGGGTCAGGCTCCTCAGGTTCACCAGGTCGGAAACCTGCAGCGGATTGACCGCGAAGCGGCGGATCGACAGCAGCGGCCCGTCGATCGCCGATGGCGGGATGATGGCGTTGACGCGCGAACCATCGGGCAGGCGCGCGTCGACCATCGGGCTGGTCTCGTCGATGCGGCGTCCCACGCGCGACACAATCTTCTCGATGACCTTCATCAGGTGGGCGTCGTCGTAGAAACCGATATCGGTCAGTTCCAGCTTGCCGCGCCGCTCGACATAGGTCTGCTTCGCCGTGTTGACCAGGATGTCGGACACGGTCGGATCCTGCAGCAGCGGCTCGAGCGGGCCGAAGCCGAACATCTCGTCATAGATATCCGACGTCATCTGGCGGCGTTCCGTGTCATTGATCAGGATCCGCTCTTCATCGATGATGGCATCGATCAGCACGCCGATCTCCGTCTTCACCTGCTCCAGTGGATAGTGCGCGAGACGCTCGAGCTCGACCCGGTCCAGCACCGCGTCGTGAACAATTTTCTTGAAATTCCGGTAGGCCTGCGTGGTGCCATGGCTGCGGGCCGCCGCATGGCCGTTCATTTGCAGCGGTGGGGTCTCCGGCAGGGAAATCTGTTCGCGGATCGACATGATGGACTCCGGTTCGTGATGCGGTTCAGGCGGCGGTCGACTTCGGGCGCAGGAAGAGCCTGGCCAGAGACGGCCTGGCCGGCTGCGCCTGCCGTTCGGTCCCTGTGCCCGCGGCAAGCGTGGCGCCGAGAGACATCAGCGACTTGGCGATGGCGCTGCGCTTCTGTTCCTTGAGGACGGGAACGCCGTGGCCGATCGATTCATCCACCACGGCAGGATCATCGGGCAACGCGTGGAAGACCTTCATGCCGAAGACCTCCTCCAGCTTGGCACGCGGCAACTCGTCGCGGCGGCCCTGGCGGTTCAGCAGGATGCGGATCTTGTCCTCGGTGTAGTGCAGCGCGCGCAGGATATCCAGCAGGCGCTTGCCGGTGCGGACATAGGGGATGCTGGGCTGCACGGTCAGGCAGATGCTGTGGCTGCGGTCGAAAGCGGCAAGCGACAATGGGGTGACCGACTGCCCGATGTCGATCAGGATGAAATCGTAGCGCGGGCTGACCACGGAAAGGATGTGGTCGATCCTGTCCTTGCGGACCTCGTTGGCCTTGATCGGGTCGATCGCACCGGCCAGGATATCGAAGCCCTCATCGACGCGGGTCATGCAGGCATCGAGGAAGGTATCGTCCATGCGCTCCAGCTGCGAGCACACGTCCGGCAAGGTCGCTGGCGGGGTCTTGTCGCTGACCAGGAATGCAGTGTCGCTGAACTGGGTGTTCAGGTCGATCAGCAGCACCCGCTTGCGCTCGCCGGCGCTCAGTGCGTAGGCCAGGTTGCCGGCGATGAAGCTGGTGCCGGCGCCGCCCTTGCATGAAACCAGTGAGATCACGCGTGCTTCGTTGCGCTCCCTGGGCACGTGGTTCGCCTCCAGCCGCCCGAGCGCCTCGCTCAGCTGGCCCTTGTCGAGCGGCCACGGCAGGATGTCGCGCACCCCGGCACGCAGTGCCCGGATCAGGACATCCGGCTGCTGCGCCGACGTCACCAGGATGCAGGGCAGGTCGGGATGCTGCTGGCGCAGGGCTTCAATGCCCAGCATTTGCGTGCCGCCGCGAAAGTCCTGGTCGAGGATGAGCGCATCCGCGCTGCGCAGATGACTGCCGTGGGTGCACAGCGCGGCGGGAGCATCCTGCAGCCGCATGATCTGGAAGGTTCCACAGCCGTCCGCCATACGCGAAAGCTCGCTCAACCTTTCAGCATCCTCGGAAACGATCAGAATTCTGAGCATGGTGTGCTCCTGGTTCATGCGTGCTAGTTGCAGATCTTGCCGCCGGTTGAAGAATTCAGGCTTTCCCGCGGCAGCGTTGTCGTGAACGAAGGCATGGCCAGCGTGATCGGCACGACCGGAATAAAGGTCTTGACCGAGACGTTGGCCACGCTGACGGTGACCGAGCGGCACGTGCTGCGGGCAACGTCGGCGTCCGCCTCGCATCCACTGGGCTCGTAGCCGATCTGGATGTTGGCGGCCTGCAGCTTGGGCATCAGATTGGTCATCCTGGCCTTGATGGTCGCGTCCTTGGCGTCGCACACCGCCGCAATGCGTGCGCCCAGGCGGGTTGCCTCGCCAGCGGTGTTCCAGTAGAACAGCACGCGCGAGAATTCGGCAATGCCGATCAGCAGCATGAAGAAGATGCTGGCAACGATGGCGAACTCGATCGCCGTGGCGCCGCTCTGGTGTCGACGCAAGCGGGTGGCATGATGCGGAGTCATAGCACTTGCCTCATCACGGTTGCGATATCGGAGAACGCCAGGGTTCCCACTTTGATGTAGGTCTGGATTGGTGAATATGAGTAGCCCGATATCCTCACTTCGACCAGGTTGATGGTGCCAGCCTGTACGCCTGAACTGTCTCCATCCTCGTAGATGGGAACGTTGGCGAACTGCTTGCCGCCACAGCCGCTTGCGTCGACACGGTCACAGACGACTACCATCGAAGTGCTGAGGCCTTTGACCAATACCTCGCCTTCGCAGACGGTCTTGCCATAGACGGCCATGCACTTTGCCTGCGCCAGCGGATAACCCGGCTCGCTGGGTGCGTACTGCGACAGGAAGCGGGCAGCGTCGCGCGTGGCCTTGGTCAGGGCGTTGTATTGGTAGATGGCGCGACCGTACTCCGCCACCCCACTCACCAGCAGAAGCAACGGCACCAGGACCAGTGCGAATTCCACCGCGACCACCCCGCGCAGATTGTGCCGGTTGTGCCGGTTGTGCCGATTGCGCCTGCGCTGCCTGCATCGCTCCATGATTCGCTCCTATTGCACCAGCACCGGCACGCGGGGGCCTGAACCCGTATCGGACCCGGGCACGCCCTGGGTCGCGCAGGGACTGGTGGAGTCCTTCGAATTGCCCAGATATTCGAGGTAAACCACGTCCTTGACGCTGGGCTCCTGCATTGGCTGCACCATCAGCATGCAGTTCCAGGAGACCACTTTTGCCAGCTTGGTCGAGGCGAACTCGGTGCAATCCACCATCGGCACCTGTACCAGCCTGCGGTCAGCGCCGGCCTTGTGCACCGCCTGTGTGGATTCCGTGCCCTTGGTGGTCAAGCCGCTGTACTCGTCTTTCTGGTATGGCGCGTTGGCGCCTCGCTTCTGGATGAAGTCAGCGTAGGCGTTGCCGCCGTTGGGTGGATTCCATGTGGTGACGCTGTAGGAATAGCCGGTAAAGTCGGGCGGGCCATCATCTGGTCCCTTGTAAGAGCCGGTATAGATGCCGAAGCGGGTATTCCACGCCGCGATCAGCGCCGAGATATTGCCGGGTTCACCAACTTTGGAGCCCACTGCCGGCAGGTCGCACTGTCCGCTGCCGGCAAGCAGGTCCGCCAGCTCGGAAGCACCGCCCGCCGGAGGCGACAGGTCAGCCCAGCCAAAGCTGCCGGGGCCGTACGGGTCCTTCGGATCGACCTTGGACTTGATCCAGTCGCCCTTGTTGTACGCGGCCTTTGGCGGATTCGCCGTCGGCGGCGTGCACACGTAGACCGGAATGGCACAGGCTGTCTGCGCACTGGTGGTGGTGGCCACCGCCATGGCGTTCACGGTGCTGGGCTGGATGTCGATGCCGGGCAGCAGGTTAAGGAGATGGATGAACCAGTGGGCGATATCCGTGCGCTCAGCGGTGCATTTGACGTACTTCACCTTGTCCAGCGCGTAGGGCACGCTGTCCTTGGTGTGGTAGGCGCCGTCAGGCGTGTCGCTGTACGTGACATTGAGATCCTTGACCATTTTCACTGCCTCGTTCTGGAACATGGCAGCGTTGCTCGTGCCAGTGGCGAGGCCGGCCGCCTCCGACACGAGCAGCGGCGTGGCCCCCGTGACGTCGCGCGCGGCGGACAGCGCGCAGGCATCGACGCCGTTCTGCAGCTCGCTCTTGGTCACATAGAGCTTGCCCAGGTCGAGCGCCAGCCCGACGAAGCCAATCAGTACGGCCAGCGACAGCCCGACGATGATGGCGATCGCGCCACGCTGCCGCTTGCGCCAGGGCGCCTGCCGGCCTCGGTAGGTGGTAGGGCGTGACATATCGGCTCCCCGTGGTTTGCGCGGATCAGCGCGACCCGCCACCTGACATGCCCACGCCGCCGTAGCCGCCGGCGCCGAAGTCGATCGTCATGGAGGGCGAGCCGCCTTGCTTGCCGTTGGCCAGCGAACGGTCGAAGTTCCGCATCGCAGCCACCGCGGTCTTGCCGTCGGCGCCCGTGACGGTGGGCAGTCCCGCCGGCGCGTCGGGATTGATGATCTGCATCTGCGTGACCGTGGCGAGCGCCACGCCGCGCTGGCCGTCCCACACCGGCGTCGAGGTCATGCAGGCCGACAGCGTGAGGCAGGCCAGGCTGCCGAGCACCAGTGTGGTGGCGCCGCGCGAAAGGTTGAGTTTCTTGCTCATGATCGTTCTCCTGTGGGCGCGGCGGTTCAGTTGCCGCCCGCGGCGCTGCGCGTTGCGGTGCCGGCGGCTCGTGCCTGGGCCAGGCGCGCGGCGGTGGCTTCGATGCGGGCGATGCGTGCGGCGGTGTCCTCGGCAGGTGGTGCTGCAGCGATACTGCGCACGACTGGTCGGGCCGGTTCCGGCGCGTCTGTGGTCCGAAGCGTCGGGGTCGCGGCTGCCTGCGCTTCTGGCGACCCGTTAGTTGCCGGCGGATCCAGTGGGCGGCCCGTCGGCACCATTGAGACCGACGTGCCAGTGCCTTCGCTGCGCGGCGCCGACGGCGGCGTGACAGGTGCGGCGGCCGGTGCGGCGGGCTGCGAGGGGGCCGGCGCGGGCTGCGGCGCGGGCTTGCCACGGCCTTCCATATTGCCCATGAAGTACAGCGACAGCGGGTTAGGCGTGGAGAAGCTGTCGGTCGGCAGCGGGTAGTTGCTGGTCTGCATCGGCTTGACCAGGCGCGGCGTGATGACGAACACCAGTTCGGTCAGGTCCTGCTGGTACTGCGTGCTGCGGAACAGCGTGCCCAGCACCGGCACCTCGCCCGCGCCCGGCAACGCCTTGAGCGAGCCACGCGCGCTGTCGGTCAGCAGCCCGCCGATGGCAAAGCTCTCGCCATCGCGCATCTGCACGGTGGTGGAGGCGCGGCGCGTGGTGATGACCGGCAGGATAGTCTGTCCTGCCAGCGTGCCGCCTCGGATGGTGGCACCCGTGGGCGACAGCTCGGACACTTCAGGCGACACCTTCAGGTGGATGCGGCCGTTTGCCAGTACGGTGGGCGTGAACTTCAGGCCCACGCCGAATTCTTCTTCCTGCAGCGTGACGGTGCCGGCCCCGTTCAGCACGTTGGCCTGCGCCACCGGGATGTAGATCTTGCCACCGGCGAGGAAGCTGGCCTCCTGGCCGCTGATGGTGACCAGGTTAGGCTCGGCCAGGATCTTGACCAGGCTGTCGTTCTTCTGCGCGTCGACTGCGATATCGAACGGCCGATTGTTGGCCTTGCTGGCGAAAATCGCGGTGGATGCGCCGGTCAGCAGCGAAGTCACCAGCCCGCCGCTCCACGAACCGAAGCCACCCTGCAGGTTCACCGTCGAGCCGAGCTGGTTCAGCAGCGTCTTCGACACTTCGGCGACCTTGACTTCCAGCATCACCTGCTGCGGGCTGTCGACGGACAGCATGTTGAGCACGCCGCCTTTCTTGTCCCCGTTCTTGCCGTCGGTGCCTTGCGCAGCGTTGGCATACGCCTGGGCGATGTCCATTGCCTGCTGGGCGGACTGTGCATTGGTGACGCTGCCGGTCAGCACGAGGTTGTCGGCCGCGGTCATCACGCGGATGCCAGGCTCGCCGGGCAAGAGTTGGCCGAGAGACGTCTGCAGGCCGCCGGCATCGGCATTGACCACGACGTTGATGATGGTGCAGGCGCCGCTGCGGCCTTGCACAATCATGTTGGTGGTGCCGACGCTGCGGCCCAGCACGTAGAGCGTCTGGGGCGACACCATCGTCGCCTGCACGACATTGGGATTGCCCAGCGTGCGGTTGCGTACGGGCTCCTGCAGCGAGATCAGCTGCGACTTGCCGACCGGCACCATCACGCTGGATTCGCTGCGGATCGCACCGACGCAGTTGGGGCCGCGCGCCTCGGCGGCCGGCGCGGGTGCCTGCGCCGAACTCTGCGCCACCGTAGTCGGGGCGCCTGGCGTCATGCTGATGGTCATCTGCATGGGTGCCGCAGGCGCCTTGGCGGCTGCCGGCGCCGTGGTCTTGGTCACGATGCCCGCCTCCATGGCGGCCTGCGCCGCGGCGGCCAGCGGGGTGAAGAGGATGGCGGCAAGCACCAGGACGCGGGTGCCGCCTGCGGCGTCGGATCTTTTCTGGTTCATTTTGAATCTCCCCCCGGAGAAGCTGTGATGCAGATCAGGATTCGTTGAACGTCGTGCGGGACGGGGTCAGAAGCAGCGGTCAGAAGCACTCGACGCCGCCCTGCATGCCTGCCAGCACCCCGATGCAGTTGCCGCGCGCGGGCTGCACGGCAACCGTACGGGTCTTCACCACGGTGCGAGTGGCCGTCTGGGTCACGACCTTGGCGGCTGGCGCCTCGGGTGCCTTGCCCAGCAGCGTGCCTTTGGTGGCGCCGCCGGTGTTGATGTCTGCGACGTCCATCTGGTTGCGCAGCACCAGCGACAGCGTGCCGACACTGCGGGCCACGTCGAGCTTCTCGGCCTGCTCGGGCGTCACTTCCAGCGTGACGGCATTCACCACCTTGGGCTGGGTGTCGTCACGGCTGACCTGCTGCGCTACCGCCAGCACCAGGATCTTCTCGAGCACGATCTTGGAGATGTTGCTGTTCTGCGCGTTGCGCGCTTCTTCATTCGTGTTGACGATCACGTCGACGTAGTTGCCTGGCAGCGCGAAGCCGGCCACACCCACCACGTCGTTGACGCGGACCGTGATCGCGCGCTTGCCGTCGTTGATGACCGCGGACAGTCCGCCCTTGGTGCCGATCGGCGCCAGCTTGGCATCGAGGACCGGCTCGCCGCGCTGGAGGCTGGTGCGGACCACGCGCCCCTCCAGCGTCTTCAAGTCCTGGAATGAGCCGGGCGGCACGCTGCCCGCCGGCCAGCTGACCAGCCGCAGCTGGCTGCCGTTGAGCGGTTGCCCCAGGTTCAGGTCGTTGGCGGCGACCACCACCTGCTTGACCGAGCTCGATGACTGCTGCACCAGCCATCGCGACGCCGACACCACTGCCGCCACGCCGGCGACCAGGGCAATCAGCAGCATCAGGATTGCGCGCATGTTTTTCATGATGACTCTCCCCAATATCCCCAATGGTTTCCGTGTCGGCTGCTACTGTTCAGCTCGCGGCGCGGTGGTTGTCTGACCAGCGACGGGCGCCGCTGGCCTGCATTCCTTCAGGCGAGGTGCGCAGCCCGTAGTAACCCTGCCAGGCCGCCACCAGGCCTTCCTCAGTGACTTGCGGCGCGGCGCCGTGGTAGTGCACGCCGGAGGCCACCAGGCGCAGCAGATCGCGCGGGATGCAGGCGAACAGCGGTGTATCGCTGGCGTAGTGCAGGCTGTCGACCAGGAAGTCGAACACGGCCTCACTGCTCGCCAGCCCGTATTCGGCGGCAGTGCGCTGGTACACCTCGCGGTAGTCGTCCACCGACAGCGGGCCCACGTAGAGCTTGCTGCCGAGCCGGCGCAGGAAGGCATCGTCGCCGAGCGCCGCGGGTTCAAGGTTGCTCGAGAACACCGGCCAGACGTCGAAAGGCACCGAGAAGCGCACGCCCGTCTGCAGCGTGAACATGTCGATGTTGCGATCCAGCGGCACGATCCAGCGGTTCAGCAGGTCGGTGACGCCGACGAGCTGGCGACCCAGGTCGTCGATGATGTAGATGCCGTTGTTCGCCTTCATGTGCGGCGGCGCCTGGTAGAAGCCGGCAACGGGGTCGTAGCGCAGGTCCAGCATGGACAGCGTCAGTTCGCCGCCGGACAGCACCACCGGGCGGTGGCAGAGGATCCAGCGGCGGTCCAACGAACGGCGCGCCAGCGAGCCCTCGCTGTCATCGCAGGGCACATGGACCAGCGGGTCGAATATCTGGATGATTTCGCCGGCCACGGTGATGGCATGCGGCACCGGCACCGCGCCCGGCAGCAGCATCCCCAGGCGCTGCGCGAGGTAGGTCTTGCCGCTGCCGGCGGGCCCGTAGATCATCAGGGCCCGGCAGGTATTCAGCGACATGCCGATGGCATCCAGCAGGTGGACCGGGATCACCAGGTCATGAAAGGCCGCGGTGACGTCCGCCTTGGTCACCGATGCCTGGCCGACCGAGTGGCGCTTCACCGCCTGGACGTAAGCGTCGAGCGTGACCGGCGCAGCGCCGGTGTAGCTGCAGCGCGCTGAAGCTTCGGCGGCGCGGGTATAGCCGGCGTCCGTCAGCCGGAAGCGAACGTCGAGGTCGCTGGCGCCGCGGTGAGCGATTTCAAGCAGGCGCTCGCGTACGGCAACGGCGGCCACTTCGTTGACGACGGTGCCCGGCAGCTTCAGCGTGTCGGTCAGCACGGCCAGCGTGACGGTGCGGTGCAGGTAGGCGGCCTTCATCAGCAGGCTCAGCAGCTGCGCCACTTCCAGTCCGGTGTCGGCGATGGTGCGCGGCAGGACGTGCCAGGGGGACAGAGGCACCGTGCCGTGATCGGGCTGGGTACTCCTGACTGTCGCGACGGGTTCGAGGTGCCGTGTGGCGTGACCCGTGTCGTGGTACTCATTCATTGCCATCCCCCGGTTGCTGTTCTGCGTGCTCTGGTTCTTCAAGGCGCGCGTCGTTTTGCGCTGCGCTGTCGTGTTGGTTCTCAGGTGCCGGCAAAGAGCATGGCAAGCGTGCCGGCGGCGATGGCGACGCCGTAGGGTATGGAGCCTGCGGATGCCTCGCCTTCAGGCTGCACCGGCCTCGCACGGCGTTGAACCGCCACGCTGAGCATGTAGCGCACTCGCGATAGGGTCACAAGCGTCTGCCTGGTTACGAGAAGCTGCACCAGCGCCCACACACCACCGATCACGCAGGTCGCCAGCGCAACGTTCACAACCATGGCCGCGCCAAGCCAGGCGCCGACGGCTGCCAACAGCTTGACGTCGCCGGCAGCCATGCCGCGCAGCAGGTAGAAGGGGAGAAACAGGGCGAGGCCCACCAGCCAGCCATACAGCCATGCCAGCGATCCGGCGGTGATGCCATGAATGGTCATCTGCACTGGCAGCGCGGCGATCCAGGCACCGAACGTCAGCCAGTTGGGAATGCGGCGCCGATCCAGGTCGATGGCCGCAGCGGTCAGCACGATGCCGATCGTGGCGGGGCCTACGAGGGAGGCGATAGTGGTGGCGGCTTGCATGGCGTGTCGGCTTGAGGGTTGGGCGAGTGGTCAGGAAGGTGCTGGGCGGATGTCTCAGGGCATGCTGGCGGCGATCAGCGCGTACATTTCTTTCACTGCGCCGCTGACCTTGTAGACGGAGCCGATGATGGCCACCGCAATCAGCATGCCGAGCAACGCGTATTCGATAGAGGAGACGCCTTTGTCGTCTTGCAGCAGATCCTTTGAAAAGACGAGGAGCTTTGACATTGGCGTCTCCGGTGTCACTGGTAGCGGACTGTTGTGCGGATGCGCTCTGTGGAAGTTCTACAGAGGCTGAAAGCTGTGCGCACCCATTGCATCCAGGTCACGGGGTGGCGGCGTCATTGGCGGTACTGAGCGCCGTACCGACCTTGTCGAACGTCTCATCCAACTCCGTGCCGATGAGCCTTACGGCTGCGATGATGACGACCGCAATCAGCGCGGCAATCAGGCCGTATTCGATGGCCGTCACGCCTTCTTCGTCGCGAATAAA
Organism: Cupriavidus sp. NPDC089707; assembly: GCF_044748965.1. NCBI lineage: Bacteria > Pseudomonadati > Pseudomonadota > Betaproteobacteria > Burkholderiales > Burkholderiaceae > Cupriavidus > Cupriavidus sp. NPDC089707. The sequence goes on from NZ_JBIVHB010000001.1 coordinate 451,804, forward strand.
GCGCTTGATCATGGTGCTCAGGTTTTGCATGATTAACTCCTCGGGTTGGTGACAACAAGCACTGCAGAACTTCAGGTTTGCGATGGGGCTAAACCGGCGCGGGTCTTAGCGCCGGAAAATGCGGCAGCACGGCGGCGCGCAGATGGCGCATGCATGGAAGGGCCAGCGGCCCGGACCGCCGCACATGCCCTGCGGGCTGCGCGCCTCGAGCCGGCGTTCGGCCGAAGCGTGCATGCAGCGCGCTACGTGGTGCGCCTGGCCTGCGCGGGTCATGCAACGGAACGGCACGCTGCCGCCCATGCGGGCGGATGCGGCGTGACCAGCGTTCCGGTGCGTCAGCGCGAAATGGCGTGCGGCAGGCATGGCAAGTTTCCCCGTATCGTTTTTTGGTTCTGATGCCGGCCAGTTGCTCCAGCATCTCGGCATTCGCCTTTGTGGCGGTGCCGGTGCCAGGACATAGGCAAGCGGCGGGCCAGCCAACGCGAAAGCCTTGTGCCATAAGGCTTTGCGGGAAGCAGGGGTGATAGGGCGGCAGGCCATCGGCACCGCAGGCGCTGTTTTCACCGCGCTTCGTTGCCGGCGGGAAACGCAAGCCGCGCAGGCCATTTCGGATGAGCCAACTAACGGATGAGGTCGCGCGGCGCGCTGGCGAGAGCGGGCTCTCAATCCAAGGCAGGCACTTCAACCAAAAGCATGATTTGGCAGGAGTGGACGAGAGCGATATATACGGCGCTTGGCTGGGGCATTGTGGTGTTCGCCGACTGCGGCGCGAACAGTGCCGCCTGATGGATGAGGCAGCCGGCCCCGCGGGCCAGCGTTTCCGGATAGAAACGTCGACGCCTTCCATGGCGCGCCCGGCATGTCCCGCAATGTCACTTCGATCCCTTGCAACCCCTGTATTTACGCGGCTTGCCGGCCAGGCAGGCCGCATGATTCACGGCAGAAACGTTGCCCGCTACAGCGCCGCCCGGCATGGCTATCCATGCGTTGCCGATGGCCGCGCGCCTTGCTTTCCGTTCGGTGTGCGACAAAACTGGGCCAGGAAGAACGGCTGCGCGCCCGCTATGCACAGCGGGGTTGCGCATGCACAAGACTAAAAAAGCTCGGGGGAAGATGTCGCATCGACAGCCGGTGTGTGGTTGCACACGCCGCATGCCCCCTGATGCAGGTGTTGCGAGCATCGGAGGATCCAGGTCATGTCCAACTATGAAACCCAACTCCTTTCATTGGTGGTGCCGTTCCGGAACAACGGCGCTGCGGTAGAGGGCTTCCTTGCGCGCGTGCTGCCGATCCTGGAATCCGTGCACGCCACGCAGTTCGAGATCGTCTGCATCAACGACGGTAGTACGGACGATACCTTGCCCCGGCTGGTCGACGCAGCGCGCCGTGATGGCAGGATCCGCGTGATCGAGCTGACGCGCTGCTTTGGCAAGGAGGCAGCCCTGACTGCCGGCATGGACGAGGCACTCGGGGACGCCGTGATTCCGTTCGATGCGGACCTGCGTGATCCGCCAGAACTGATCCCAACGCTGGTCCAGTGCTGGCGACAAGGCGCGGAGGTTGTGCTTGCCCAATGCACGGGGCTCGGCAATGGCTCGTACCTGAAGCGGTTTGCCGGAGCCGTTTGCGACCGCTTGCACAACGCACTGTCAGACCTGAATATTCCCAGCAATGTCGGTGAGTTCCGTCTGATGGATCGTGCGGTAGTGAATGCCATCAAGCAGCTCCCCGAAAGGCACCGCTTCATGAAGGGCCTGTTCTCCTGGGTAGGCTTCCATACCGTGATCGTGCCGTATCAGCGTGAACAGTGCCGTGCAGGCTTATCGAACGAGCAGGGAAGCGGGCGCTGGAGGGCGACGCTGGCCGACATCGCCAGCTTTGGTTCGGTGCCGCTGCGTGGCTGGACGTACCTTGGCTCGTGCATCGCGCTGGTCTCGATCTGCTACGGCCTGTACATCGCCGCATATAGTGCAATGGGCGATGGGGACGTGCCCGGCGTTGCGCCGGTGATCGCGCTGCTGCTGTTTTTCAGCGGCGTGCAGCTGATTGGCATTGGCCTGGTTGGCCAATACATCGGGCGCATCTACGAGGAATCAAAGGGCAGGCCGATTTACCTGGTCAAGCGCCGCTACCATACGCGCCGTCCGCAGCGTCGCGCAGGCGGGGACGGCAAGATCATTTCACTGGTGGCCGGCAAGCGCAGCTGACAGACGCCTGCGCAGGGTGCGGCCGCCCGGCGTCGCGGGCGGCCATGTCGGCAGGCAAGCGTGCGAGCGGCCAATCTGGCAAAGCATGCATGGCACATTGCTGGCGGGATCGTGATCGACCCCGCCAGCAACGTCGAGAGGATTGCGTTGGGCGTGTGCGCAGAGGCTGATGATGCGGATAGCCTGGACGGTTTCCCTCTCAGCTTCCCTGCACGTACACCATCCCCATACCCCCCTTCTTCACCTGCAGCTTGTATTCCCGCATCAGCCTGAACAACGTCACCCGCGAGATTCCCAGCTCCGCCGCGACATCGATCAGCCGCTCATGGTTACGCTGCAGCGCCTCGACAATCGCATGCTGCTCCGCTTCCTCACGGATCGCCGCCAGCGTCTTGGGCCGTTCTTCCGCAGGCGTTGCCAGCTCCAGGTCCGCCGGCTGGATCACGCCGTCCTCGCACATCGCCGCCGCATGGCGGATGCGGTTGATCAGCTCGCGCACGTTGCCCGGCCAGTTGTGCTGCTGGATCGCGCGCAGCGCGGTCGGCGAGAAGCCGCGGATGCGGGCCGGCGACTGCTTGCGCACGCTGTCGAGCACGTGCTCGGCGATCAGCATGATGTCGCTGCCGCGTTCGCGCAGCGGCGGCTGGCGCACGCGCAGCACGCACAGGCGGTGGTAGAGGTCGCCGCGGAAGCGTTCGGCCGCGATGGCGGCGTCGAGATCGACGTGGGTTGCCGAGATGATGCGTACGTCGACCTCGACCGATTCGGTGCCGCCGAGGCGCTCGATGCGGCCGGTCTCCAGGAAGCGCAGCAGGCTGGTCTGGCTTTCCAGCGGCATGTCGCCGATTTCATCGAGGAACAGCGTGCCACCCTGTGCCATCTCGATGCGGCCGGGCTTGCGCTTGGTGGCGCCGGTGAAGGCGCCGCGCTCGTAGCCGAACAGTTCGGACATCAGCAGCGTGGGCGGGATGGCGGCGCAGTTGACGGCGACGAAGGGCTTTTGCGCGCGTTCGCTGGCACGGTGGATGGCCTGGGCGGCCAGCTCTTTGCCGGTGCCGGACTCGCCCGAGATCAGCACCGGGGTGTCCCAGCGCGAGACCTTCTCGATGCCGCGGAACAGCGTCTGCATGGCGGCGCAGGTCCCGATCATGCCGTCAGGGCGCGAGCTGGCCGCCGCGCGCTGCACGGCGGGCCGCATCTGCGCCATGCCTTGCGCATGGCCGAGCGAGCGGGCCAGGTCGGCGGACTCGAACGGGGAGGTGTAGTAGTCGACGAAGTAGAGTCCGAGCAGGCGGCGTGCCGCTTCGCTCAGCGCCTCGCGGCTGGCGACGATGCCGATCCAGCCGAATTGCGGCTGGGCCAGCCAGGGTTCGAACGATTCCAGCTCGGCATCGCTGAAGCCGCTGTGCACGTCGAGCAGCGCGGCGGCTGGCTGGGCGCTGTGGGCGAGCGCGAGCAGTTCCTGCAGGCTCGACGCGAAATTGAGCTTCCAGCCCCGTTGCGACAGGACCCTGCACAGCATGGCGTCGTGATGCTGCGACAGGTACAGCAGCGGGCGGTTGGCATACGCGCTCATGTGATTTCCCCGGATTTCTTCTTATCTGTCGAAGCCGGCCGCGGCGGTTGCCACGCACCGGATTCGGTGGCCCTGAGGCCCGCGCCGTCGATGCATCATGGATGCGTCGCGCCGGCGTCTTCCCCGAATTCTGTTCTTGCCGTCCCGCCGTTGCGCCGCGTGGTTCGCCGCTGCCGCGCCGATGTCGATGGCATCGGTCACGGCAGCGGCGTCTCGCCGCGCCCGCATGGCAGGCCGCTCAGCACCCCATTTATCCAGACGCGCCGGCAAGCCGGCACATCCGCGTTCCCCTTTGCCGCCCGGTGATCCGGGCTGGCGGGGTCTTTCCAGGTTCCACGGGCCGCGCGCAAGCGCACGGCCCGTGTCCTGAAAGACCTCCTCTAATCTTGTCGGCAATCGCTGCACCATCAGGCAACAGCGGGCGCCGGTGCGGACCAGTTACTGCCGCGTGGCCCAACGCTTACAGCACCAGCCCGACACCCACCCTGGGATGCGGGAGTCGTTCTGAAACTGAGCTTCGGCGAACGCGTGCCAGTATGTTTGCCGTTTCCGTTTCAGACTTCCCCTGTGTCGGGCTTCTGTTCGCGGGGACATAAGTGCGATGAACGTGCCAGTGCGACACAAGGCTTTGATTTGAAAAGAAAATCGCAAAAAACCAGTGAGCTGGTTGCCATTGGGCTGTGTAAAAACGTTCCGAATCTGATACATCGCAGGCCAGTTTCATGCTGCATCGCAACATGCGTGTAAAGAGTTATGCCATGGATACAGCACATTTTTATGAACTGGTGTGACGAATGGCCTACCTTGATGCATCCGCAGCCATCCGAAAGAGGGGAGGCGCTAATTCAAACGCTCGGGCGCCATGGCTCCGATGCTGCACGCGGAAGCCCGTTCGCAGGAGTTGCATTTCCTTTACACCGGCCTGGACCTTTTGCAGGTTGCGCAGGCTCCTGGACATGGGCAGTCTCAGCCTTTTAGCGCTTTGCGGCCGGGCTTACCCACGCCGGAAGGCTTTTGCAACGGCCGTTGACAGGCATTTGCACGGTTTCGCGCATGACGTTGCCAGCCAGACCTCATCTTTTTGGATGGGTGGCGCGGGAAATCCATGCGCGCTGGCATGGCCAGCAAAATGGTTGCATCGGTGAAACTCGGGCCGTTCCCGGCCCCGGTCGAAGGACGCTTTCACTGACACCGCGCAGGCGCTGCGATTGCCGGCCAGCCGTTGAAATGCCTGGGGTTATCGAAAATGATTCGTATTGCCAACATCGGCGTACGAAACAATTTCATGAATGAAACTGCTCGTGTTGCCCGCCGACGGTGGTATGCGTTTGCGTGGCCTCGCCGCGCGCCTGCTCCTGCAGCCAGGCGTGGAAGGCATGGATCGCCTTTTCCCTCGGGTTGCCTTCGCGCCAGGTGACCCAGTAGTGCAGGCTGGAGGGGATCCGGGTCGAGCCGATCTGCACCAGCTGGCCGCTGGACAGGTAGTCGTGCGCCAGTTGCGCGCGTGCAGTGGCAAGGCCCAGGCCGGCCACTGCCGACTGCAGCATCAGTCCCGCATCCTGGAAGATCGGGCCGCGCTCGGGCTCGTCGCCCGGCAGCCCGGCCGCTTCCAGCCAGTCGCGCCACGGGCGCAGCGCAAAGCGCAGCATCGGCAGCCGAGGCACGTCGGCCAGCGTGAAGCCGGGATAGCGCGCCAGCAGCGCCGGGCTGGCCACGGCGATGACGTGGTCCTCGATCAGGTTGTGGCACTCGAAGCCGGGCAGGTCCACGCGCTGGTGCCAGATGCCGACGTCGACGCTGTACGGGTCGGGCGGGCTGATCTCGGCGTGCAGCCGCAAATGCAGGTCCAGCGACGGCACCTGCGCGTGCAGGCTGGGCAGGCGCCGGATCAGCCAGGCATTGGCCAGGTCCTCCATCACGCTGACCTGCAGCCGCACCACCGGCGGCGCGGCGGCGCTGTTGCCGGCCTCGCGCAGCGCGCTCTCGATGCTGTCGAGCGCGGCGCGCACCTGTTCGGCCAGCCGCGCGCCCGCGCTGGTCGGCGTCATCTGGCTGCCGGTGCGCTGGAACAGCTTGGTACCCAGGTTGGCTTCCAGCCCGCGGATATGGTGGCTGATGGCGCTGTGCGTAAGCGCCAGCTCTTCGGCCGCGCGCGAGAAGCTGCGGTGGCGCGTGGCGGCCTCCAGCGCGCGCAGCGCTTGCAGCGGCGGCAGGTGGACGGGGCGATCGGCGGGTTTGCCGGGGGATTTGGCCATGGCCGTCAAATTCTACTCACAATTGCCGCGGCTATGTTTCGTTGGCCTTGCACCGGAATGGGGACGACAATGCAGGCCATGACGACTACCACTACTCCCGCTTTGTCTTCCGCCCCCGCGCCGACGCAACAAGCCGGTGTCCGCTGGCGCGTGCTGGCCGTGTTCTCGCTGGGCTTCCTGGTGTCCTACGTGTTCCGCGGTGTCAACCTGGGCTTCGCGCCGCATCTGACGCGCGAGCTGGGGCTCAACGCCGGCGACCTCGGCCTGCTCACCAGCTTCTATTTCCTCGGCTTTGCCTGCGCCCAACTGCCCGCCGGCATCCTGCTGGACCGCTACGGCCCGCGTCGCACCGAGGCGGCGATGCTGCTGGTGGCCGTTGCCGGCTCGCTGGTGTTCGCGCTGGCGCCGGGCATGGCGGGTCTGGCCGCCGGCCGGCTGCTGATTGGCGTGGGGGTATCGGTGTGCCTGGGCGCCGCCATCCAGGCGCTGTCGATGTGGTTCCCGCTGTCGCGCATGCCGTTGCTCAACGGCGTGGTGATGGCAATCGGCGGGTTCGGCGCGGTGCTGGTCGGCACCCCGCTGTCGTGGCTGCTGTCGCTGACGGACTGGCGCATGGTCAGCGCCGGGCTGGCGGGTGTGTCGCTGGCGATGGCGGCGCTGCTGTGGTTCAGCGTGCCCGACAAGCCGCGCGCCGGCAAGGAAAGCCTGCGCGAGCAACTGCGCGGCACGCGCCAGATCCTGGCCAGCGAGCGTTTCTGGCGCGTGGTGCCGCTGACGCTGCTGAACCAGGGTGTATTCCTGGCGGTGCAGACCCTGTGGGTCGGTGCCTTCCTGCGCGATGTGCCGGGCTTCGATCCGGCCACCAGTGCGCGGCTGGTTTCGGTGATCGGCTTCGCGATGATGGCGGGCTGCGTCGGCTCGGGCTGGGCGGCGCGCCACCTGGAGCGCATCGGCGTCAGTCTCTATGCCTTTGCCGGTATCGGCATGACCGGATTTATCGTGGTGCAGGCGCTGCTGATGGCACAGGTGCCGCTGCCGCCGGTGCTGCTGTGGGCGGCCTACGGCGTGTTCGGCTCCAGCGGCATCCTGACCTATGCGGTGCTGGCCCGCAGCTTCCCCGACGCGCTGATCGGACGTGCCACCACGGCGCTGACGCTGACGGTGTTCCTGGCGACCTTTGCATGCCAGGTCGGGGTAGGGTTCGTGCTCGACCTGTGGCCGTCCAGCGGCGGCCATTACCCGAAGGCGGCGCACATGACGGCGTGGGGCGGGCTGGTGGTGCTGCAGGTGCTGGCGGCGGTGTGGTACCTGATGGGCGCGCGGCGCGCGCCCGCCCGCTAGTCCCTAGATCAGGATCGGCCGGTCATCCAGCTCATTGGGGTTGTGCCCGCCGTCGGACGGGAAGTGGGTGGCCAGCAGCTCATGGATGCGCGCCACCGTGACCAGCACCGGCGCCACCGACAGGTCCTGCTTCAGCCCATGCGCAAGTTCATCGCACAGTTCGCGCCAGATCGCCGGCCCCACGCTGGCGTCGATGCCGCGATCGGCCAGCAGCTCGACGGCGTGGTCGGCCAGGTTGATATAGAGCAGCACGCCGGTATGGTCGGCGGTGTTCCAGACTTCCAGCGCGCCGAACAGGAAGCGGGCGCGCTCGCGTGGGGTCACGCCGGCCCAGGCGTGGCCCAGCGGCAGGCTGGCTTCGATGACCACGCGGACTTCGCCGCGATGGCGCGACTCGCCGGCATGCACGGCCGCATGGAGCTGCTGCTGGGCCTCGGCCGGGAAGTGCTTGCGCGCGGTGCCGGCGGTGGTGGCGAGATGATGCAGGGCACGTCGGAGATGGGGCATGGTCGTCGCTCCTTGTGTCACCAGTTGCCGGACGCGCCGCCGCCATCGAAGCCGCCGCCGCCTCCGCCGCTGAAGCCGCCACCGCCGCCGCCTCCGAAACCTCCTCCGAAGCCGCCGCCGCGCCGTCCCCAGTCCTGACCCATGCCATAGCCGCCCAATCCCCCCAGGCCGCCGGCGATCACGTCACGGCCGCGCCGGGTGGTGACGATCTGCGGCCCGCGCGAGCGCCGCATCGCGCCGATAAAGAAAAGCAGGATGATCGCCAGCGGGAACAGCACCGGCAGCCAGTCCTCCAGCGCGGAGGATTGTTGCGCCTTGCGCGGCTGCGGTCCGGCCAGGCCTTCCTTGTCGATGGTGGCCTGGATGGCGGAGATGCCGGCCGCCAGCCCGCCATAGAAATCGTTCTGGCGGAAGTGCGGCGCCATCACGTCCTGCAGGATGCGCTTGGACATGGCATCGGTCAGCGAGCCCTGCACGCCGCGGCCGACCTCGAGCCGCATCTTGCGCAGCCCCGCCGGATTGTTCTTGGCGATCAGCACGATCACGCCGTCGTCGATGCCCTTGCGCCCGGCGCGCCAGGCGTCGGCCACGCGGATGCTGTAGGCGTCGATGGGCTCGGGCTCGGTGGTCGGCACCATCAGCACGAAGATCTGGCTGCCGCGCTGCTGTTCGTATTCGGCGAGCACGTTTTCCAGCGCGGTGCGCTGCTGCGAGCTCAGCGTGCCGGTCAGGTCGGTGACGCGCTGGGTCAGCGGCGGCACCGGGACGAAGCCATCGGCCGCCAGCGCCGGCGTGCACAGCCATGCCGCCATCCACAGCAGCAGCGCGGCCAGGCCGGTGCGCCAGAAAGACGCCTGCTGCCAGCGGCCGATGGTCAGGCCCATGGCCGCTGCCTCAGAACTTGACCGCCGGGGGCGTCGAGATGGCCTTCTCGTTGTCCACCGTGAACGACGGCTTGACCGGGTACTTGAAGATCATCGCGGTCAGGTTGGTGGGGAAGCTGCGCGCCAGGACGTTGAAGTCCTGCACCGCGGCGATATAGCGCTGGCGCGCCACGGTGATGCGGTTCTCGGTGCCTTCCAGCTGCGACTGCAGGTCGCGGAAGGAGGCGTCGGCCTTCAGTTGCGGGTAGTTCTCGGACACCGCCAGCAGGCGCGACAGCGCGCTGGACAGTTCGCCCTGCGCCTGCTGGAAGCGCTTGAACGCTTCCGGGTCGTTCAGGGTCTCGGGCGAGACCTGGATGCTGGTGGCGGCGGCGCGCGCCTTGGTCACCGCTTCGAGCGTCTCGCGCTCGTGCGTGGCGTAGCCCTTGACGGTGTTGACCAGGTTGGGAATCAGGTCGGCGCGGCGCTGGTACTGGTTGATGACCTCGCCCCAGGCCGCCTTGACCGCCTCGTCCTTGGTCTGGAAGTCGTTGTAGCCGCAGGCGGTCAGCAGGCTGGCCATGGCCGCCAGCAGCAGCCAGCGCAGCACAGACAGCGGCGAGCGCATCGACGAAGACAGGGAGGAAGAGGCGCGCATCGTGAGACTCCGCAGGTTAGGCATGGTGGGCGTGGATCAGCGAATGCCAAGTGTAGCGCACCGCCCATCAGCCAGGCGACGGGCAGGCAGCCGCGCAGGTGACTGCCCGGCGCGGCCCTCAGCCCGCTGCGAAGGCCTTGCGCGCGGCGTCGAAGGTGGCGTCCAGGATGGCGTCGTCGTGCTGCGCCGAGACAAAGCCGGCCTCGAACGCCGACGGCGCCAGGTAGACGCCGTTATCCAGCATGGCATGGAAGAAGCGATTGAAGCGCGCGGTGTCGCTCTTGGTCACCTCGGCGAAGCTGCCGGGCACGCCTTCGCGGAAGTACAGGCCGAACATGCCGCCGATGGCGTCGGCGGCAAACGGCACGCCGGCCGCCCGCGCGGCGTCGGCCAGGCCGTCGGCCAGCTTGCGGGTCTGCGCGGCCAGCTTGTCATAGAAGCCGGGCGCCTGGATCAGCTTGAGCGTGGTCAGGCCGGCGGCCACCGCCAGCGGATTGCCCGACAGTGTGCCGGCCTGGTAGACGCCGCCCAGCGGCGCCAGCTTGGCCATGATGTCGCGCCGCCCGCCGAAGGCCGCCGCCGGCATGCCGCCGCCGATGACCTTGCCCAGGCAGGTCATGTCCGGGCGGATGCCGTAGTGGGCCTGGGCGCCGCCCAGCGCCACGCGGAAGCCGGTCATCACTTCATCGAAGATCAGCACCGCGCCGTCGCGGCTGCACAGTTCGCGCATGGCCTTCAGGAAGGCGTCGCTGGCGCGCACCAGGTTCATGTTGCCGGCCACCGGCTCGACGATCACCGCGGCGATCTCGCCGGCGTGCCTGGTGAAGGCCTGCTCCAGCTGCTCGACGTTGTTGTACTCCAGCACCATGGTGTGGCGCGTGACGTCGGCGGGCACGCCGGCCGAGGAGGGCGCGTTCTGCGTGGTGTCGGCGAAGGTCAGCAGGCCCGAGCCGGCCTTGACCAGCAGGCTGTCGGCATGGCCGTGGTAGCAGCCCTCGAACTTGATGATCAGGTCGCGGCCGGTAAAGCCACGCGCCAGCCGCAGCGCGCTCATGGTGGCCTCGGTGCCGGAAGACACCAGCCGCACCTGCTCGATCGACGGCACCAGCTTGCAGATTTCTTCGGCCATGACGATCTCGCCCTCGGTGGGCGCGCCGAACGAAAAGCTCTGGGCACAGGTCTCCTGTACCGCGCGCACCACCTCGGGGTGGGCGTGGCCGACGATCATCGGGCCCCAGGAGCCGATGTAGTCGATATAGCGCTGGCCGTCGGCATCCCACATATAGGCTCCCTCGGCGCGCGTGATGAAGCGCGGCGTGCCGCCCACCGAGCGGAAGGCGCGCACGGGGGAGTTGACGCCGCCGGGAATGGTCTGCTGGGCGCGGTCGAAGAGCTGCTGGTTACGGGACATGGCGTTGAGTGGAATCAAGGACTGCTGGGAACGTGGCGGCGCGGCCGGCGTCTCGTCGACATGCAGCCAATGCCGTGGAATTTCACGGCAATTGACTGCCAATCCGGCGCTAACATGCGCGAACACGGCGGAACTGGCACGATTCTGGCGGTCGCCGGCTGGCGCGGGCGGCACGGTTTCGGTACCATCTGCGCTGGATTTTAATGGAGAGTGGCCAGAGCCTGTTATGGAATACAAGACTTGGATGTGCCTGATCTGTGGCTGGATCTACGATGAAGCCGCAGGCGCGCCGGAAGACGGCATCGCCCCGGGGACCCGGTGGGAAGACGTGCCCATCAACTGGACCTGCCCGGAATGCGGCGCGCGCAAGGAAGATTTTGAGATGGTGGCCATCTGACGCTGGCCGCCGTCCGGCCCGACGCCAGCTTGCGCGCCATCGAAGCTTCATAGAAAGCCGCCAGACTGGCAGCGCGCGTCGCGCCGATACGACAGAACGCCGGCAAGGGCCCGCCGCCCCGGATTGACGGCCCACCGGCGTCTTGTCACACTCTGTTGCAAATTATGTGGCCGTCCATCCACCATTGGTAGGGAAGACGGCAGGCAGGTGCGGGTTCCACGCACCGCCACTGCCGGGTCTGGGCCCGGCCTTGAAGGGAAGCAGCATTATTTTCGGGGGTCCGTCGGGGCGCGCATGGGTCGCGCTGCTCCGCACGGGTGTTCTCTGGTGCTTGCCGGCGCGCCGCATGGCGTGGCCGGTCGCGGGAACAACATGCGGGTCGCTCAAACAGAAGAAAACCAGCGGGTCAATGCCGCCGGCGCCAGCGTTGCGGCGCCTGGCGCACCAATGCCGGACACCCAGGCGCACGCGCGCCGCAAGGTGCTGGTCATCGACGATTCCAGCACTATCCGCCGTACCGCGGAGATCTTCCTGTCGCAGGCGGGATACCAGGTAATGCTGGCCGAGGACGGCTTCGAGGCGCTGGCCAAGGTCGGCGAGTTGCATCCGGACCTGGTCTTCTGCGACATCCTGATGCCCCGGCTGGACGGCTATCAGACCTGCTCCCTGATCAAGAAAAGCCCGCGCTTCCACACCATCCCCGTGATCATGCTGTCCTCGCGCGACGGCGTGTTCGACCGCTCGCGCGGCCGGCTGGTGGGGGCGCATGACCATCTGGCCAAGCCGTTCACCCGCGAAGCGCTGCTGCAGGCCGTGCAGGCCTGCCTGCCGGTCCACGCTGACGGAGCGGAACGGGCTTTGCCGGCATGAACGAACCGAAGGAAACCTCATGACTGCCATCAACAAGATCCTGATCGTCGACGATTCCCCGACCGAAGCGCTGTTCATGTCCGACCTGCTCGGCAAGCGCGGCTTCAAGGTCTCGGTCGCCGGCAACAGCGACCAGGCCTTTGCGCGCCTGGAATCGGAAAGCTTCGACCTGATCCTCATGGACGTGGTGATGCCCGGCCAGAACGGCTACCAGGCCACCCGCGCGATCAAGCGCGACGACCGCTTCAAGGACATCCCCGTGATCATGTGCACCAGCAAGGGACTGGACACCGACCGCATCTGGGGCATGCGCCAGGGGGCGTCGGACTACATCGTCAAGCCGGTCGACGGCGAGGAACTGCTGGGCAAGATCGCCGCGCTGGCGCACTGAGCCGCCAGCGCCGGCCGTACGGGATGCCACCACCAGTACCGGGGACCGCCACATGAACGCGCCACGCCAAGACCTACGCGCCCGCCACACCCGCCTGCAGGACTACCAGGCCATGCTGGCGCGGCGCCTGCGCGAGGCGCGCAGCCTGCCCGCCGCAGACAGCTACCTGGCGCTGCAGATCGGCACGCGCCACTGGCTGCTGCCGCTGGCCGAGACTGGCGAGGTGCTTGACATGCGCCAGCCCAGCCCCGTGCCGCTGACGCAGCCGTGGTACAGCGGCCTGGTCAATGCACGCGGCAGCCTGCTCGGCGTGATCGATTTCAGCCTGTTCTGCGGCGGCGCGCCGACGCCGGTGCCGCCCGGCAGCAAGCTGGTGGTGCTGTCGCGCCAGGTGGAGCGCGCCTGCGCGATCCTGGCCACGCGCGTGGCGGGTTTGCGCCATGCCGCGGACCTGGGCCTGCCGCACGGGGAGGCGGCGCAAGGACACGATGAGGCGCCGGCCTGGGAGGGCCAGCGCTTCGCGGACCGCGATGGGCGCGACTGGCAGGTGCTCAACGTGCGCGCGCTGCTGGACGCGCCGGCGTTCCTGCAGGTGGGCCGCAGCGCGGCCTGAAGCCGGCGCGCGCAGGCGCCACGCCGAGAGCGGGCAAAAAAACACGCGCTGGCCCCAGGCTGGCGCACCCGGCACGAGCCGCCGGGCATAACAACGAATAACACGGAAGAGGGTGCCATGGGTTTCAAGAAATTCAGCCTGGGCCGGCGTACGCCGGCAGCCGACGCCGCCGCTGCGGCCGCCCTTGGCGGGCCGGAAATGGCCTATGCCGGCGGCCGGGAAGCCTCGCCTGCCGCGCCTGCCGAACCCCCCGCGCCCGCCGGGCTTGGCGCCACGCCGGTGGAGCAGGTGTCGGCCTGGCTGGGCCGCATGCCGTTCTCGTCGCAGCAGCGGGTGCTGACGGTGGGCGTGGTGGTGTCGCTGGTGGCGCTGCTGGGCTCGGTGTACCTGGATAACCGCATCGCCAACAACGGCGCGGCGCAGATCGAGATCGCCGGCGACATGCTGATGCACTCGCAGCGCCTGGGCAAGGCGGTGCCGGTGGCGCTGCTGGGCAATGCGCAGGCCTTCACGCAGCTGCGCGAATCCAAGGAGACGTTGGCAAAGGACCTGAAGGCGCTGCAGGACGGCAGCGACGAGAAACGCGTGCGCGCCACCACGGGCAATGCCGCGCCGCTGCTGGAGGCCGCCATGACGTCGTGGAAGCGCTCCGAGAAGAGCGCGGCCGACGTGCTGGCCCAGCAGCCGGTGCTGACCACCATCGGCCAGACCCTGCAGGTCTTCAACGCCTCGAACCCCGAACTGCTGGAAGCCGCCGAGCAGGTGGCCGCCATCAAGCTGCAGTCCGGCGCCAATGCGCGCGAGGTGGCGGCGTCCGCGCAGCTGGTGATGCTGACGCAGCGCCTGGGCAAGAACCTGAACGAGTTCCTGGCCGGCGAGGGCGTCAACCCGGAGACCGCGTTCCTGCTCGGCAAGGACACCAACACCTTCCGCGAGACGCTCGACGGCCTGATGAACGGCAGCGAAGCGCTGCGCCTCGCCGCGGCCACCGACGAAGAGACGCGCGGCTACCTGAAGCAGCTGTCGCAGCGTTTCGACGCGGTGCAGAAGACCACCCAGACCATCCTGCAAAACCTGCCCGGCCTGATCGCCGCCAAGCGCGCGCAGCAGCAGATCTTCAACGACAACGAGGCGCTGCGCGGCGAGCTGTCGGCCTTGCAGCGCGCCTATGCCGAGTCGGCGCGCGTGCGTCCGGTGACGCTGGGCGCAACCGTGGTGTCCGCGCTGCTGACGCTGCTGTGCCTGGTCGGCCTGGCCGCGCTGTACCTGCGCGATTCGCGCATGCGCGCGCTCGAAGCCGAGGCGCGCGAACGCGAGGCCGAAGCGCGCCGCCTCGATGAAAAGCGCAACAACGACAACACCCAGAAGGCCATTCTGCAGCTGATGAACGAGCTGCAGGACATCGCCGACGGCGACCTGACGCGCCAGGCCACGGTGACCGAGGACATCACCGGCGCCATCGCCGACTCGGTCAACTACACCGTGGAAGAACTGCGCGAGCTGGTCGGCCGGGTGCAGCAGACCGCCGGCGAGGTGACGCAGGCATCGGGGCAGGTGCAGGCCACCTCGACCCAGCTGGTGTCGACCACCGAAGAGCAGTCGCGCCAGATCCGCCAGACCGGCGAATCGGTGGTGGAGATGGCCGACCGCATCACGCAGGTATCGCGCGGCGCGGCCGAGTCGGCCAACGTCGCGCGCGCTTCGCTGTCCGCCGCCGAGCAGGGTCAGCAGGCGGTGCAGAACGCCATCACCGGCATGAACGACATCCGCGAGCAGATCCAGGAGACCTCCAAGCGC